>DAIQMR010000005.1:53576-99053 GCA_036788835.1 Acidaminococcaceae bacterium
AAGATTATTTGTGCAGAGTTAATTATAACGGGAACGTGGCAATTTTATGCATTGAAAGTGATAAATTGGAATATGAAATGGTGGAAGGCTTGAGAAACTTTGCGGAAGAATTAATTATAGAATGGAGGAATATGAATAGCAAATTTCCTTTTAGACACATGATTACTAGTAAGCAACTTACTATTAGAGAACATATAAATAATACGAGAAAAATATTTAGAGATAGATGTTTGCATGAACAGTTCTTTGAACAAGTAGCAGCAGTGCCTAAGAAAGCAGCTCTTGTTTATTTTGAAAATGGGGAAAAAAAGATAATTAGTTATTCCCAGTTATATGAAATGTCTTTAAAACTGGCTGGTTATTTAGTAGAAATTGGTATAAAAAAAGGCGATTTAGTGGGCATAAGTATGCCAAAAGATATTGGTCAGATTATCGCTGTGTATGGCATTTTGACTGCTGGCGCAGCGTATGTTCCTATTGGTGTAAAACAACCTATTGAAAGAAAAAAGAAAATTATTGAGGCATGCAAAATTAAGCATGTTGTTACAAGTAGAAAAATTAAATTCGACAACCAATTAGGTATATCAGAAATCTGTTATGACGATGTTATTAAGCAAGCAACATCACTAAAAAAACCAATATTTTCTGATACTCACAAACCAGCATATGTAATTTTCACTTCGGGAACAACAGGTACACCTAAAGGGGTAATTATCTCACATCGAGAGGCATACAATACAATTGCTGATATTAATGAAAAATTTTGTATAAGTAAAAATACAATTGGTATAGCAATTTCAGAATTGGATTTTGATTTATCTGTATATGATATTTTTGGCTTATTAGCAGCTGGAGGAACTTTAGCAGTACTTAGCGAGGATACAGCTAGGGAACCAAACTTTTGGCAAAAAGTAATATTGGAGGTTGGTGTTAATTTTTGGAATTCAGTGCCAGCATTGTTTGATATGTTGTTGACTAGTTTTGAAGTAGATAGACAAACGTTACCTTTACAAACAGTTCTGTTATCTGGCGATTGGATTAAGGTGGATTTATATGAGAGGCTTTCTTTAATAAGTCCCAATTGCAAATTTGTTGCTTTAGGTGGGGCAACAGAAGCGTCAATATGGTCAAACTATTTTATAGTGAAGAGTATTGATAGTAAACGGAAGTCGATACCATATGGACAACCTTTGAGTAATCAATATCTGAGAGTTGTTGATTGTAACGGCTATGATTGTCCGGATTTTGTGGGTGGAGAATTATGGATTGGAGGAGAGGGTGTTGCAGACGGGTACATAAATGACAAGGAATTAACTGATAAGAAATTTATTGTGAAGGATGGAATAAAGTGGTATAAAACTGGCGATTTAGTCAGGTTTAATTCAAGAGGAATTGTGGAATTCTTAGGAAGAATGGATAATCAAGTTAAAATTAATGGTTACCGAATAGAAATAGGAGAAGTTGAACATGTAATAATGCAAGAGCCAAGTATCGCTCAGGTGGTAGTAGGTATAGCTGCTGAGAAGCAAAAGAACAAATTAGTGGCTGTGCTTGTTCCTAGAATTAAACCCGCATCAAATATCAATATATATTGTCATTATGACAACAGCAATTATTCGGATATTTATTTCAAACAACGTGAAGAAATTGTAAGACGCTTGATAAGTGATTTTTGTTTAAGCAAGACGGACGTATGCGAAGAATATAGACCAGTTATTGAATTTTGGGAAAGCTGGCTTAATTATAAAAAAGATAATTCATATAGTGAGATTCTAGAGAGCCCCAACAATGAGATGTTAGAAAAAATTGAGAAATCAAGAAAGGTGCTATTCGATATCCTGACAGGAAAGTGTCCTGTAGAAGAACTACTTCAACGAGAAGAGGTTTCACCAGAATACTGGTCACTAAGCGGAGAAGATACCAAATATTATTTAAAACAAATACTGCTGGATAATATTAAAAATAAAAAAATTGCTGTTTTAGGAGCAAGAACAGGGAAAATAATAAGCCAATATTGGAATGTGTTTTGTAAGGCGGAACATATTACGCTGTTTGACACTTCATCTGGCATGTTGAAAATAGCACAAGAAAAACTATGTGGTTTAGATGGAAATATTAGTTATCGCGTCATGCACGATCAAGGAATAGAAGATTTAGAACTGAACAAATATGATGTTGTTTTGGCTGTCAATGTTTTACATACTTATGAAGAGCCGTTAAATGAAATAAGGATGGCGGCACTGTTATTAAGAGAAAATGGTACTTTTTATGCTGTTGAATATGAAGAAATGGATCCAATTGGTATTCTGCTCTCAGGATTGTTGGAAAACGGGTTTGTTGAACAGAAGCGAGGAAGAATGGTTGGAACCCCATTGTTATTATTAAATGCTTGGAAGGAAAAATATAAACAGACTCCCTTTGAAGATATTGAAATATTTAAGAGGGGGAAACTGGGAGCCCTCTTAATTGTAGCCAGAAAACCTACAACAGAAGCAACGAGACTTATGATTAACCTGCAGAAGCGTATGCACGAAAATTTACCAATTTATATGATCCCAACAAGATTTGCTATAGCAAAACAAATTAAATTAAATAAAAATGGAAAAATTGATAGACAGCAAACTTTGAAAATATTGACCCCAAAACAAGAAAATGAAATGCCAAGTATAAATCTGCAAGGAATTGAAGCAGAAATTGCAGATATATGGAGAAAAATATTGAATTGTAAAATTCATGATAAAAATCAGAACTTTTTTGAATCGGGTGGAGACAGCATATCAGCGGCACGATTCGTTTCGGAAATCAAGAAAAAATATGATGTGAATATTAAATTAAAACATATCTTTAACACCCCTGCATTGGGGACCATAGCAGCATTGATTCAAGCTCAACGAGCTAAACAAAAAGATATGATCGAAGGAGAAGTGTAAAAAGAGAGAGGAAATGAAATGAATATGATGCGAAATTCTTTTTGGTCAGTCAATAATGAAATAAGGATGAAATTAGATGAATGGGCAAATGAAGAAATAAAAATATGGATAGATGGAAGCACTTTAAAGTATAAAGCTGAACAAGGAAAAATAAATAATGAAAAAATACATTGGCTGCGAAATAACAAAGCATCAATTTTAACGTATTTAAGGGAAAGAAAGTCTATGCTAGCAAAGAGTTTTGAATTAACAACTATACAGAAAGCATATCTTATGGGAAGGGATAAATTCTATGAATTGGGAGGTATTAGTGCAAATTATTATTTTGAAACAGAAATAGATATGTTGGATGTTGAAAAAATGGAACAAATATTTAATCTGGTTATCAGTAAAAATGAAGCTATGAGGATTGTTGTTATGAACTGTGGCAGACAAGCTGTTCTCGAAAAAGTGCCATGGTATCATATTGAATCGTACAGAGTTAAGAATGAAGAAGAACAGATAAAATATAGGCTAGAGTGGCAAAGCAAAATGTACCAGCTTGAATCTTGGCCTATGTTTCTTATAAAGCTCACAACCAAAGATGGTTTTAGATTCAGGATACATATTGGATTTGATTGTATTATATTGGACGCATGGAGTGTCATGCTAATGATGAAACAAATATGCGAACTATATGAGAAGGGAAATACAAAATTTCCGGCATACACATTCAGAGAATACTGCATTGAGCAAGGAAAACTTCGCGATACAAAGAGAGAGCGAGAAGCTGAACTTTATTGGAATAATCGTTTGTTCAGCATTCCCAATGCACCACAATTGAAATACACAAGAAAGTTGTTGGATATTAATACCCCGAGCTTTAGCAGAATAAATCATGAGGTTTCCTGTACGGATACAGAATTGATTTATATGCAAGCAAAGAAGTATAAAGTGACACCTGCAGCTGTGTTGTGCTCAATATATATGAAAATATTAGCGAAATATGCAGATAATAAAAAATTTACAATAAATTTAACCGTATTTAATCGTTTATCAGAAAATAGAGAAATACAAGAAGTCCTTGGCGATTTTACGAATGTTAGCATAGCGGAGTATGAAGCTGGTAAACGGAGGACGTTTAAAGAAGAGGTACATGCTACGCAGAAAGAATTCTGGAACTTCGTAAAATATAGGGGATATGAAGGAGTAAAAATAATTAGAAAAATTCCCAAAGAATATGCAGCCCAGGCAGCTTTGCCGGTTGTTTTTACGGGAATTCTTGTTGGATCGAAGCATTATGGTTGTTATTTATCGGAGTGGACGAAAGAAAAATATGCATATAGTCAGACACCTCAAGTTTCATTGGACTATCAAGCAACAGATATCAAGGGAAATTTATCAATAAATTGGGACTATTGTATACAGGCTTTTGATAAAACCACGATATGTGAAATGTTCAATAAAAACATAGAACTTTTAAACAAAGTAATTTATTCGAGTTGGGAGCAAGAAGTTGAAATATAGTCATGAAGTTAATAAGATTGACAAAATATATATATTTAAAGAGTTGGATAGTATTAGTTATTTTGATGTAAAACGTATGTCATTGATTTTACCTGAATATAGGCTGAAAAAACTTAGCCAATATAAGCGTGTTATTGACCAAAAAAATTGTGCTATAGCTTATCTATTATTATTGCTTGCACTAGAAAAGGAATTTAACATAACTGATCAGGTAGCTTTGGCATATGGCTCCCAGGGAAAACCATATTTAAAATACTATACCAATATTTATTTTAATATAAGCCATTGCTCAAAAGCTGTGGTTTGTGCTGTCGCAAAAAACGATATCGGAATTGACATAGAAAGGATTGATAATAACAAATTCTTTTTATCTTTAAATACACTGTCCTTCAAAGAGATGGAATATATAGCAAGTATGAACGATCAGGAAATGTTTTTTAAATTGTGGGTTTTAAAGGAAGCTACCGTAAAACGTACAGGCGTTGGTCTAGGGTATGGAATTAATTGCCTTGAGTTTTTACACATAAATACTGAGTGCTTTTATAAAAACAATTGTATTTATCATTTGAAAAAAATTGACGATATGTACTTAGCAATATGTAACAAAGGGCCGGTTGCATATCGCACAATCAGCAAGAAGGAGTTGATGAACATATGCAATCCAACATGATAATTAGTAGAATGTTAAAAAAATATTTGGAAAATAGTAGAAATGAAATCATATTTTATAATGTGGTAGAAGAACGCATAACAACCGCGAAACTATCAGCTATGATTAATACAATAATGGCAAAGATAAAGTTTATTAAGCCTCGCGAATATGTGATTATACAAGTTGGAGAGAAAAAGACATTCATTGCTTCTTTAATAGCATTATTCTTTTTGGATGCCATTCCTATTATTTTACCTTTATGTACAAGTTCAAGCGGATATGAACAGCTGAAGAAAATATTAAAAAAGCATCCAGAGATTATTATAATTGCTGATAATCAAGGCTATAAAAATATTGGAGCTCTATCAGAAGAAAGTGCTTATATACATAATATTGAGAATGATATTCTTACGGATTGTCGAAAACGTAGGGCGTATGGGAAAATAGATGAAGCAATAGTAATGTTCTCTTCAGGCAGCATTACTGAACCTAAAGGCGCAATAATTACTGTTAATAACATTATAGAATCTATAAAAAATAAAGTTAATGAGTATAATGTGACTCAAAATGATGTGTTCATGACATGGATATCTTTAGAACATATATTGGGATTTATAGATTTTATGTTCGTGCCTTTTTTTGCTAACTGTAAATGCGTATATTCGGAAATAAGCTCATTTTTAGCTAATCCTAAAGAGTGGTTTGACCTTATAGAGAAATATAGGGCAACTGTGTCTTGTGCACCTAATTTTGCATACAAATATATGTGCGATTGTATATCTTCTGCAGATAGTTGGAATTTATCTTCAATACGTATTCTAATGAGTGGAGGAGAACCTATATCAAGAAATGTTATGAACGATTTTTTTTATCAGGTAAAAAAATATCATTTGGATGATAAAAAATTTGTTGCTGCTTACGGGTTGAGCGAAACATGTTCGGGAGTAGTTATTAATAAAGGAAAGGTTTTACAAACTAGCCGTGTTGCTGAAATTTCTCTTGAATTGGGTATAGATTTTGATAAAAAGTATTTAGAACATATTAGAGATGAGCTGATTTGCCAAGGAGAACCCATGGCTGATACTAAGGTAAGAATAGTAGATGATGATTTTAAAGAATTGGGAAAAAATTGTGTTGGAAATATTGAAATTAAAGGCGGTACTGTTTTTAAAGGATATTACGGATATAATGGCAGGATACCAGTAAGAGAAGGATGGCTAAGTACAGGAGATATAGGATTTTTTTCAAGTGATGGTTTATATGTTCTCGGCAGAAGAAGCAATGTATTGTTTTCGTATGGGAGAAATATATATCTTAGTGATATAGAACACACGGTAGCTAAATGTTTTCGTCTTAGAAACGTTGCATATGGTGAGAATGTTCCTAAGGAAGGTAAATATAAAATTTATTTGTTTATCGAAGGGGAAGAAGCAATTGACAAAAATTTTAAAAGTGAAATCAAACATACTGTTTTAAAAGAACTTGGAATTAAATTGGATGATATTACTTTCGTGAAAAAATTGAGCAACATGCAAACAGGGAAGATAAGCAAAAATGAAATTATGAGGGATTATACTATGAACAGAGATGCACACAGAAAAAATAATATAACACTATTTATGAATAGCTACTTTGATAATAAAGTTGCTGAAAATGCAAACCTATTGGATGTTGTAGAAGATTCCTTGGGTATGTTTCGGCTTATTGGAGCGCTTCATCAGGAATATGGTGTAAAACTTGGTATAGCGGATTTGATTAGTAATAAAACCATCCATGATTTGTGCAATTATATATACGAAGCTTTGGCGAAAATTGGTACAATGGATAACGTAAAAAATAAAAAAGATGTGTCATGCACTTCTATGCAAACGGCATATATGTTGGGCCGTCAACAAGAATTCTATGGTAACACCAATATGTCACATTTTTATTTAGAAATACGGCATAAGCTGTGTCCCCAAAAGATGGAAGAAACAATACGTAAGTTAATACGACGTCATTCCATGCTACGTAGTATATTTGAAAATGGTAGAAGAGTAGTTCTAGAAGACAACATTGCGGAATCATTTCATCTCAAGACCGGCCAAGAAAAATCTTTGGAGGACTATAGAAAAGAAGCCAATAAAAAAATCATTAATCCGCAAAAGTGGCCATTATTCGAAGTTCACAACATACAAGATGGTGATTCATTTATAGCTATAATTGATATAGATATGCTCATTATTGACGGTTATAGTTTAAGCATATTATTTAGGGACTTTAAGAACTTATACAATGAAAATCCTTTACAGCCTTTGGGTGATTGGTTTGATGAATATCTGAATTGGTATTCAACAAAAAAAAGAGACGATAAATATTTACGGGATAAATTATTCTGGCTAGAAAAAGCTCAGACATTGCCAAGTTCACCACAATTGCCACTTCTTTCAAGTGTGAATCGAAGCACGAATGTTTTTTTGCGAAAGCAGAAGGTGTTTACTAATAATTTTTGGAAGAAGCTTGAATGTTTTGCAGAGAAGCAGGGAGTAACTGTTAGTGTTCTGCTACTTACGCTTTATATATACACACTGAAGAGATGGAGCGAAGATCCCGAATTTACAATTAATGTCACAGTAATGGATAGACCAACACAGTTCCATGCTTCTGAATTGTTGGCTGGGGAGTTTACCACAAACGTGCTTTTCAATTATGAAAATAGTAGCAGTAAAATCCGTACTTTTAGTCAAGATTTATCTTTCGTAAAAAATAGATTATATACATATCTTGACCATAATAACTTTGATGGTGTCGAAGTTATACGTGAATATGCAAAAATCCACCAGGGTGAGCAGACTTATATGCCGGTGGTTTTTACGAGCATGTTATTCAAAGAAGACAATGCAATTAAATATAATGATATTAATTATTTTGTTACTCAAACTTCTCAGGTTTATTTAGACTGCCAGATATACTGTTATGACACAAAATATGTAATAGCGTGGGACTATCTTGAAAAAATTTTCCCTCATAACATGATTAATGACATGTTTAGTTATTATATGAATATTATTGAAGCAACAATAGTTGATTGCGATGTCAATGATATCCCTATTGGCAATGAAAATACAATTTCAAATTACAATCAAACGGAGTTTTCGCAAATATTACCGACAGTTCCAGAAATGCTTGATAAGTCATTTAACTTATACAGCAAGAAAATTGCTATTACAGATGGTGTTTCTGTATTGACATATGAACAGTTAAATAAAGCGGTACAGAACTTAGTTGAAAAATTTATAAAGCAAGGAGTCCATAGTAAAGACTCCATTATAGTAATAGTGGGGAAAAATATCGAATCTGTTATAGCCATACTGGCTGTTGCCAAAATGGGAGGTGTTTTCATACCTATTCCTGATGATTATCCTGATGAACGTATTGAAACTATATGCAATTCTTCTTGTGCAATGTGGGTTGTTTATGCGCTGCAAAAGCATATAAAAAAACGTACGGCTATAAAAATAACTAATAATACAACTGGTACATCGAAAATAACACTAAATGATGTTGCATATATAATATTTACCTCTGGTAGTACAGGAAAACCGAAAGGAGTCGTAATTTCTCAAGAAGGTGTAATGAATACACTGGCTGATATGAAAAGAAGATTTGCTCTTAGTGAGGACGAAGGAATTTTGGGATTGTCAGCTTTAAATTTTGATTTATCAATATTTGATATTTTTGGCAGTATATATATGGGAGGATTTTTGGCATTAATAAAGGAACCAAGAAATTCAAAGGATATATGCTATATATTAGAACATTTTCCTATAACTATATGGAACTCAGTACCGGCACTAATGAAGCTTTTTTTGGAGGGTATTCCGGAGAACTATGTAAATGAAGATATACGGCATATTTTCTTAAGTGGCGATTGGATTGGTACGCAACTGCCCCAAAAAATTAAAAAGATATTCACTAATGCAGAGATTATTAGTTTAGGTGGTGCAACAGAAGCTTCAATATGGTCAATTTATTTCTCAATCAATGAGATACAAGAAAGTTGGAGCAGCATACCTTATGGGTATCCGCTAGGAAATCAAACTATTTATATATTGAACAAAGAAGAAAAGGTGTGCCCAACGGGTGTGGTTGGTGAAATTTGCATAGGAGGGAAAGGAGTAGCTTTAGGTTATATTGGTGACGATGATAAAACCAAAAAGAACTTTGTTTCAATTCCTAAAATTGGCAAAGTATATAAAACAGGTGATTTTGGTAAATTTGATGCAGAAGGATTTGTAATAATACTAGGTCGTAAAGATGGCCAGATTAAGATAAATGGTTTTCGCATAGAATTAGGAGAAATTGAATCTATTGCGCGTAGCATGCAAGGTGTGGATAATGCTATAGCCATTATGAATGATAAGGAGAAAATTGTATTGTTTTATAAAGGGAAAAAGCTTGATGCACAGCAATTGAATGCGCATTTAGGAAAGTTTTTGCCAGGGTACATGCAACCGCATAAATTAATTCATATCAAACAGTTCCCTTTGAACATTAATCAAAAAATAGATAGGGCGGAGTTATTAAAAATAAGCAATTTAAGAACAGAAACGAAAAGCGGAACTCCGGCCAGCAGTATTGAAAAGACAATAGCCCATGTGTGGGAAAAGTATTTGAGTATAGAAAATGTAAAAAACAATGAGAATTTTTTTGCTTTGGGAGGAGATTCTATAATTGCACAGAGGATTGCAAAGAAATTATCAGACATATTAGAAATAAAAATACCGTTCGTAAAAATTGTTGAAACGGGAAATATAAAAGAATTAGCTGAATATGTTAAAAATGTAAAAGCAGATGTTGAATCTTCGGAACATCTAACAAAAGAAAATCAGGATACGGATACATGTGCAGCTTATCAAACGGAAATTCCCATGACCAATATTCAAAAGGCATATTTTAGTGGAAGAAATGCTTCATTTGAATTAGCAAGATACAATGCACATTACTATTTTGAAGTAGAGTTTCCTTATGAAAGTAATAATCTGAATAAAAGCATTGCACAATTGATAGAAAGACATGAGGTTTTACGAAGTGTATTTTCTAAAAATGGTACTCAACAGATTCTATCAACAGTACCAAAATATGTGGTTAATATTACGAGAACGAAAAATCGTGAAGAATTTACGAAGAAGAATAAACAGATACGTCAAGCTTTATCGCACAAAAATTATGACTTATCAATGTGGCCATTGTTCACATTCGAGGTTTTGCATCGTGAAAGCGATGATTATAAAATTTTATGTGTGAGTATAAATTTAATGGTCTGTGATGGCGATAGTCTGAGAATCCTTTTAAAAGAATTAGCTGAAGGGATAAAAGGAAATGAATTGCCGCCCATTAATTATACGTATCATGAGTATGTTAAAGCATTGGAGAACAGCATAGATGAATCTGAATACAAGGAAGCAAAGAATTATTGGATGCAAAAAATACCTTATTTCCCGGAATTTCCCCATTTACCAATGTTAATAGGTTTGAACAGATGCAAAGATTATAAAATCAGTAGAATATCAGAAACTATTAATGCAAAAACATTGCTCGCATTTAAGAACGTAGTAAAAAAACATAGTGTTTCTCCTGCTGCTGTTTTATGTACAATTTATGCTATGGTACTTGCAAAATGGAGTAATCAAAAAGACTTGCTATTAAACTTGACATCATTTGAACGTAAAGAACATGTCGAAAATGCAGGTGGAATTATTGGGGATTTTACAAAAATTATTCCTTTGGAAGTGTCTCTTGACAGTATGAATATTTGGGATAATGCATTGCAAATGCAGAAAGAAATATTTGAAAATTTAGAATATCAAGCATTTGATGGTACGGAAATTATAAGAGAGATATCTCGAAAAAATAGTATCATTGGTAAGGCTATTATGCCTGTAGTATTTACATGTGTGATGTTTAATTCTGAGGAAAATTGGTTTGAACAGATTGGGAAGCTCAAATATGCCGTGACACAAACACCGCAAGTTTTTTTGGACAATCAAATAATAGAAATGGGCGAAGAACTTCATATATCTTGGGACTATGTAGATAAACTTTTTAGTCATGGGGTTATTACGTCGATTTTTAATGACTTTATGAACGGAATTAGAAATGTTGCGTCAACTGGTTTGTTTGATACAGCGTCATTGCCAGAAACAGGCGATTTGTGGGATAGATATAACATACCAATTAAAAATATTGTTCCGTGTACTTTGCAAGAGCTTTTTGAAAAGCAGGTCAGTAAAACACCAAATGAAGTGGCAATATATTATAGAAATACGAATTTAACATACGCTGAAATTGAAGCTAAAGCAAATCAAGTTGCACGTTATTTGTGTAGCAAAGGAATTTGTGGTGCTGATACCAGAGTTGGAGTTTTAGGAAAAAGGCAACCAGAGACCATTATATCTATTTTGGGTGTTTTAAAAACTGGAGCAGCTTATGTTCCCATAGATCCTAATTTTCCTAAAGAAAGACAGAAATTCTTGTTGGAAAATAGTGAAACGAAAATTTTATTGACTGATGAATTATATCAGTCAGGAGAACTGGAAAATTTTTCTGAAAGTCCGATGGGCATAAAAGCATTACCGGATACACTGGCATATGTCATCTATACTTCTGGTAGTACTGGTAAACCGAAGGGCGTTATGATAAATCATGTATCGGTTTGCAACACAATTAATGATTTGAATGAAAAAATTAAATTGAACGGCAAAGATAGGATAATAGGTATATCTTCTGTGTGTTTTGATTTGTCGGTTTATGATATTTTTGGGGCATTGAGTGTTGGAGCCGCATTGGTTATGATTTCTGATGCAAGAGATAGTAATGAAATAATTTCTGCATTAATAGATAAACATATAACTGTTTGGAATTCTGTTCCGGTTATATGTTCTATTGTGGCACAAAATATTTTGAAAAGGGGTATGCCATACAACTTTCCTTTACGGCAAATTCTGCTGAGTGGTGATTGGATACCGCTTGATTTACCGAATAAAGCAAAAAGCATTTTTCATAAAGCTGAATTTATGAGCTTGGGGGGAGCCACGGAAGCTTCTATATGGTCTATATACTATGATGTAAAAGAAATGAATGCAGATTGGAAGAGTATACCATATGGAATACCTATGAAGAATCAAGCGATGTATGTACTTAATTTCAATCTAGAACTATGCCCAGTGGATGTAGTTGGGGAAATATATATTGGGGGAGTTGGAGTCGCTCAAGGTTATTGCAGAGATATAGAGAAGACTAATTGTTCTTTTATAGAACATAGTCTTTGGGGCAGAATTTACAAAACTGGTGACATGGGAGCGTTACGTAAGGATGGATATATTGAGTTTTTAGGCAGAATAGATACACAGGTTAAAATTCGTGGACACAGGATTGAACTAGAAGAGATAGAATATGCTATTAATAATATTTCGGGAATAGAAAAAAGTGTAGTTTCACATATTATTAATAATAACGGTAATAAGCAACTTATAGCGTATTATATTCCAGGGGATAAAGATGTTGGCTCTGAATTTATTAAAGCAAGCATTAGTAAGTTTCTACCTGATTATATGGTGCCGCAATATTACATGTTAATAAAGGAATTACCATTATCCGTTAATGGGAAAATAGACAGAAGTAAGTTGCCTAAACCAAAAATGGAAAACACTGTGCGAGCATTATCAAATAATACTATAAGTCCGCTGCAAGAAAAATTGTTGAAAATATGGAAAACTGTATTTAATAACCAATCGATAAGCATAACAGATAATTTCTATAACATTGGGGGAGACTCTATTGCTTTAATGAAATTGTTAGATGAAATATCTTTAGCTGAGTTGCCAAACATTGGATTAGAAGAGATTTTGGCACATGAAACCATTGAAGATTTATCAGTATATTTGGAACAAAATAAGGAGCATTTTTAGATGATAGGAATAATTGGCGGATGTGGTAATGTTGGCCGCTGGGCAACTTATGTTTTAGCACAGTATTATAGATCATGTATTAGAGTTGGTGGAAGAAATAGCGAACACTTTAAGACAATAGAGAAATCTTTAATCCATCATCATGACATTAAATTTAAAGATATTGATGTTATGGACATTAATAGTGTTCAAGCTTTTGCCAAAGACTGTACTATTATTTTGAATTGTTCCGGTCCTACATATAATTATCCATCTAAACTAGCAGAAGTAATATTAAGTATGGGTATTGGGTATGTGGATGTTGGCTATAGTAAAGATATGCAAAATATATATGAAAAATTTGGCGATAAAAGAATTATTTGTAAAGCAGGAGCAATACCGGGATTGTCGGGTGTGTTGCCGCAATATCTTGCACAAAAATTTACAAAAGTAAAGCAACTGGATGTCTATTATCGTGCTTTAGGAAAATTTACACAGACAGCAGCAGCGGACTACTTAGCAGGAGCAATTAGCGGAAGCATAGGCTTGCCTTTATTTCATAGAGCAATAGAAAGGAAAAGTTTGCCCTTGTCTATAAATGAAAGTTATATATATCAATATTATGATTCGGAATGTGAATATGTTGATAGGCAAATAAAATGTGATGCGTCTAGATGGTTTATGGCTGTAGATGGAGAGTGTACTAATAAGTTGTTGTCAATGAATAAGGGTATTTCTAAAAGTGATATTGCTAAAGTTGCACAAGAATTATGCGTAGCTAGTTATGTTGATACTTTAGGCCGAACAGAATATGCTAGTTTTATTATTCAGATATCAGGAGAGAATGCAGATAAACATTTTATAAATACATTACTTATGATGGCACCGTCTGCAGAATATGTAGCTGGAGTAGTAGCGGCTTCTTCGGTTATTTTACTAAAGAATAAGGGTAAGTTAATAAACGGAGGTGAATTGTACAAGATAAAAGAGTTAACGAGCTTTATAGATATTATGTTGAAAATAGGACAAAATATACAGATAAATATTCTGGATAAATCAATAGATGAGTTGATAGCTAATGAGGAAGGAGAAATTTGATTGTGCATAAAATAAAAACGATTGTATGTGGTACAACGTTCGGACTTTTATATTTGGAAGCATTAAAAAAATTAGGTGATAAATTTGAACTTATAGGTATTTTGGCAAAAGGTAGTGAACGCTCCAAACGTTGCGCCGCTAATTTTAATTGCACTTTGTATACAGATACTGAGCAAGTTCCTAAGGATGTGGATTTGGCATGTGTGGTGTTAAGAAGTCGAGCTTTAGGCGGAAAAGGAACTGAAATTGCTAATTATTTTCTGGATAATGGCATAAACGTAATCCAAGAGCAACCAATCCATCCCAAAGACCTAGAAATATGCTATCGAAGCGCATTAAAACATGGTGTGTATTTTCAGACAGGGAATGTTTATTCTCACATTGGGAGTATTAAAAATTTTGCGCAACTAGCCAATAAATTAAATGAGATACATGGTAAACCGCTTTATATGAATTTATCATTTTCACCGCAAGTTTCGTATCCGTTAATGGATATTTTATTAAAAGCACTACCTGATATTCGATTATTAAGGTTGAATAATAATATCAAAGTGGGAGCATTTAGAATTTTGACTGGAACGTTGGATCAGATTCCACTATGTATGGAAATTAATAATGAAGTTTTTCCTAAAGACCCGGATAACAATATGCATTTACTGCATAGTATTATGTTTATGTATGAAAGTGGTCATTTATCGCTGCAAGATACATTTGGCCCTGTGATTTGGAATCCACGTCTTGATATTCCTACTAAACTATATAATTACGGTAAAGTACAAAGCGATATACCAGAGTATATGCATGAAAATACAGCTTATATTTTAGGACAATATAATAGCAAAACTTTCAAGGATATTATAACAACGATTTGGCCAGAAGCAGTAAGGCAGGATTTGTTGTTGGTTTATAAGGGAATTGGAGATAAGAAACAGATATACGATAGGGGTCAACAAGAGATGTTGTGTTCGAAAAAATGGAATGAGATGACTAAATTCCTAGGTTATGCGGATATAATGAAAGAAAAAATGGATAAATTAATGCTCGCCGATATACTTGTAAAGAATTTATCAACTATAGAGGAGGTATGTACATGATTCGCAGCACTGATGTGGAGACAATTCTTAATAACCTTCGGGCTAAAGGGATAACTGTATTTTTGGATGGGGAAAAAATAAAGTATAAAGCTATTGGGGGAATAGTTCAGGATGATATTATTTTACTTAAAGATTATAAAGAAGAGTTAATCAAATATTTCAACGAACACATAAAAGAACTCAGTATAGTACCAGCTCCTGATGATTCTTATAAACCATTTCCTCTTACAGATGTACAGGCCGCTTATGCATTGGGCAGACAAGAAATGTTTGAATACGGTGGAGTGGCTTGTCATGTTTACATGGAACTAATATATGACGAATTAAATGCTGATAAAGTTCAGTCTGTCTGGAATTATTTGATAACTAGGCATGATATGTTGAGGGCTATTATTAACGAAAATGGTACACAACAAGTATTGGCGAAAGTAAACGATTTTAAGGTGCGTGAGATTAATGTTTTGCCGGATTATAATTCTGAACATGCTCTTAAAACAATTAGGTGTAGTATGGGAAATGCAAAATATAACTTAGGCAGTTGGCCAATGTTTGAAATTGCGGTGAGCAATACGGACAAACATGCAATATTTCATTTTTCTATGGATTTTTTAATTGCAGATTGGAAAAGCATTTGGATGTTATTATATGAGTTTGAAACTCTATACTATCATCCGCAACAACTTTTGCCTAAAACAGAAGTAACATTTAGAGACTATTTAATTGCGGAAAGAAAATTAAGAGAGACAGCGCAATACAGCATAGATAAAGCGTACTGGTTAAATAGAATTGATAGTATTCCTCAAGCTCCGGATTTACCTGTACTTAGAAACCAAATTAAAAAGCAAAATGAATTTTCCAGATATTTTATGGAGATGGATAAGGGAAAATGGGAAAAATTTAAAAAGATATCTTCTCATTACGGTCTTACACCAACTTCTGTAATATTATCAGTATATGCAGAGATACTAGAAAGATGGAGTCAAACGTCAGAGTTTTGTATTAATATCACTGTGCTCAATCGAGTACCACTTCATCAAAATGTAGAGAAAATTATTGGAGACTTCACATCAGTAAGTCTCTTAGAAATAAACATGGCAAAACAGAAATCATTTGTTGAAAAAGCTAGAGACATTGCTAGTCAATTATTTTCGGATTTAGATCATCGATTATTTAATGGCATTGAGGTCATAAGGGAAATTTCTCGAAGAAAAGGAAGAGAGCATGCTTTAATGCCAGTTGTATTTACGAGTGCAATTGGCATTTCTAGTCACAAACTTCATGGAGAATTTCACGGTAATGGAATTAGTCAGACACCACAAGTGTTCATCGATTGCCAAGTTATGGATGGTGAAAATGGGCTGCAGGCTGATTGGGATGTGAGAAAGGGTGTCTTTCCAGAAGAAATGATTGATGATATGTTTTCTGCATTTCGTACCAGACTTTGGGAATTAGCCGATAATGAGGAGAAATGGATATGCATATCCGAATTGGAATTACCTGCGTGGCAGCATGAGATGATTACAATGATAAATAGCACAGAAGAAGATATACCGTCAAAAATGTTATATGATGAATTTTTAGAACAGGTTAATAGTAACCCTTTTAAAGCGGCCGTTATTGATTATGCAGGAAAGCTTACGTACTTGGAACTGCACAATATGGCTCTAGAAATAGCAAAGGGTTTACAGAACAAGGGGATTGAAAAAGGAAGTAATATTGCTATATTACTTCCTAAAAGTTGTTATCAAGTAGCGGCGGTTTTAGGAGCATTATATGCTTCTTGCATATACGTACCTCTTGATATAGAACAACCAAAACAACGCTGGAATACAATCATTGACAATGCCGATATTAAAGCTATTATTATGTATTCAATATATAATAACTTTGATTTTGGGCAGTTACCAGTTTTATACGTAGATAAGTTAGAAGAAATAAAGGATAAATACAGTATGCATCGTGGTAAACCGGATGACCTAGCGTATATTATTTTCACTTCAGGAACAACTGGAATTCCTAAAGGTGTAGCTGTAACACATAAGGCGGCTTGGAACACAATAAAAGATATAAATCAGAAATTTTCAGTTAATGACCAAGACACATTGTTGGGATTATCAAAATTAAATTTTGACTTATCTGTTTATGATATTTTTGGCATATTGTCATGTGGAGGAACACTTGTTTATCCAAGTAATTCAAGGTACATGGATCCATCTCATTGGGTAGAATTGGCACGTAAATATCGAATTTCCATTTGGAATTCTGTTCCTGCCTTTATGCAAATTCTAACGGGTTACTATATTAGTGAAAATATCAAGGGAACATTACCATTTCGTCTTATTTTATTATCAGGAGATTGGTTGCCGGCAGGAATGCCTGATGATATAAGAAAATGTGTTGTTAATGCTAGAGTGATTAATATGGGAGGGGCAACAGAAGCTTCTATTTGGTCGATATATCATGAGTGCGCAAATGATGAATTGCGAACGGGGAACATACCATATGGTAGACCTTTAGCAAATCAAGGTTTTTCTATATACGATAAGAAAAACCGTCCGTGTCCAATATATGTAACAGGAGAGTTATATATTTGGGGAAAAGGTCTTGCGGAAAGGTATTACAATGATGTCAATATGACGAAACAAAAGTTTATTGGTAATAGTGGACATAGCAGAATATATAAAACAGGAGATAGAGGTTGTTATTTGCCAAATGGTGAGATAGAGTTTAAGGGACGGAATGACAACCAGATAAAACTCAGAGGCCATCGCATCGAATTGGGAGAAATTCAATATACTTTGGAACAAAACGAATACATTTCACAAGCAATAGTATTGACTAATGAATCCCAAACAGATATTTTTGCTTTTGTGGAACTTGAAGCGCAAAATGTGCAAAATGTCGATTTTAAACAATACCTAGCTGAATATTTACCCAAATACATGATTCCTACAGATATTATAATAGTCGAAAAATTTCCACTTACAACCAATGGCAAGATAGATAAAGAAAAAATCAAAAAAATGATTGTTAAGCAGGTTGATACCAAGGCACAAGGAATTAAAAATCATCATGATGAACTACACAACAAATTAATACATTTATGGAATAGCATTGTTCCCAACAGTGAGATTGGTTTGTTTGACAATTTTTATGAATGGGGGGCTGACTCTTTAATTTTAGCCCAACTGGCTGCAAAAATCAGAGAACATATTAACAAAGACATTGCTTTTGATGCCTTACTAAGAGAAATAATACATAACCCCACCATAGCTGAGTTATCGAACTTTGTCAGAACAAAAGAAGAGAAAATGTTTAAAAGAAATAAAATAAAAGATGAAACCTCTGATTTAGTATTTATAAAAGATTATGGCGGTGATATCGACAAAGGATTGTACGTAATTTTTCATGGAACTTTAGGCTCATTTAACCGTTTTAATTATCTTGCTGATGCTTTGATTGCGTGTAAGGGTAGTAAAGTAATTGGCCTGGGAATTAAAGAAATTAATGAGTTTTGCTCAATGCCTCCAAGCGATTTGATATATATATTGTCAGATATATATTCCCAAAAAATACTTAGGTATAAAGCAGAAAATGTAAGATTAATCGGTTATTGTTTTGGGGGTGTTTTGGCATTAGAAACGGCTAATCGCCTTAATGAGAAATCTATGATGGTAAGGTCTATCTCCATAATAGATAGTCTATTATTACCACATTCATTTAGAGTAGAAGATAAACTTTTGATGGAAATGATGTTCTTAGATAATATAACAGTGTCTTACGATGATATTGGTATGCCATATCCTGACTTGTATGAGCACGTTTTAGTACAAGAGTCAATGAAAAAAGATGTAATTGGCAGTGGCTTTTTGGAAAACTTATCTGGTAGGGCAGAGATGGAGCAATTAGGTGAGTTTTTCAAAGATTTAGCGATGAAGACGCAAGAGGAACGATTTGGTTTATATGCTGAGCAGGTTAAAAAGAAGAATAACATAGATATGCCATTGGAACTAATAACGAGTTTGTACAATGTATGTGTTGTAACATTTAACTCTATGCATTATGAAATGAGTCCCTATTTAGGAAACATAAATTATTATTTTGCTGTAAATGGCGAGGTGGAATTTAAGAAAATGCTCCTGAGTACATGGGAAAAGCTGGCATTAGGAACTTTTTCGGTAATTGAAATTCCAGGCAACCATTATTCTTGTGTAGAACAGAAGGAAAACGCAGAATATTTGGCAGAATTATTATGCGACTTGAAAAGTTGAAGTGTTTTAATTAAACCATTAATTGTGCAGACTTACTGTAACATTAAGTGATAATGGCGGACTTACGACCTAGCAAAGGAAAAAAAGAAATGGTAAAATGGTTTTTGCGGTTAGTGAAAACTAACCGCAAAGGACTGTCTTAAATATTCATGTCTTCGCAAAATAGGAGGAAATAACTAAAATGCTGCAACTATATCAAAAATTGTTTCACTATGCGCCTGAAAGGAGAATCGCTGCTTTTGGCTCCATGCTGTTGGCGGCTATTTCCACTGTCTGCTTGATGGTTGCTTATTGGTTTCTGTGGCGGCTGTTTTATGGTTTGCTTGTTAATCAGGATTATAGGCTGGCTTTTAAGTACAGTGTTTTTATTGTGGCCTTTATGTTTCTCCATGGAGTTATTTATTTTCTGGCCCTTTTTTTATCTCATATGCTAGGTTTTAGGCTGGAAACCAATCTGAGAAAAATAGGCCTGCGCCATTTAGTAAATGCTTCCTTTACTTTTTTTGATAAAAATCAATCCGGGGAAGTAAGAAAAATCATAGACGACAATGCCAGTGAAACACATGGAACTGTGGCTCATTTAATTCCCGATAATGTAGTGGCAGCTCTTCTGCCCATACTAATGTTTATCCTGACTTTCATGGTGGATTTCAGACTTGGCATATTGCTGGCTGTTACTGCTCTGGTAGGAGTCGTTCAGTATAAAGCTATGAGCGAGGGAGAAGAATTTATGCTGTCCTATACTAACTCTCTGGAAAAAATGAGCTCGGAAATAATTGAGTATGTGCGTGGCATGCAGGTACTGAAAATCTTTGGCATTACCGTTCGCTCTTACAAGAGTCTGTTGGATGCCATCCATAATTATGCTACGAACACCTATGAGTATTCACTTAGTTGTAGAATACCATATGTGTCTTTTCAGACTTTGTTTAACACCTACTATTTAGTTTGTATTCCCGTCAGTATTTTGTATATTTCCAGAGGAGAGCCAGCCAAGCTAGTTTTAGCAAAAATATTCTTTTTCACTTGTTTTTCAGGAGTGATGTTTGCTTCTTTTCATAGGGTAATGTTTACCTTCCAAAATAATTTTATAGCAGGGCAGGTGATGTCGCGCTTAGAAAAATTATTGAATGACATGGAGAAAGAAAAATTGAACCACGGTGCTAGACGTGATTTTCCCCATAGTGCTATTGAGTTTCGTCATGTTTCTTTTAAATACGGAGATAAATTCGTTTTACAGGATATGAGCTTTAAGTTGGAGGCTGGAAAAACCTATGCTTTAGTAGGGCCTTCTGGCTCAGGAAAATCCACCATGGCTAAACTTATCTCAGGCTTTTATCCCTTAAGCAGCGGAGTAATTACTATTGGCGGGTGCGATATACGGGATTACAGTGAAGATGCTTTGCTGCAAAATATAGCTTTTGTTTTTCAAAACACCCAATTATTTAAGACTTCCATTTATGAGAATGTAAAAATGGGCCGCAAAAATGCTACCGGGGAAGAAGTAAGAAAGGCCCTGCATTTAGCAAGGTGTGATGATATTGTGGCTAAATTCTCTACGGGAGAAAATACTGTGATTGGGACACGAGGTGTGCATTTATCCGGCGGAGAAGTTCAAAGAATTGCCATTGCCAGAGCTATAGTGAAGAACGCCGGGATTATTATTCTGGATGAAGCATCGGCAGCCACGGACCCGGAAAATGAATACGAACTGCAGCAAGCCTTCTCCAATCTGATGAAAAACAAAACAACTATTATGATTGCTCACAGACTTTCTTCTATTAGAAATGTTGATGAAATTTTATTTGTAGAAAACGGCAGGATAGAGGAACGTGGCACAGATGCAGAACTTATGAGCTTTAAGGGGAGATATTGCCGTCTGCAAAACTTATATATCCAAGCTAATGATTGGAGAGTGGTGCAATGAGAGAATTTCTACAGGAAAGATTTCAGCTGACACAGGCCGGGGCAGAAGGTCTGGAAAAAGCCGCCTGGTCATCTTTTGCTTATTATATTATCTACATGCTGCCAATGATGTTCATGATGATTTTTCTCAGGGCAACTATGGAAGGTACGGATTATGGGTATAACAGATGGTTATTGGGCATCGGGGTGATTGTAATACTGATTTATGCGGTAACTGACATAAATTATAGAACTACTTTTGATGAAACATATAAAGAGTCAGCTAATTTACGTATTGATATAGCTGATATTTTAAAGAAATTGCCCTTGGCCTATTTTTCTAAGCACGATATTTCAGATTTGGCGCAGACAGTCATGGCTGATGTGGCCACTATTGAACATGCCCTGGCTCATGCCATAGGACGCACTATAGGCTATGGCTATTTCTTCGTGATTATGGGGGTGCTTTTGTTGCTGGGAGATTATCGGCTGGGCATTTGTGTCCTAGGGCCGTTAACTGTTTCTGCGCTGTTCTTGTATTTATCCAAAAAAGCGCAAATTAAGGCTAGGGCAGCACATTATGCTAAGCTACGGAGTATTTCTGAAGACTTTCAAACAGTTATTGAAATGAGCAGGGAAATAAAAAGCTATGGCCGGCAGGAGCAAACCATGGCCAAAATTGCCGCCAGTCTCGAAGAAGCCGAGGCTATTCAGATGCGGGCCGATGTGATTCAATCTATTCCCATAAGTGCCGCCGGATGGATAACAAAACTATCCATAGGCATGACAACACTAGTAGGGCTGGCTTTATTGCTGCGTCAAGAAGTATCGCTTCTGTACTTGATAGGCTATATTGTTTCCGCTGCAAAAATATCTGAAGGTCTGGAAGGGGTATATATGTTCCTTGGAGAGATTTTCTACCTTGATGCCAGAATTCAGAGAATCAGGGAGCTAAGAAATACTGCTACACAAAAGGGATGGCAGATAGATTTTGCCGGCTATGACCTTGTCTTGGAAAATGTGGAGTTCTCTTACTCCGGGCAGGAACAAAAAGTGATTAAAAATGTGTCTTTTACTGCTAATCAAAATGAGATAACAGCCATTATTGGCCCATCTGGCTGCGGTAAGACCACCTTGTTAAAATTACTGTGCAGGTTGTATGACTATGACAGGGGCAAGATTTTACTGGGCGGGCATGACATTAAAATGGTGGATACGGAGTGTTTGTTTGTCAAAATCTCCGTAGTATTTCAAGAGGTTCTTTTGTTTAATACTTCAATTTTGGAAAATATAAGGATTGGAAAAATAACTGCCTCTGACGAAGAAGTGCGAAAAGCGGCGAAGTTAGCCGGCTGTGAGGAAATCATTCAAAGGCTGCCTGCTGGCATTCAAACAATTGTCGGGGAAAATGGCATCAGGTTATCTGGCGGTGAAAGACAGAGAATTTCCATCGCCAGGGCTATTCTCAAGGATGCCCCGGTTATTCTGTTGGATGAGATTGCTGCTTCTTTAGACGTGGAAAACGAAGGCAAGATTCAAAAGGCCTTGAATAAGCTCATAAAAAATAAAACAGTGGTGATTATTTCCCACCGGTTGAAATCCATTCAAAATGTCAATAAAATAGTGCTCCTGGAGAAAGGCAGGATAGCTGCCATGGGCACGCACCAAGAGCTTCTGGTTGTATCGCCCTTATATAGAAGCATGTTGGAAAAGTCAAATCTAACGGATGCATATGAGTATTGATGCTCTTACACGCCACACACTTTTGTCACCACATGACCATTACTTGTGCCGTTCAAGGGTGCTTCAGAAATTGTGGACTGTGCTATTTAAACATGAAAGTTGACAAAGTAATTTCTACCCCGTATAATAGTATCGTTGTCGGGGCGTAGCGCAGTTTGGTAGCGCGCCTGGTTCGGGACTAGGAGGCCGCAGGTTCGAATCCTGTCGCCCCGACCAATTCTAAAGCAAAACAACAAGTCAAAGGTATTTTCCAATGACTTGTTGTTTTTTTGCGACTATAGTTGCAAAAAATTAAGGATTAAACTATGGCACTAGGACGATAGCTTAAAAAAATAATGAAAAAAATCAGTCTCTAGAACCATGTGTTTTTTTCTGCCAATATTTATCATATATTCGTGGCAATATATGACATTTATCTCAGAAGTATAGGCAATAGCTCTGAGGAGAGGTGGGAAAATAGTACATGGGAAAGAGTAAGAGAAATAGGCTTAGGGTATTAATTACAGCGACACTAGTGTTAGGAAATTATGGAGCAGCAAGTGCTGCAGGGTTAGGGAAAACTAGCGGTTTAATAGCACAAAATGGTGCTACAAGTGGCAACCTTATCTATTATGGTGCTTATAAGCAAGATGCTGATGCCGGTGACTACAAAAAAGGTACAGATGGACGGTACCAAGGCGTGGCATATAAAGTTATGGCTAATGGCACGACGAATAATAAAGTGGTTGTTATGGCAGAGAAAATTGTGGATGCAGCGGTTTTCAGAGCAGACAGGACCGCGGCTGACGGATATCAGTGGGCACAAAGTGACATCTATAAGCAGCTAAATACTAACACTAATTCCTACCTAAATACTGCTTTTTCAAGCAAGGAGACAGGTTTAATAACAGATTCCACTATTACAACTTATGATGATGTTGCCATGCCTACACCTGAAGGCACAGAAACCACCCAAAAGATTTATTTGCTTAGCAGCGAAGAAGCCGCCAAATATTTTGGCACGAACCCACATGATTGGGTTGTTTACCCTGAACAGCAAGCAAAGATTACAGACTATGCTGTAACTCAGGCTGAAGGTGATTATAGTACGTCATTAACCGGAGATAATTGGCATTGGTGGCTTCGTACGCCCGGTAGCATTGTGTCTGAACTTAATTATCAGTATGTGGATTCTATAGGCTACGATGGAATGTACACCAGCGGTGGTATACCGGATTTCGTCCTGTCCGGTGTTCGCCCGGTTTTGCAATTAAATCTGGAATCGGTTCTCTTTACATCTGTAGCTGCTAATGACAGTGGAAAAGCTGCGGCGACCGTGGGTGGAGGTTTTATCACGCCTACAGAGATTACTCCAACTAGCGCAGTAAAGCTGACGGTTAGGGATGAATATGATGCTGCCAACAATACTTCTGGACAACAAAAAATTAAGACCATCACTGTAAATGATACTGCTAATCTAGGTATGAAATATACAATAGCCAATGCTTACACGGGGGATAAAGCCAATAAGCAAGTGATTGCCGGTCTTATCGGCAATACCGGTTATAGCAACTGGACTAGTTATGCCCATATGGCGAGTATTGCCAGTGGCCAGACAGAGGGAGCCGGTACAGCTGCTATTACCGCTATAGGGCTGGCAGACGGAACCTATGGTTTATCTCTTTATAGTGAGCAGGCTAATGACTGGGACAAGACGGACTATGCCGGTGCTGTGAAAGATATCTTTAACATTAGTGTGAAGAAGGGTGCGGTAGATGAACTGGTCCTGCAATCAACTGCCGCAGCAGATCCTTTAACCGTAGATAGTGAATCAGGTGTTGTAACGCTTGAAGAAGCAGCGTACAATCAAGATTTAACTGCACAAAATTCCGGAACTTATAAAATCCGCGACGGCAAGGATATGGTTTTGAATGGTAGTTTGATTTTGCATGATGGGATTATTGATATGACCAAAACCCAGGGTGCTACTGTGGGAAGTTATAATACCTTGACAGTGAATAACTTAGTAGGGACGGGTAGTTTTCTTTTAGATACAGATTTTGCTAATGAGACAGGTGATAAACTGGCCGTGCATAAGGCTGCAGCAGGTGCCGGTGGCACTATCCAGGTCTACGATGCTTCTTTGGTTACAGGTAATAAAGTAATGGGGGAGCATAACTTAATGCTAGTGCAAGATGGTTCTGGCGCTACAACTTGGACGAGTAAGAATTTAGATACCGGCGGTTTGTGGGAAATAATACCTACTGTGAAGAAGGAAGCTGATGACAATTGGTATTTAACAAATATTAAAGCTAAACCCAATCCATCTACTGCTGCAGTCATAGGCACTTTTGAAAGTGGGTATGGTCTATGGAGAAGTGCGTTAACAGATGATAATATTCGCAGACGGTTAGGAAATCTTCGCTGCCAAGAGGATGGTTTGTGGGCAAGGCTGCAGACCGGTAAACTTTCTGGCGGTAACTATGACGGTTCCTACCAGACCTACCAAATAGGCATGGATAAGAAAATGGCAGATATTGCTTATGGTTTTGCTGTTGACTACAGTCGCGGTAATAATACTGTGACAGAAGGTACAGGCGAAGCAAGTAATACCGGCGTAAGCTTGTATGCGGCTTCTTATTACAAGAGTGGCGTTTACAGAAATGTAGTACTAAGAGCAGGGAAGATTCAATCTGACCTTAAGAGTTGCGGACAAGTAGCGGATAGTTTTGATTATTCTACTTGGGGTTATAGTGCTAGTTACGAAGTGGGCAAGACTTTTACCAAGGACAACGGTTTTTTTGTAGAACCGGGAGCACAACTTGTCTGCGGGCATTTAGGGGGTGGAGATTATACCACGGACAGAGGGGTGAGTATAAATAAAGATGGTATCAGCAGTTTGCTGGGTCGTGTTGGCTTTGTGGCAGGACGCAAATTAAAAGATAGCGACTACTATGTAAATGCTAATGTGTATAGAGAATTTGCCGGTCGGGGAAATATGAAATTATCCTATGACATTGAACAAATGAACTATGATGGTAATCACAAGGATACTTGGTTTGAGCTAGGTATAGGTGGTAATGTGAAGCTCTCTAAGGGTACGCATATGTATGGTGATATTTTAAAGACATTTGGTGCGGAAATACAAAAAAAATGGCAAGTTAACGCTGGCGTGAGATGGGAATTCTAATTTAATGTTAAGGCAGGCATAAAGTTAAACGCCCTTGTGAATATTCCCAAGGGCGTTTTTGTATGAACTCTTGCAGTCCGCTTATTTGTGGGAGACACTGGCCAAATTTACTTTGCCGAAAGTGGGAATTACTTCAAGACGAATCTCGAAAAATCTGTCCCAGGGCAGAGTAGCTTTGTAAGAAAGGTCCTGTAAATAGTAGGCTGCGTTGTTGTTTTGGTAAAAAGGGAAACGACGTAGATTGGCATAGAGCAGGAATTTTTTGTAAAAGGCCAATTCTCTGTTAATATAATTTTCTACTAGTCCTGTATATGGAACTGTATTGTCGGCGTTAATGCCGTTTAATTCCTGAAAATTACCGATTTTGCCACGGATTTTACGCTGATAGGCCCAGTCATCTAAAAGACGGGCACAGATAAATTTCAAGTTTTCTGCGTAAAGCTTAGGCAGTTCTTCTTTGGCAAGAATTTTCTTTTGCCCTGTAACAATAACCCCTTGCGCCAAGGCGGTACCGATGGCATTGGAGGCAGAATTCCAGCCTGCATAGGAAATCAGCTGAGGAAGGGGAACATTGTCAGCTATGAGCTGAGGCAAGATGCATTCTTTGGCATCATAGTTTAAGGACAGGTCTACTAAAGCTACGGGCCTTATCCCCATAAGTTTTTTCACGTTGGTGCCGATGGTACTAAAGTCTTGGGTAGTTTCTTCACCGCAATGAACAAAAAGCACGAAATCAGCATTTTCCGGCTGAGCCATTTGAATTCCACCCAAAAGATTGATTTTGTCAGCTACCAGCTGGCTTAACGGTCCGGGCACAAAATGGAGAACCATGTTTTTCACTTCCGGTGTGCTGTAGGCTACATAAATCTTAGGAGCATAATTATTCTTTTGGGCAAAGATTTTCGCTAGGGCTATCATGCCAAGTTCGTCAGCACCCTGAGTTACATGATAATTGTTTTTATGGGGCAGGGTAGCGAAAAATTTTTCTGCGGACAGTCTATTATGATTGGGCAGGCCAAAGGCTTGGGCATCGTCCTGACCGATAATTAACTGATTGAAATTATTGCTTTCTGCTGCCTGACCCAGCTTCATATTGAAAGCAGCATTGAATCTATATAGCTCCAAATATTTCCATTTAATTTCCATGGGAATTTCTGTCTGGAGTTCTTCGTATTGTTTCTTGTTGTAGGGAATGCCTTCCTGTTTTTTGTCCATACTGGTGGCCCATTGCATTAAATGCCATTGGTACCAGGCATCAGGCAGGATTTGGTCGCTGACCAAAAGCCTGGGAATAATGCTATAAACATAAAAATATTGAGCCGGATTATTGGTTCGCAATTCGGTTAAATAGTCCAACAAGGCGGTTTCCTGAGTCTCGGTCAGAGGTTTAACCCTAGTGTGCAATAAACCGCCGTAGCTTAGCAAATCGGTGGCAATAAGAGCACCATTGGCCCGGGGCAAGGTTTGCGAGAGCCAACTTTTCAACTGTGGCATTTTGGCGGGAGTCAGATTATGGTCCATATATTCCGCCGGGGGAAGTTCGACCTTTATCCCGGCCAAAGCTCCCAGCTGGACTGTAAAGTCAGAACAGGGAGGCCGGCTGTCTAAAGGTAGCGTGGCAAGGATATAATCACTTTTCAGGGTTCCGGGGGAAAAAGTGCTGCCACGGGGCCGAATAGTGTGATAAAATACTGCTATAACAAATGACACTAATATAACACTTATAGTTATAAGCTTTTTCACAGCCGGACTCCTTTCTGTTCATAGTCTAGTGCTTATTATAACATAGTTTAGAAGCATACATTCTAAGCATTATTGGATAATATTGGCAGGAGTGATGAGCAAATTCACAGCCTGCGGCAGCGGCTGACAAATTATTCGTCCGCTCTTTCTTAAACTATAATTTCAGGAGAAATTTATATGAGAATTATTACAGGGAAGGCACGGGGACTTAAACTTTTTACGCCCAAGGATTATAAGGTCCGTCCCACTGCCGACAGAGTCAAAGAAGCACTATTTAATATTATAGCAGGATATATACCGGACGCACAAATACTGGATGCCTTTGCCGGCACCGGAAACCTTGGCCTAGAAGCCTGGAGCCGTGGCGCTCGACGGGTGTACTTCATAGATGCCAGCACGGCCAGCCTCCAATTGGTCAAGTCTAACGTAGCTAAGGCCAGGGCAGAAGCCGATGTGAAGATAATCAGAGGTACAACTCCCGGGGAATTTGCCAAATTTTCCCGGCAGGGACTTAAATTTGACATTATCTTTTCCGATCCTCCCTACGACAAAGGGCTCAATCAAGCTCTTTACGAGACTTTATTACAGGAAAATATCTTAAAACCAGGGGGACTTTTGGTCTTGGAACACTCCTTGAACGAAAATCCGGCAGATTATATAGCAGAAAACACCCAAATTAGGACAGAAAAGTACGGAGACACAAAAATTTCGTTAATAGTATGGAAATAAAACATTATTTTTGCTATAATGTTATGGAATTGCAAATTTAGTTTGCTAGTATTTGGAGGTATAAAGTGCGTAAAGCAATTTGTCCGGGGAGTTTCGATCCCGTAACAACAGGACATGTTGATATCTTTGAAAGGGCCAGCACAATGTTCGATGAGCTGATTATCAGTGTCTTTGTGAACCCGGAAAAAGATAGGGCCATGTTTTCTATGGAGCAAAGAGTGGCCATGATTAAGAAGGCCACAGCACACATTCCCAATGTGAAGGTCACATGTTTTTCCGGTTTACTCAGTGAGTTTTGCCAAGAAAACAAGGCGGACTTTATTGTGAGAGGGCTGAGAGCTTTTTCCGACTTCGAGTATGAATTTCAGAGAGCTTTGCTTCTGAAGAAAATTAATCCCAAACTGGAAACGGTTTTTATGATGACCAATGCTCAGTACTCCTGTGTCAGTTCTTCGGGAGTCCGTGAGTTGGTGTATTTCAATGGGAAGCTGAGTGGCTTGATTCCCGAATGTATTGAAGAAGATGTTGCCGCTTATATAAAAGAGTGTAAAAAATAGAAAAATATTGTGGAAGAAAGGTAGATAACCATGGAGTTAGACAAAATTTTAGATGAAATGGAAAGCATTATTTTGGAAGGCAGCAAGGTACCTCTGGTTAACAAGATTATGATTGACGAATCAGCTATTACCGATATTATGGACAAGCTGCGTTCTGCTGTTCCCTTGGAAGTCAAGAGAGCACATGACTTGCTGGAGGAGCAGAAGAATATTATTGCTAAATCCAGAAGTGAGGCTGACACAATTGTGGAACAAGCCAAAACCGAAGGGGACCGTATTGTAGAATTAGCCAAAGCAGAAGCTGACCGTCTGGTTCGTGAGGAAGAAGTAGTAAAGGCTGCTGAGGAAAAGGCTAACAGCATTATCGAAACTACTCAACAATACGACCGTGATATGCGCGCTGCTGCTGATGCCTATGCTGACAAACTCCACAAGGAATCTATGCAATATGCTGCTGATGTATTTAACTACCTGGAAGAGAATCTGACTAAGACTCTTGATGCAGTAAAAGATAACGGCGCAGCTTTACGCAATAGTGATGCTGATGATACCGGTGCTATTGACAGCACGGATAATACTAACAGATAACATAATAATATTGAAAGCCTGAGCTAAATGCTCAGGCTTTTTTACGTATTCTAAACTTCATACAAAGGAGTTCGCTTTTTAGCGTTCCTCTGCTATAAGGGAAGCGGCAATCTGCTTATGATACGGCTGCTGGGTGAAGTCTCTGTTATAGCCGCCATTACCTGCCAACAAATCATATAGATTGGTGGCGGCGATTTCGGTCTTTAAAGTTAGGGCAAAGGGGGTATTTTCCTTGTTCTGAAAAATGTTTTTGCCCAGCTTGGTGATAATAGGCAGGGAAGCGGTGTTTTTCATTTTGCGCAATAGTTTTCTACCCCTATTATTAAAGGCCAATACTCTAATGTAGGATGGCGCCAGCTTGGCAGTAGCCGGAAAAGGCACTTCCTCAGTAGAAATTAATAATTGACATAGGAGCCGATTGATGCGGGTAGCCGGGTAACGCTTGCTCTTGATGGAGGCCACAATTTCTTCTAGGGTGTGGGCTTTGGCTCCCTGTGCTATTTTATTTTCCAGACCCTCGGAGCAATCGCAAAAAGCTTTAATCTTTTTAGGACTTGAAGAGCGTAAAAAATAAGATAATAGCAAGGCGAATTTTTCTGCGTTTATGCCGGGAGTTTGCAGCTGCAAAATTTCTCCCAATAAAGTACTTACTTTATCCGGCAAAGCGTTTTTCACAGCAGGGGTAAAGCCATGGGAAAGAAGTTCTTCCCGGATAGCGGCTGCACTAGGCAGTGCCGTACCAAGCTTTGTCTCGTTGTAGCCGGCTCCTCTTCGCACAAGTGGCAGGGGAACGATATCTGTATGGGAATTATTCAAGGTTCTATAATATTCCAAAGCCAAAATGTTGTTTGGCCCTTTTAACAATTTAGCAGCGTGGGTGTTTTTCTCTCCAAGGGTTTTCTCCATAGCTGCGCCATAGGTAAGTCCCGCTTTTAAATATTCTTTAAATTTGTTTTTAGCTATTTTTTCCTGTGCCAGTTCTGCCAAAAGCTCCGGCGCATCTGTCTCTGTGCCAAAGGCCAAATGGGTAATCACGCCGGTTCCGGCTAAGGTGCCGACTGCCCCGCGGGCAAATTGTTCGCTGCTGCGGCAGGCATAAATCACCGGTAATTCCAGCACTAAGTCAACTCCGCCGGCTATAGCCAGTCCTGCCCTGGTCCATTTATCCAGAAGAGCAGCGCTCCCACGCTGAGTGAAAGAACCGCTCATTACGGCCACGACCGGAGCATCACCTAGAATTTTTCGAGCCAGGGAAATTTGGTAACTATGACCTTTGTGCCAGGGATTATATTCAGCTACTATACCGATAACAGAATTAGGGCTCATTTTTCACCTCAACTAAAAAAGCTAATAATATATTTTACAATTTACTTTTTGTGGAAATTTTGCTAATATAATAGTATTATACAATAATATGGTCGGAATTTGGCCAGAATTTAATTTAGGAGGCAAAGATTTATGAAGATTTTTGTTGTAAACTGTGGTAGTTCTTCTATCAAATATCAATTGATTGATATGAAGAACGAGTCTGTAATTGCCAAAGGACTTGTTGAGCGTATTGGTATGAAGGGTTCTATTTTGACCCACACTACTGTTGGTAAAGATAAGGTAAAATTACCCAGTGCTATTCCTAACCATGTTGATGGCGTGAAAAAGATTCTGACCGCATTAGTTGATCCTAAATACGGCGCTATTGCCAGCTTGAGTGAAATCGACGCTGTTGGTCACAGAGTCGTACACGGCGGAGAAAAATACAGTGCATCTGTATTGATTAATGCTAATGTTATGAAGACTGTTGACAAATTAAGCGAAATGGCTCCTTTGCACAATCCGCCAAATATTGCCGGCATTAAAGCCTGCCAAAAATTAATGCCTAAGGTTCCACAAGTAGCTGTGTTTGATACTGCTTTCCATCAAACTATGCCTCCTGTGGCCTATATGTACGGCTTAAAGTATGAAGAATATAAGAAGAGTGGCATCCGTCGCTATGGTTTCCACGGTTCCTCTCACAGATATGTATCTGCTTATGCTGCTAAAATGCTTAAGAAACCGGCTAGCAAATTGCGCATTATCACTTGCCATTTGGGTAATGGTTCTTCTATTGCCGCTGTGTATAAGGGCAAATCCATTGATACTTCCATGGGCTTTACTCCATTGCCGGGTGTTATCATGGGAACCCGCTGCGGAGATATTGATCCCGCTGTAGTGCCTGTATTGATGGCTAAGAAGAAAATGAAACCTGCTGATATGGACAAGTACATGAATAAGGAATGCGGCGTTCTTGGCATTTCCGGCGTATCCAGCGATTTCCGTGATTTGGAAACGGCAGCAGCCAAAGGCAATAAGAGAGCTCAATTAGCTTTGGACATGTTCTGCTATCAGGTTAAGAAATATATCGGTGCCTATGCTGCAGTTATGGACGGCGTTGATGCCATTGTCTTCACTGCCGGCGTTGGTGAGAATGATATCGGAACCCGTGCAAAGGTTTGCGAAGGATTGGATTATTTGGGCGTTAAATTGGATAAGAAGCGCAACAATGTAAGAGGCGAAGCTACCGTTATCAGCAGTGCAGCCAGCAAAGTGAAAGTTCTGCTAATTCCTACTAACGAAGAGCTGGTAATTGCCAGAGATACTAACACTATTTGCAAAAGCCTGAAAAAGAAATAATCCTTTTTGTGCAAGTAGTTTCCCTTGACAAAGGCAATTAGCGTAGTTATAATATAACGGTTGGTATAAAATGATTAAGTTTAATGTAGCTGATATCAAAAAAAAATTAATGGCTGAAACGTCTTTTCAAATGGAGCTTAAGCCCGACGAATTGGAGCTTTCCCCTGAGGATTTGCCCATAATAGGCAAAATATCCGTAAAGGGAGATCTGGAAAATGCCGGGGATGTGCTTCTGATGAAGGCACATTTGCAGGCAAGGGTCAGACGAGTCTGCAGCAGATGTCTCAAAGAATTTGAGGCGCAGACGGAGGCTCAGGTGGAGGAAAGGTATTTCCCCCTTGGGACCAGCGATTTGCCGGAGGATGCTTTAACCTATAAATTTGATATTGTTGATATCACAGAGGCTTTGCGGGAAGGACTGATTCTGACAGAACCGGTTAAACCTCTTTGCAAGCCTGATTGTAATGGCTTGTGCCCAATCTGCGGGGCCGACCGCAATGTGGTGGATTGCCACTGCGACACTGGGATCATTGATCCTAGGCTGCAGAAGTTAGCGGAATTACTGCATAAATAAGAGCGAGACTTTTTTAGGAGGTGTGTAAGAATGGCAGTACCAAAGAGAAAAATGTCTAAAGCCCGTCGTGATTCACGTCGTGCTAATTGGAAATTAAGCGTTCCCAATATGGTTGAATGCCCTCAATGTCATGAACTGATGAAACCTCATCATGTTTGCCCTGAGTGCGGATACTATGATGGGAAGCAAGTAGTTAAACAAGAAGAAGAAAAATAGAAAAATCGCGTATAATGGCGCGATACATTGTCAGAGGCAGTTGTACGGCAATGGGATGAACCGAGAATGTTCTATCCCCATCACCGTTCAACTGCCTCTTTCGCGTCTCGCATCCAATCTACGCGATTTTGGATTAAGTGTTTATGGTAAAAGTCTGGCGGATAAGTTGTCAGTCGCTTTGTCGCAGGTTGTGAATTTGCTCATCGGTGCAGCAAATGACGCCGACCTGTTCTATGCTCCTGCCAATCTTATCCGTCCGTCCTGTTATACAGAAAATTTACTATATATTGTGGCTTAGAATGTGTCAAAAATGCGAAATGTAGTAGTTTGCGCAAATTAACTATTGCATTTTAACGCATATACCCTTATAATACAAACAGATATTAAGACTAGGTCTTAAAAGGTGATAAATATGAGCGTGACCACTAAAAAACAACAACGACAACAGAACCTTCAAGCTGCTCTGGATGATAATCCTTTTTTGACGGATGAACAACTGGCACAACAAATGGATGCCAGTGTGCCTACCATTCGTCTGGACCGGCTGGCTTTGGGTATCCCGGAACTAAGGGAAAGAACCAAACATATGGCTATTGATGCCCAGAACAAACTCCAGGCTATTGCCTCAGAGGATATTGTGGGACAGCTTATTGATTTGGAAATCGGTCATAGCGGGATTTCCATGATGCAGATTACCCCGGAAATGGTTCAGAAAAGAACCGGTATCGCCAGAGGTCATTTTATTTTTGCTCAGGCCAACTCCTTGGCTCTGGCTGTTATTGATGCTCCTGCAGCCTTAACAGGCATTGCTAATGTTAAATATAAGGTCCCTGTCCACAAAGGCGATAATTTGGTGGCTAGGGCAGAAGTAGTAAGAAAGATTGAAACTAAATATACGATTTGGGTTAAAATAAGAAATAATAATAAAGAGGTTTTTCGAGCGAAATTCCTAATTGTATCCATCCCGAACGAAGGGGAGGCAGAAAATGAAAATAGCCGTTGATGTTATGGGAACAGATTACGGTCCCGGCGAGATTATTGCCGGAGCAGTAGAATCCCTAACGGTTTCTGATTGTGAGATTGTGCTGGTCGGTGACCAGGATCAGATTAAAGCAGAGCTGGTGAAGCTTCATGCCGATAATAATCCTAAGATTACCATTCATCATGCCAGTCAAGTTATAGAGATGAGCGACCATCCCGGTATTAGCGTCAAAAAGAAGAAAGACGCTTCTATTGTTGTGGCTACAGAGCTTTTGCATCAGCAGCAGTGTGATGCCCTGGTTTCCTCCGGCAGCACCGGAGCAGCCGTGGCTGCAGCACTGTTCGGGCTGGGCCGGATTCACGGCATAGACAGACCGTCCATTGCTACGGTTATTCCCAGCATCACAGGAGCTACAGTGCTTCTGGATTCCGGAGCCAAAGTGGATGCCAAGCCGGAACAAATGCTCCAAGGGGCCATTATGGGTTCTATTTATGCTGAGCTGGTTTTAGGGAAAGCTGAGCCTAAGGTTGGTTTATTGAATATCGGTGAAGAAGCGACCAAGGGTAATGAACAAGTCCTGGCGACTTATCCTCTATTGGAGAAAGACCCCCATATTAATTTTATCGGCAATGTAGAAGGCCGGGATATAAATGCAGGAACTGTTGATGTCGTAGTATGCGACGGTTTTGTGGGGAATGTTGTTTTGAAAACCATGGAAGGCCTGGCCAAAGCCATTATGACCTTGCTGGAAGAAATGTTCCGTAATGCCGGAACGGTTACAAAACTAGGGGCATTAATGATGAAACCGGCTTTAAAGCAGTTAGCCCAACGTATTGATGCTTCTGAATACGGGGGAGCTATATTACTAGGCGTGAAAGCTCCTTTCATTATCTGCCATGGCAGTTCCAAGGCCAAAGACATTAAGAGTGCCATCAGAGTAGCAGTAGACATTACAAACAAGGATATAGTAGGAAGAATAGGGGCCGAAGTAATTCACGACGAAGAAAGCGGAGGAATTTGATGAAAACTCGCAGTGTTGGTTTTTTAGGTTTCGGTAAATATATTCCGGAAAAAGTTTTGACTAACCATGATTTAGAAAAAATAGTTGATACAAATGATGCATGGATTGTAGAGCGTACGGGGATTAAAGAACGGCATATAGCCGCTCCTGACCAAGCCACCAGTGATTTAGCGCTGATCGCGGCCAAGGAAGCTATTGCCAAGGCAGGAATCACGGCAGAGGATTTAGATTGTATTATTTTGGCAACAGTCAGCCCAGATATGCTGTTTCCTTCTACGGCCTGCATTTTACAAGATAAGCTGGGAGCAACGAAAGCCGCTGCTTTTGATTTAAGCGCCGGCTGTTCTGGATTTGTCTATGGCAGTGCAGTAGCCAGCCAGATGATAGCAGCGGGACTTTATAAATATGTTTTGGTGGTAGGGGCAGAAACCTTGTCCAGAATCATGAACTGGAAGGACAGGAACACCTGCGTACTCTTTGGTGACGGAGCAGGTGCCGCAGTATTGGGCCCGGTAGAAGAGGGCTATGGTATTCAGGCTATTGAACTGGGAGCGGAAGGCAAAGGCGGTCATAATTTGTATATGCCTGCCGGTGGTTCCAGGAAACCTGCCAGCCACGAAACCGTAGATGCTGCAGAGCATTTTATCCACATGAACGGCGGAGAGGTGTTTAAATTTGCCATTCGCATTATGGTTAAGACCACAAATCATTTGCTGGAAAAGACGGGTCTTGCCAAGGAAGATATTGATTTAATGATTCCTCACCAAGCTAATATCAGAATCGTGGACTCAGCAGCGAAACGGTTGAAATTAACTCCCGATAAAATTATGATTGATTTGGAAAAATATGGTAATACTTCCGGCGGTTCTATTCCTATTGCTATGTGTGAAGCCGCTGAACAAGGCCGTTATCATAAAGGCGAAAATGTTGTAGTAGTAGGTTTTGGCGCAGGACTCACCTGGGCATCTATGTTAGTAAAATGGCAAGCATAAGGAGGACGTGAAATGAGCAAGATTGCATTTGTTTTTCCGGGACAAGGTTCCCAACAAGTAGGCATGATGAAAGAGTTTTATGATAAATATCCTGTAGTAAGAGATGTGTTTAACGAAGCAGACGAGGCATTGGGTTTTTCTATGACGGATTTGTGCTTCAAAGGCCCGGAAGAAGATTTGCGCCTGACCAAAAACACTCAGCCGGCCATTTTAACTGCCAGTGTTGCCGCCATGAAGGTCTTGGAAGAACACGGAGTGAAACCGGATATGGCTGCCGGCCATAGCCTGGGCGAGTATTCGGCCCTGGTTTGCGCAGGAGCCGTTAGTTTCAGCGATGCAGTTCGTACAGTCCGTAAGCGCGGTCAGTATATGCAGGAAGCGGTTCCTGTGGGAGAAGGCGCTATGGCTGCTATTATTGGTTTGGATACAGGCAAGATTGAGGAAATATGCCAAAAAATTCAAGAAACCATGGGCAAGGCTGTCCAAGCGGTTAATTATAACTGCCCAGGTCAGATTGTTATTGCCGGCGCAACAGAAGCAGTACAAAAAGCGGCCGATGAATTGAAAGAAGCAGGTGCCACAAGAGCCCTGATGTTGGCAGTAAGTGCTCCTTTCCATAGCACTTTAATGCAGCCTGCTGCCGATAAATTGGCTCTGGAATTGCAAAAAGTAACCTTCCATGATGCTAAATTCCCGGTTATTGCCAATGTAACTGCCAAGGCAGAGACTAAGGTTGATGAAATTCGTGAGCTATTGGTTCAGCAGGCAGCACATCCGGTTATGTGGGAAAGCTCCGTAAGAACCATGTTGGCCGCGGGAGCGGGCATTTTCATCGAAGCAGGTCCGGGCAGGGTCCTGACCGGAATGCTGAGAAGAATTGATAAAAAACGTATTGGTTTGAACGTTGAAGACGAAGCCAGTTTGGAAAAAACTCTTGCTTATTTAAAGGAGGTTCGATAAAATGGCTCTAGAAGGGAAAGTCGCTTTAGTTACTGGGGCTTCTCGGGGTATTGGTCGTGCTATTGCCTTGACTTTAGCTAAAAATGGTGCTGATATTGCTATTAATTTTGCCGGTAATATTGCAGCTGCCGAAGAAGTAGCCAAAGAAATTACCGCTTTGGGACGCAAAGCCATCCTGGTTCAAGGCAGTGTAGCAGATTTTGAAGTTTGCCAGGCTATGGTCAATAAGGTTATTGCTGAACTGGGCAAAGTAGATATTTTAGTTAATAATGCCGGTATTACCAGAGATGGATTACTTATGCGTATGAGCAGTGAGGATTGGGATGCCGTTCTTACTACTAATCTTAAAGGTGTTTTCAATTGTACAAAAGCTGTTATAAAACCCATGATGAAGCAAAGAAGTGGTAAAATAGTTAACATGGCTTCTGTTGTGGGTGAAACCGGCAATGCCGGCCAGGCTAATTATTCCGCCGCTAAAGCCGGAGTTATTGGTTTCACTAAAACCATGGCCAAGGAAATTGCTTCCCGTGGTATTACCGTAAATGCAGTGGCACCTGGTTTCATTGCCACTGATATGACGAAGGTCCTTCCCGATAAGGTGAGGGAAGAAATGGCCAAAGGCATTCCCCTGGGACGTGCCGGAGAGCCTCAAGATGTTGCCAATGCAGTTTTGTTCTTTGTTTCAGACAATGCTGCTTATATAACCGGTCAGGTTTTAAACGTGGACGGTGGCATGGTAATGTAATTTTTAAAGCCAGAAATTGTGGAAGGGGGTGAACCGAGATGAGCGAACAAAGTACATTTGACAAGGTAAAAGCTATTACCGTTGAACAATTAAGCGTTTCTCCTGATGATGTAAAGATGGAGTCTACTTTTATTGATGACTTGGGAGCTGACTCTCTGGATATTGTTGAATTAATCATGGCTTTCGAGGAAGAATTCAACACTGAAATTCCTGATGAAGTAGCTGAAAAGATTCGTACTGTAAAAGACGCAGTTGAATTGCTGGATAAGAAATAATCTGCAATGATTATTAGCACATTTCGGAAGGCCCATCCAGGGCTTTCCGAAATTTATCCATGAATGTTGAATCCTGAAATGGGGGATATTTGTTGAATTTACCAGTGCTGAAAATAGGGAATAAAACAGCATCCGTTCCAATCATCCAAGGGGGAATGGCAATTAGGCTTTCTACAGCCCGTTTGGCAGGAACTGTAGCCAAAGAGGGCGGAGTGGGACTGATTGCTGCATCCGGGCTGCCTTTTGACCAATTGCGAAAAGAAATAAGGCTGGCCAGGAAGATTTCTGAGGGTAACGGGCTTATAGGCATCAATGTAATGGTAGCTGCCAAAGCTTTTAAGGGACTGATTACTACAGCCGCACAAGAAAAGGTGGACTTGATAGTTGCGGGCGCCGGATTTTCAAGAGATATGTTTGCTGTCGGGAAGGAATATAATGTCCCCATCGTGCCTATTGTTTCCTATGCTAAATTAGCTAAAATTTCCGAACGGTTGGGAGCTACTGCCATTGTGGTAGAAGGTACCGAAGCCGGAGGACATTTAGGAACACAAAGATCAATTAAAGATATTCTGCCGGAAATCATTTCGGTAGTTAAAATACCTGTAATTGCTGCCGGCGGTGCGATAACAGGCAGTGATGTGGCAGATTTGTTTAAGTTGGGAGCCAGCGGTGTGCAAATGGGCAGTAGGTTTGCCGCCAGCGAAGAGTCAAACGGCTCACCCTTCTTGAAAGAAATATATTTGAAAATGACCAAAGATGATGTGGTTCAGATAGACAGTCCTGTAGGTTTGAAGGGCAGAGCAGTTCTCACACCATTTTCCAAGGCGGTATTAGAGGGTCATCCTCCTAAACCGGTGGGCTGTGACGGCTGCCTGAAACATTGCTCTAGAAAATTCTGTATCATCAGAGCCTTGACCAGGGCTCAACAGGGCGACGTGGAAACGGGTCTGGTATTTACCGGGGCCAATATGTGGAAGATAAAAGAAATCCTTCCCGTCCATGAAATTTTTCGAAGATTAAAAGCAGAGCTTGCTCAAATATAAACGAGAGGTGATTCATTTGAAGAGGCGAGTAGTAGTTACCGGATTAGGCGTAGTTACTCCTATTGGTATCGGTAAAGATGAATTTTGGAATAATCTGATTGCCGGTAAATCCGGGGTAGGTCTGATTACTCAATTTGATACCACCGGGTTTGATTGTAAAATTGCAGGAGAAGTTAAGGACTTTGATTTCACCAAATATGGTGATAAAAAAGAAGGCAAGAGGATGGACAAGGTAACTCAATTTGCTGTAGCTACGGCTAAACTGGCAATTGAGGATGCTAAACTGGATATGACCAAGGAAACACCTGCACGGGTAGGTGTCTGTGTCGGTACCGGTATCGGCGGTATGCTGACATTTATCGAACAGTCCCAAAAGTATTTTGAAAAGGGACCAACTCGTGTGAGCCCATTCTTTATTCCTATGGAAATTCCTAATATGCCTGCCGCCCAGATTGCCATTAACTTCGGCATGAAAGGTCCTAATACTGCTATTGTAACTGCCTGTGCTACCGGCACTAACTGCATTGGTGATGCTTTGCGCACCATTCAATACGGTGATGCTGATGTAATGCTGGCCGGCGGGACCGAAGCGGCTATATCTACTTTAGCTGTGGCCGGTTTTGACAATATGAAGGCACTTTCCAGAAATAATGAACATCCTGAACAAGCTTCCTGTCCTTTCGACAAGAAACGCAGCGGTTTCGTTATGGGAGAAGGTTCCGGCATTATAGTATTGGAAGAATTGGAACATGCTAAAAAGAGAGGGGCTCATATTTATGCCGAGCTTATTGGCTTTGCCATGAATTCTGATGCCTATCACATTACAGCTCCGGACCCTAGTGGCATAATGCCTGCTGAATGCATGCTTCAATGTATTAAAGATGCAGGTGTTGAACCGAAAGATGTTAGCTACGTGAATGCTCATGGTACATCTACTCATAGGAATGACTTAAATGAGACTTTAGCCTGCAAGAAGATTTTCGGTGACAGGGCTAAAGATGTTCCCATTAGTTCCAACAAGTCCATGACAGGGCATTTGTTAGGCGCTGCCGGCGGTATGGAAGCCGTTGCTACTTGTCTGACCATTGCTAATGATATTATTCCTCCTACCATCAACTACACAGAACCTGATTTAGAAGAGGGCATGGATCTGGATTATGTTCCCAATGTTGCCCGTAAGGCTGTGGTTAATGTAGCTTTGAGCAATAACTTTGGTTTTGGCGGACACAATGCTACTATTGCATTTAAAAAATATAATGATTAAGGTAAGCGATAATGAATAAAAAACGCAGAGAGGCTTTAGAAAAATTTTGTGCTTCTTTGCAGCTGGGAATTAAGGGTTTAGAGCTGCTTAATGTGGCTCTGACTCACACTTCCTATGCTTACGAAGCCAAGGTTAAGCCCAGACCGGAATATAATCAGCGCCTGGAATTCTTAGGCGATTCGGTGCTGAGTCTGGTGGTCAGCACGTATATATATGATAAGTATACGACAAAGGATGAAGGATATTTGTCCAAGCTCAGGGCGTTTCTGGTTTGTGAGAGTACCTTGGCCTATTTGGCTAATGGTATTAAGCTGGGGGATTATTTACTCCTGGGCAAAGGGGAAATAAACCTGAATGGTGAGCATAATCCTTCTATTCTGGCAGATGCTTTTGAAGCAGTTATCGGGGCTTATTATTTATCGGCAGGTTTGACTAAGGTAAAAAAATTCCTGTATGATATTATGTTGAAAAACATTGATGCTTTGGCCAAAAATGGACTGGAACTTGACTACAAGACCAGGCTCCAAGAAATGGTGCAAAAGCAGGGTGCTGCCGAGATTGTGTACGAGGAGCTTTCTGCCCAGGGTCCGGCTCATGCCAAAACCTTTACCATGCGAGTTTTAATCAATGGCAAGGAGTTTGGTACGGGGATAGGACACAGCAAAAAAGAAGCAGAGCAACAGGCGGCCAAGGTGACGCTGGAAGCCATCAAATAAAGACAGCTGATTCATTCAGCTGTCTTTTATAGTATAGTATAAAAACAGATAACAAGAGCTGGCGGATAAATTGTCAGTCACTTCCGCAGGTTGTGAATTTACTCGCTACTATCGCCGACTCATGTGGATATCAGTCCGCTATAGGTGCTGCGAACAGATATCCACTTCGTTCACGTCTCAGCAGCGTAGCAAATTAGCCAACCTGATAAATGTTCCTGCCAATAGTTATCCGCCATCTCTTCTTTTGTCTACGTCAGCTAATTCTGTCTTTTAAACTATACAATAAATTAGGAGGTTTGTATGAGTATTATACCGGTGTTTATTCCACATGCTGGATGTCCTCATCAGTGTATATTCTGCAATCAGAAGACTATTAGCGGACAGGGGACAAACGGCCTGTCTGCTGCTAGAGCACAAATTGAAAAGTTTGCCGGCTATGTGAAGCCATCTTCTGACAATGAAATAGCTTTTTACGGTGGGTCATTTACAGCACTGCCTTTGGAGTTTCAGGAGCAGCTTTTGCAGTTGGCCCATGAATACATGGATAAAGGTTTGGCAGGTAAAATTCGTATGTCAACAAGACCGGACTATATTGACGACGTTAGACTAGACTTGCTGCAAAAGTATAATGTGGAAACGGTGGAATTAGGTGCTCAGTCCTTAGACGATAAGGTGCTTAAGCTTACTGAACGTGGTCACGATGCTAAAGCTGTAGAATTAGCAGTAGCCAGGTTAAAAGAACGTGGTTTTATTGTAGGGCTTCAGTTTATGCTGGGATTGCCCAGTCAAGATATGAATAGTGTAAAAACTACTTTGGCTAAGGCTCTGGAACTGCAACCGGCCATTGCCAGAATTTATCCGGCACTAGTTGTTAAAAGCACGAAAATGGCTGACCAATACTTAGCCGGAACCTACAAACCATTGACATTAGAGGAAGCTGTTGAACAGTCCTGGTATATGTATGAAGGACTAACTAAGGCTGGCATTAAGGTTATCCGTTTAGGCCTTCAACCGGACGAAGAGCTGTGCAAGCCCGGTAATATCCTGTCAGGACCTTTTCATCCGTCCTTTGGAGAATTGGTGAAATCTTATGGATATAGAATTAAAGTGCAAAAAATCATTGCTCAATTGCCTGAGGGAGTCTATACTATAGTTATTACCCATCCGCCCCACTTAGCATCCATAGTCCGTGGTATGCACAAGGCCAATGTAAAGGCCTGGGAACAGGGTGGCAATATAAAAGTCAGGTTTCAGGAAGGAAAAGAATTTGGGGTGATCATCAATGACAGAAAAACTCTTTGAACAAGATTCTATGCTAAAAGAATGTGATGCAACAGTAGTTAGCTGTGAACCGCAAGGGGATAAGTATTCGGTGGTTTTGGACAGAACCGTCATTTTCCCGGAGGGAGGAGGGCAACTATCTGATCAGGGCAAGATTAATGATGCAGTAGTTTCCCACGCTTCCACCAAAGATGACGTAGTATATCACTTAACTAACCAGCCTTTTACACCCGGTGCGCAAGTTCATGTAACCCTAGATTGGCCTATAAGGTTGGACAGAATGCAGCAACACACAGGAGAGCATATTTTATCCTATGCTTTTTGGAAATCCTGCGGTGCTAACAATATAGGCTTTCATATGAATGAGACCATGGTAACTATCGATTTGGACAAAGAAGTTACCAGGGAAGAAGTGGCCAGGGCAGAGCTCATGGCCAACGAAGAAATATGGCAGGATAAGCCCATTCGAGTTGATTATTTGCCTGACACAGAGGTAGCCAAGCTGCCGATGCGTAAGAAAAATGAAAAGATTCATGGGACGTTAAGAGTGGTTACTGTTGAAAACGGTGATATCTGCACTTGCTGCGGAACTCATCCACATTCCACGGGCATGCTTGGTTTAATCAAAGTATTGCGTTTTGAAAGGCATAAGGAAGGCACCAGGGTTGAATTTAACTGTGGAGCCAGAGCATTGAAGGATATGCAGCTAAGAACCGAGACTTTGGAAGACACTAGCAACATGCTGTCGGTAAAAGTGGAAGAAGTACCCGAAGCAGTAAAAAAATTAAAGGCGGAAATCATTGAACTAATAGCTAAGAACAAAGAAAAAACCTTGGAAATGTTCAAGGTGCAATTGCCTGAACTTTTGGCCAAGGCTCCTGTGAATAAGGAAGGTACGAAAGTACTATTCGTTACAGAAGAGTGCGACGCCAAAGACGTGAAGGCTTTGTCCAAGCTGCTGTTAGAACAGGAAAATCTTCTTATTGCCATTGTTGCTCATAGTGGGGAAAGAGTTATTTATCAATTTGCTTTAGGCAAAAATACTAAAGGAAATTGTCGCGACTACTGCAATATTGCTAATGAAGTATTTGGCGGCAAGGGTGGCGGCAATGAAACTTTTGCTCAGGGTGGGTGTAATTTCCGTGCCGATTGGCAGGAAAAATCCAATGAGCTTAAGGAGAAACTTGCATGAATGCAATAAGGGAAAAAATGGAGAACAAAAACATCCATTTATCCGGTAATTTATATTTTGTGAAGGCTACTTCAGCTATGGCACAGGGTCTGTTCTGTTCTTTGTTGATAGGACTGATTTTGTCCACCGTTGGTCAGAAGTGTGGCATCGAGTTTTTGGTTACTGTCGGGAAATTCGCCATGAGTATGCTGGGAGCCTGTATTGGGGCCAGTATTGCGGTGGCCTTGGAAGCACCTAACCTGGTAGTGTTTTCCTGTATTATTACCGGTTTTATCGGCAATAAGCTGGGTGGTCCCGTGGGTGCCTATTTGGCTACTGTGATTAGTTGTGAGCTTGGTAAGCTGGTTTCTAAGGAAACCAAGGTAGATATTTTAGTGACACCCTGCGTGACGATTTTAAGCGGTGCATTGGTAGCCAGTTTTATCGCTCCCGGCATTGCAGAGGTGATGAAGTTGTGCGGCGTTATTATCATGGATGCTACGGAGCTACATCCTTTCTTTATGGGGATGACAGTTTCGGCCATCATGGGGATTTTGCTGACATTACCAATTTCCAGTGCGGCCATCAGCATTATGATTGGCCTGGGTGGTTTAGCCGGCGGTGCGGCAACTGTAGGCTGCTGCTGCCAGATGGTAGGCTTTGCGGTGGCCAGCTACCGGGAAAATAAAGTCTCCGGACTTTTATCCCAGGGACTGGGTACATCCATGCTGCAAATAGGTAATATTGTCAAGAATCCCTATATATGGGTACCGCCCACAATAAGCAGTATTATTCTTGGACCGGTGGGAACATTGGTCTTCAAGATGCAGAACGTTCCTGCCGGCAGCGGCATGGGAACCTGCGGTTTGGTAGGACAGTTTACTACCATTACCGCTATGGGTGCTTCTTCTGATGTGCTCATGAAAATCGGTCTGCTGCATTTTCTTCTGCCTGCCGTGGTGACTTTAGTAATTTCTGAAGTCATGCGCAAATCCGGCCTGATAAAATTTGGAGACCAAAAGTTAGACGCATAAATGCACCAATAATACAAATTTATAGGTCGTATGTCCGCCAAAATAAAAATGGCGGACATACGACCTATTATTTTGGATGAAAATTTTCTATTATAGAAACAAAGATAAAGATGCAACATATAAAAGTTGGGAAAAGAAGAATCCTGCAATATAGAAATAATAAAATTATATTTATTTTTAAACATTTGTTACAAAGAAGATGTTAATTGATGCAATGTATAGGTCACATTGGCTGTATTGGAGGACTATGCCATGCCATATATGAAGAGCATTGAAGTATATAAGATTTATTACTGCCTAAATATGATGTGTCCAGTACAATCGTTATTTCTTTTATATATGACAATGGGTAAAGGACTACAGTTGGGAGAAGCTTTATTACTATTTTCCATTTATAACATAACTACAGTAATTTTTGAAGTTCCCTCAGGATATTTAGCGGAAATAATAGGCTATAAGAAAACAATGCTTATGGGGGCAACAGCAGGATTTATAAGTTTTATTCTCATGTATGTGTGTAAAAGCTTTTTCTTTATGGTTAGCATGGTAGTACTGCAAGGCATAGGTGGGGGGTGCGGACATTTTCTTGGACCTTCATACCGCTAATCCCAAACTTTCCCTAT
>DAIQMR010000006.1:0-93249 GCA_036788835.1 Acidaminococcaceae bacterium
AATTTTTAAGTAACAAGAAAACCGCTAAGTTAGCATTAACACTAACTTAGCGGTTATTTGTATAAGCTGGTGACCCTGGACCGGTTCGAACGGTCGACACACGGCTTAGAAGTTTTAAAACTTTATAATCATTGAATGCATTAATGCCCTTTAGAGGGATTTAGAGCCAAGAAGAAGGGTGCATTACAATCATAGGAAAACATTAAAATCATAGGATAACATAAAAAAGGTTGGTAAAAAGGTTGGTATTTTAAGGGTGCAAAGGTATGTTATAGGCGCGGAAATAATAATAGGGACAGTATGGCTGTGCAAATGAGATTACAAGACAATGTAATGACATATAGTGTAAATTTATTGACAAAAATTATTAGGCTGGTATAATTAAGCTAGAAGAAATAGACTGTGAGGTGAGCAGAATGTCCCAGAGCACAAACTTAAATATTAGAATAGATTCTGATTTGAAAAAAAATATGGAAAATATTTTGTCTCAGCTTGGACTAACTACTACAGCTGCATTTAATGTTTTTGCAAAGGCTGTTGTCCGTGAACGTAGGATTCCCTTTGCCTTGGATTTAAATGAACCAAATAAAGAAACCATAAAAGTATTGGCAGATGCCAAGAATCATAAAAACATGCATGGTCCCTATAAGACTATTGATGAATTATGGGAGGCCTTGAATGCTAAAGATTGAATTCCATACAAAATTCAAGAAAGATCGTAAAAAAGCTCTTGCGCGAGGACTGGATGATAATCTGCTGAAAAAGGTTATAACGATTTTGGCGAAAGAGGAAAAACTTCCGGCCAAGTACAAGGATCACCAATTGGTAAATTCTCGCGATTATGCAAATGTGAGGGAGTGCCATATTCAGCCGGATTGGCTGCTGGTTTACGCCATAGATAAAGACCGGTTGATTCTAGAATTAATGAGGACTGGATCACACAGTGATTTGTTTAAATAGCACCTACTTCGGTAGGTGCTATTTTGCTATATTGCTGGCTGAGAAAATGGTATTTGGTAAAAGGCACCAAACTATACTTCAATTTATCACACAAACAAGAAAACCGCTAAGTTAGCATTAACACTAACTTAGCGGTTATTTGTATAAGCTGGTGACCCTGGACCGATTCGAACGGTCGACACACGGCTTAGAAGGCCGTTGCTCTATCCAACTGAGCTACAGGGCCAAAATAAAAAAATGGAGCGGGTGATGGGAATCGGACCCACACAACTAGCTTGGAAGGCTAGGGCTCTACCACTGAGCTACACCCGCAATTTTATTGGTCGGAGCGACAGGATTCGAACCTACGACCCCCTGCTCCCAAGGCAGGTGCTCTACCAAACTGAGCTACGCCCCGAAATCTATGGGAAATATTAAAATGGTGGGCGGTAACAGGATCGAACTGCTGACATCCTGCTTGTAAGGCAGGCGCTCTCCCAGCTGAGCTAACCGCCCAAAAAAAATGGTGACCGGTACGGGATTCGAACCCATGATACCGCCGTGAAAGGGCGGTGTCTTAACCACTTGACCAACCGGCCATCTGGCTCCCCGAGCAAGACTCGAACTTGCAACAACTCGGTTAACAGCCGAGTGCTCTACCATTGAGCTATCAGGGAGTGTGATGAGACACATTTAAAGTGTCGCAACAAATATTATATGTAAAAGGAGGGTTCTTGTCAACCCATTTTTACTTTTATAACGACTTTTCTTACAGCAGTGGGTTTATTTCCACTTTGGCAATTGGGGCGATGAACTTCCCAGGGAAAGAAAATGGCCATATCTCCGGCATTTAGGGTAACAAAATTTTCGTTATCAACTTTTTCGTAGAAGACGATATCATTACTGTCTTTTTTATTTTCAGTTTCCTTATATTCAGGCTGTAAGGGGCCGTAACCAATCTTTTCGCTGCCTTCTAATAATAGCTGGATGTCAGTATACTTAAAGTGTTTTTCCGGACGTCTGTCACTGACAGGCTCTGTTTTATAGTGGTTTACCAGGGCGAAGATGTTGTCTCCGTCCAGCTCATAGCGGGATTTGTCCCATTGAGCAAAGTCTATGTCTTTAATGGTTGCCAGGGCCTTTTTCACCGGGCCGGAAACCTGTGGTAATAATTCATCAATGTGTTTTAAATCTGTGGTAATCATTTTTCCTCCTTAAGGAAAATGTTCCTAGAATTCAATTATATCATAAAAGAGCTTTTTCGGGGGAAATATAGGCTTTTAGGCAGGTAAAATTTTTGACTAAAAGAAGAAATAATGCTATATTTTAACTGTCTAGAGGGCACAAAAACAGAGGTGATAAAAATGCCAGTACCATTAGCCATTTGGGCGGCGGCAGGTTTGGGTGCTGCCGGCGTGCGCTTGTATAAAAATATGACTAACGCCAAAACTATCATCCAAGAAACAATTAACAGATATACAGAAGAAAGATACAAGTTTTATAAGCAAGAAGCAAAGCTTATGCCACTTATTGAAGAGCTGGGTTTGCTGAAGCTAGCTATTTGGAAATCTTATGGGAGAATGTTTGCGGTGCTGGATGTCATCGAGAATAAACCGGGACATTATTCTTTCCGGAACCATCTGGACGTTCACATGCTGCCGGCCAATGAGCAAAAGCTCAAGAAAGTCGGGATAGCAGTTGAAGCAGCTCATAAAAATAAATTGGATAAAGTGGGAACCGGTCTTCTGACCGCGATTGCCCTTCTGGGTGGTGCTATTAACTGTTATAGAGACGATATCAAAGAAGAAGATGAAGTAAGCACTATATTAGAACAAGTGGCTGCTAGCCCCATGGATTCTGACGAATATGGAGAACTGGAAGAATTGGCTGTTTTTAAGGCCATCATGAATTTACCGGCGGTTTTAGGAGATGAAGCCCTTGAAGGGCTGGTCACCGAGAAGACTACCAAAGAAGAAGCTGTAGCATTAAAGAATAAGATAGATAACAAATCCTTGGCTTTGGCTGACGGCACAGGCAAAATTCAGCGCCTTCATGATATTTTGGCAAGGACTATCAGGAATATGAAAGAATTGGACAAGCAGCATTTAGAACAGATTGAATATATGGAAAAACTGATTCAGGTAAAAACAGATTATAAAGAATTTTCTATGGAAGAAAAAGATAATCTTAATTTTGGCGTGGTGTTGGGGAACGCTTTGCGACAGGTAGCCAGAACTGACCTGGTTTTGAAAAATGGCAATGTTTCTGTTATTAATAATGCAGAAATTAAGGCTGTGTATGAAGAAATACACGATTTATTACCGGCAGAGGAACCGCTGGATTACTAAAAAGGGAGACGGTACGAATGGGCAAAAACGAGGCATTTAAGGCATATGATATTAGGGGTATAGTTCCTACAGAAGTTAATGAAGATATGGCATACAAGTTGGGCAGGGCTTTTGCACAAATGCTCAAGGCTAAGACCTGTGTAGTGGGCCACGATATTCGCTTGACCGGTGAATCTCTCAGTGCTGCTGTAGTTAAGGGCCTCAGAGAAGGTGGCACAGATGTTATAGATATTGGTCAATGCGGTACAGAAATGATTTATTTCGCAACGGCTCACCTTAAAACGGATGGTGGAATTATGATTACTGCCAGCCACAATCCTGCCAACTATAATGGCATGAAGCTAGTACGGGAAGGATCTCGTCCTATTTCCGCTGATACAGGTTTGAAAGATATTGAAAAAATGGTAGAAGAGGGTAGTTTCCCTGCTGCTTCAGCTACAGGCACTTACAAGAAGCATGACATTATGGCAGAATATGTTGACCATTTGCTGACTTATATTGATGTGTCTGCCCTGAAACCATTTAAGGTTGTAGCTAATCCCGGTAATGGCGGAGCCGGCGCTGTGGTTAAAGAACTGGCAAAAAAATTACCTTTTAACATTACCTTTATTAATGAAGAACCGGACGGGAATTTTCCCAATGGTGTTCCCAATCCTATCCTGACCCAGAATAGGGCAGCTACTGCTCAGGCAGTGCGGGATCATAAGGCGGATGTGGGTATTGCCTGGGATGGTGACTTTGACAGATGCTTCTTTTTTGATGAAAAAGCTGAATTCATTGAAGGATATTATTTGGTAGGACTTTTGGCTCAAACTTTTCTGCAGAAAAATCCCGGCAGTAAAATTTTGTACGATCCACGATTAATCTGGAACACGGAAGCTATTATTAAAGAAAACGGCGGTGTTCCTGTGCGCAGTAAGAGCGGTCACGCTTTTATTAAAGAATGTATGAGAAAAGAAGGAGTTATCTACGGTGGGGAAATGAGTGCCCATCACTATTTCCGTGATTTTACCTATTGTGACAGCGGTATGCTGCCTTGGCTCTTGGTTACAGAACTGATGTGTAAAACAGGCAAGAAACTGTCTGAACTGGTAGAAGCAAGAATGGCACTATTCCCTTGCAGCGGCGAAATCAACAGAAAAGTTGAAGATGCAGATACGGTGCTGGCGGCTTTGAAAGAAAAATACAAAGATGGTAAACAGGATTTTCTGGATGGCATCAGCGTGGATTACGACAAATGGCGTTTTAATGTACGTAAGTCCAATACAGAACCTGTAGTTAGACTGAATGTGGAAACCAAAGGGGACAAAGCCCTTATGGAAGCAAAAACTAAAGAAGTGCTGACTATTATTGGCGGCAAAGAAGCGTAGGAGGCTGACTTAATGAATGTTTTGGTTACCGGCGGTGCCGGATATATAGGGTCCCATGTTGTGGAAGAATTGTGCAAAACAGGCTACAAACCTATTGTTTACGATAATTTCAGCACGGGGCATGTGGAGGCTGTTTCTGACGAAGTGCAGCTGATTGAAGGAGATATTCACGATTTCAGTTTTTTGAAACATATTATCGGAGAATATGAAATAGATGCAGTTATGCACTTTGCGGCCAACAGTCTGGTGGGAGAATCCATGGTGGACCCTGCCAAATACTACTACAATAATGTAGCCGGCAGCCTGGGTATTCTTGATGCTATGCGGGAAACCGGCGCTAACCTTCTGGTATTTTCCTCTACTGCTGCCGTGTATGGTGAACCGGATCAGGTGCCTATTACGGAGGATGCCAAACATGAGCCTACCAATGTGTACGGTAAAACTAAGCTTATGATGGAAACCATGATGGCTGATTACTCCAAGGCCTATGATTTGCGTTATGTGGCTCTTAGATATTTCAATGCCGCAGGAGCAGCATTGCTGGGCAATATAGGAGAGGACCATGATCCGGAAACCCATTTGCTGCCGCTGATTTTCAAGGCGGCTCTGGGAGAGAGAAAAGATATTGCCATTTTTGGCACGGATTATCCCACTTCTGACGGCACTTGCCTCAGAGATTATATTCATGTATGTGATTTGGCTACGGCTCATGTTCTGGCCCTGAAGTATCTGGCAGAAGGCGGTAGGAGTCAGGCCTATAATCTGGGCACGGAGCATGGTTTTTCCGTACGGGAAATTATTGCTGCAGTGAAAAAAATCACCGGCAGAGATTTTGCCGTCAGAGAAGAAGCCCGTCGGCCGGGAGATCCTGCCAAACTGATTGCTTCTTCGGAAAAAATTAAAAAGGAATTGCATTGGGAACCTCAGCACAGCAGTATTGAAGATATTGTGGCCAGTGCTTGGCGTTGGCATAGTACACATCCCAATGGTTATGAGAAATAGGTGTTATGGGGATTCAGCTGGTTGTAGACAAAGTGGCCAAAAATTTTGGACCACAGGAAATATTTAAAGATGTTAGTTTTACTATAAGGCAAGGAGAAAAAGTGGGCTTGGTCGGTGTTAATGGCAGCGGCAAGACCACTCTTTTGCGTTGCCTTTTATCTAGGCTGGAGTTGGATGGGGGCAGCATTAAATTTGCGGGAGAATTACGATTAGGCTATGTGGAACAGGGCTTTGCCAATTTAGGAGAAGGTACCATTCATGAATTTATGCTAAAAGCCTGTCCTGATGTGGTACAATTGCGGACCAAGCTAAAGACATTAGAAGAACAAAGTTCTAAGACCAAACCGGGCCCTGAGCTGGATGAAATTTTAGGGGTTTACGCTAAAACATCTGCTCGTTATGAACATTTGGATGGGTACAATTATGAAGCGAATATTAAAAGAGTGCTTATTGGCCTAGGCTATCCGGAGAATGTCTGGGAGAAAAACATTCAGGAATTGTCCGGAGGGCAAAAGACCAGGCTCATGCTGGCGGCGGCTTTAGTAAATTCGCCGGATTTGCTGATTTTGGATGAGCCTACTAACCATTTGGATATTGATATGACTGAATGGCTGGAAAAATATTTACGGGATTTTAAAGGTGGCCTGCTCATTGTCAGCCATGACAGAACTTTTTTGGATAATGTGGTGGCAACCATTTTGGAAATGGAGGGAGGACGCCTTCAATCTTTCAAAGGCAACTACTCGAAATATTTGGCCCAAAAGGATCTGCAGGTTTTGACGGAAACCAGAGCCTATGATGCCCAACAGGAATATATAGCCAAAACAGAGGCTTATATTCGCCGTTTTAAAGCCGGCATTAAAAGTAAAATGGCCCGGGGGCGTCAGTCTCAACTGGATAGGCTGGAGAGAATTGATGCACCGGTGGTTAATGAAGAATTTACCCTGCGTCTGCCTAAGGCATCAGAATCAGCACAGAAGGTTGTCTTGCTGGATGATTTAGCGGTTGGCTATGGCCAGCAGACCGTTGTCCGGGATATTAATCTGCTCCTGATGCGCGGCGAAAAGGTGGCCATCCTAGGGCCTAACGGCAGTGGTAAAACTACTCTTTTGAAGACGATTCTTCAGGAAATACCACCCTTGGAAGGAACCGCCAGAATTGGCAACAGAGTGCAGATTGGCTATTTTTCCCAGAGTTATGAGCGGCTCAATCCCCAGCAAACCATTATGGATAATTTTCTGACGGAATATGGCTATACTGACGAGCAGACACGCAAACTTTTGGGGAGCATGCTTTTCCGCGGCGAAGATGTTTTCAAAGAAATAGGTACTTTGTCCGGTGGGCAAAAAGCCAGGTTAGTATTGTTGAAATTGGTTTTGGATGGTGCTAACTGTCTGCTGCTGGATGAGCCTACCAACCATCTTGATATCGCTGCCAAAGAAGCTGTAGAAGCCGCCTTGGAAACTTTTGACGGTACAGTATTACTGGTCAGCCACGACCGTTATTTGGTTAATGAGGTAGCTCAGAGAATTTGGGCTATTGAAAATGGTCGGATAGTTGATTATAAAGGAAATTATGATTTCTATCTGGAACAACGGGAGGAAAACCGCCAGGCCGCCCCGCCGGAGCCTAGCACGGAAACTAAGGGAAAAGAGCAGGAGGCTAAGTCAACCGTAGAGAAAAACCATCAGGCCAAAGAACATCGCTATAGCCGGGAAGAAGCAGCTAAGCTCTTGCCCAAGGTGGAACTGAGTATCAGAGAGCAGGAAGCTATGCTGAAAGTGCTGGAACAGAAAATTGCGGAGCCGGCTAATCAGCAGGATTTGGCCCTTAGTACTGAAATGGCCCTGGAATACGATAATTATAAAAAGACCATTGATGAACTGATGGTAAAATGGGAAGAAATTATGGAGTGCCTGGAATAATGGAAAAATTTTTAGCGTCTTTACAAAAGTATCATAGTGATATAAGCTTTAATCCTTGGGCAGATTATGACCCGGTTTGCGATATAGGACCTGAGGCACCCACAATTCGTCTGGAAAATTTCCGCCGGTATTTGAGCCTGCGGCAAAAAGCCAGGTATTTGTTTATTGCCGAAGGACTGGGTTATCAAGGTGGGCATTTTTCCGGGATGGCTATGACCAGCGAGAGAATTTTGCTGGGCTATCATCCTACGGTGGACCCCCGGGTGGTTTTGGGAAACTGGCATTATCAGAGAACCAGTAATCCTCAAAGCACCCTTTTAAATGCCAAACAGCGCACAGAGGGGTTTAATGAGCCTACGGCCACCATTATGTGGGGTTGCCTGGCCCAACATCATCTGGCCCCTTTCCAGACGATTTTGTGGAATATTTTTCCCTTTCATCCCTATAAAGAAAGTGGTATTCTTACCAATAGAACACCAAACCGTGAGGAACTGGCAGTAGGCATTGTCTATGCCCAAAAACTCATGGAGTTGGTTCCCAATATGCAAATCATCGCTATCGGACGAAAAAGTGCCGATACGTTGGAAAAATTCGGTGTCAGTTGTCTGACCGTGCCCCATCCCTCTATGGGAGGAGCCAATCGGTTCAGGGCAGCTTTATCAAAAATTTTTACTAAGGACTAAAGCAAAGGATGGGGAAAGCAGTGGCTGAAGGAACAATTATGTCTATGACGAAAAACGAAGTCCTGGAGATTGCTATTACTTCCGGCAGGATTTTGTTGTGCAGCGGAGCGGAAACTTACCGGGTAGAAGATACCATGCTGCGGATTTGTGCCTTGCGAGGCATGAAAGACGTTTCAGCTTTCTGTACTCCTTCCGCCATCATTATCAGCGAAGAGTCCTTAAAAGGGAATTGCTACATGGCCAGAGTTACCGACAGAGGTGTTGATTTAACTCTAGTGAGCGAAATTAACGATATTTCTTATAACTTATGCAGATGGCCATATGATTTTAAGGAAACAATGGCCCTTTTGCAGGAAAAAATAAACAGACATCCTAGGCCTATTTATATAGATATAGTAAGTGCAGGTTTTGGCGGCGGTGGTTTTGCAGTTATGTTGGGAGGCAGCCCGGAGGTGTTTATTGCTGCTTTTGCAGGCTCTGCCATTTCCATGTGGATTATCAAGCTGCTCAGTCCTTTTAAACCCAATAGTTTTTGGTCTACTACCATGGCAGGAGCGATTATTTCTGTAGTGACGATTTTTGCCAGGAAGATATCACCTTCGGTTAATATGGAACTGACCATTGCCGGAGCCATAATGCCCTATTTGCCCGGGATGGCTTTTACTAACGGGTTGCGTGATTATATTGCCGGTGATTTGATTAGCGGCAATAGCAGGGCAGGAGAAGCGATTTTCCTGGTAAGCGGTATGGTTATAGGAATAGCCGCCGTCTTAGGTATTATATTTAAATAGGGGGCAGCAATGCTGATAAAAATTATAGCAGCTTTTGTAGCTACAGTGGCTTTTGCCTTTCTGTTCAATTCACCCAGAAAAATAGTATTTCAGGCGGGGATTGTAGGAGCAGTGGGTTTTGCCATATATATTTATTTAATAGAAACAGTGGGATTGAATTCTATGACCAGCAACTTTGCAGGAACAGTAGGGTTGTCAGTGTGCAGTGAGATATTTGCCAGACGCTATAAAGAACCTGTGACAGTATTTTCCATACCGGGATTTTTACCGTTGGTGCCGGGACTGCCATTGTATAGGGCTATGAATTACTTCATACTAAATGACTTCGTTATGGGAATGCAGACATTTATGGAAACATGTCTGGATGCTACGGCTATCGCCTTGGGTATTTTGTGTATATCAGGTTTAGCCAAGGTTTATAAAACAAGTAAACATATGGTGAAGGCACATGAAATTGAGGAGGGGAAACATGAATAAATTAGGGAGAAAATTTATTGTATTTTTAGCAGTGTTTTTACTATTAGGTTCTGCTCTTAGCGAGGCGGCCATAAAGGGCCTGATTTGTTACGGGAACGACCCATCTCAGGACCAATTTAACGGGGAAGCCCAAAAGGGCGCAGTGGTGGTGAAACAAGAGTATGGGACAGAGTTGCAGTTAACGGGTTTTGTTTGTCCGGCTGCTGTGCCGGAAAAAAGCGATATTCCTAAACTGGAGCAAAACTGGGATTTTGTCTTTGGCATAGGGGATAATTATTATAATGTTCTGGCTCAAGAAGCCAAAAAGCATCCTGCTACCAAATATATTTTGCTGGATTCCTACAAGACAACGAAGTTAAACAATTTTAAAATAGTGGAATTTAATAACAGGGAACTGGGCTATTTGGCAGGAATTGTGGCCGCTTCTGCTTCTCAGACGGGAACCGTGGGATTTGTGGGCGGGGTAAAAGAAGTGCCCGCCCTTCAGGAAATGCTCCTCGGCTACACGAAGGGTGCAATGTCTGTTAATCCGCAGGCAGTGGTTTTGTCTCAATGGGTGGGAAGCTTCAACAAACCTAAAACCATGACAAAGCTGGCTAAAAAACTCTACAACAAGAAAAGTGACGTAATATTTGCGGCAGCCGGTAATAGCGGCAAAGGCATATTTGAGGCAGCCAGAGAAAAGAAAAAGTTATGTATCGGCTGTGACGGCGATGTGGCTCAAACAGCTCCCCAAGAAACACAGGAATATATTTTGGCCAGCGTCACCAAAGATCTTGGACATTCTGTGGCCAGCAACATTAGGAGGATTATGGCCGGTACTTTCTCGGCAGACCGGGAAAAAATGAGCTTTGCCAATAAGGGTATCGCCTGCATCAAAGGACCTGTAAAAGATACTGTTTGGCAAAAGCCGGCTCAAGCCATTTTGGATTTTGAGGCCCAGAACGATTTGGAACAGGAGGATGCTTTTCTTAAAGAAAGCAGTGTGAAAAAACAATGAAAAAAGCATTAAGTGTATTGACGAGTTTGCTCTTAATCGCTATATTTATAATTAGCGGCTGCGGAGGCAGCTCCTCCCAGAAACAAAAGCCGGTTAAGACCGTGGCTGAGGCATCCATCAAGGTGGAAAAGAATGGTACCTATACTTCAAAACAGCAAGTGGCACTGTATATTCACGAGTATCACAAACTTCCCGGCAACTATATTAAAAAAAACGAAGCCAGAAAATTAGGCTGGCCCCAAAAAGGAACTTTGGAAAAAGTAGCTCCGGGTAAAAGTATTGGCGGCGATCATTTTGGTAATGCCGAAAAGAAACTGCCGGTTAATAAGGGAATCAAATATACCGAGTGCGATATTGATTACGTAAAGGGTCAGCGCGGGGCTAAACGCATCGTTTTTGATAATAAGGGTAACATTTACTATTGTGGCGACCACTATAATACATTTGAAAAACTTTATTAGAAGGGAACAGTGTTAAAACATGAAAAAGATAGTTATACCCGCGGAGGATTTTTCTACAGAAGAAGAACTGCAGGATTTTCTGCAGGATGCTTTTGGCTTTCCTGACTATTACGGCAAGAATTTGGATGCTTTATATGATTGTTTATCCGAATTGGACGAAAAAGTGCGGATAGAAGTTTCCGGCGCTATTGCCGACGAAGAGAATTTGGGGGAATACGGTGAAAGATTTTTGACCGTTCTTGAAGAAGCCGCCAAAGACAACGATGAGATTAAATTAAAAATTACTGATTAAGGGGAGGAAACATTATGCCAATCTTTACAGAGAAAAAGCAAGAAACCAGGATTAAACCTACGGGAAATTTTATCGTAGAGCACATTGTGGATGAGACTCTTTTTGGGGGAGCCAACAAGCTTTTTGCCCAGATTACTTTGCCACCGGGAGCACAGGTACCTATTCACACCCATGAAGGAAATAATGAGACCTATTATGTGGTAAAGGGCAAGGGAACCTATACAGATGAAGATAAAGAATTCCCCGTAAAAGCCGGGGACGTGACATTTTGCTATGACGGAGGTACTCATGGCCTGAAAAATACCGGCAGCGAGGAGCTGGTGTTTATTGCCTTGATTGCTAATACTATAAAATAAAGGTTTACTTTCGCGGGAATGGGTCATATAATTAACACATTAATGATATGAGGGGGAAGTTGAATGAAAAAATTAGTTAGTTTGGCATTGTCAGCTGTAGTAGCTTGTGGTTTGGTGGCAGGCTGTGGCGGTACTAAAAAAGAAGCGGCAAAACCTGCAGCACCGGCAGCACCGAAAAAAATCGTAGTAGGATTAGACGATAATTTTCCGCCTATGGGTTTTAAAGACAAAGACAACAAGATTGTAGGTTTTGATATTGATATGGCCAAAGAAGCTGCCAAGCGCCTGGGCATTCAAATAGAATTCAAGCCTATTGATTGGTCCAGTAAGGAAGCAGAATTGAAGAGTAAACGTATTGACTGTCTGTGGAATGGCTTGGATATTACTCCTGAGCGTCAAAAGAATATGCTCTTTAGTAAACCTTACATGATTGCTAAACAATTGATTTTCGTTCCCGTAGGTTCTCCCATCAAAGGCCAGGCTGATTTGAAAGGCAAGACAGTTGGTGTCCAAAGTGCTTCCAGTGCTGAAGACAATGTAGAACATGATAAAGCATTAAAGGGAAGCTTGAAAGAATTAAAGAAGTATCCTGACTGCATTGCTGCCATGATGGATATGGAAGCAGGCCGTTGTGATGCTATCGTTACCGATGAAATCCTTGGCCGTTACTATATGGGTAAAAAACAGGGCAAGTTCGTGTGCCTGGATGCCAAGCCGGTAGGTCCCGTTGTTGATTATGGTATTGCCTTCCGCAAGGAAGACACTGCTTTGATGGAAACCATACAAAAAGCTATGGATGAAATGAAGAAAGACGGAACTGCCAAAAAGATCAGCATGAAATGGTTTAATGCTGATTTGGTTAAATAGACTACAAACAAGTTAAGAAGCGTTTCTGGTTGCTTTCCACGGGAAGCAAAAGGAGCGCTTCTTTTTTCTTGGGATAAATTTGTCTTTTGACGGAGAATATGTGATATAATAATCACTATATTACATAAAACGGGGTTGTGGAGATATGAATGAGATTTTAAGAATGGTGGCACTTTTGGCCGATGGTTGCAAGGTTACGCTGGAGATTTTTACGGTGACTCTTGTTTTGTCCATTCCTTTAGGCCTGCTTTTGGCTTTAGGAAGAATTTCTTCTATAAAGCCTTTAGGCAAGGCGGTGGAAATCTATAATTGGGTATTACGGGGCACGCCTTTAATGCTCCAACTGCTCTTTGTCTATTTTGCCCTGCCATCTTTTGGGATCACTTTGCCGGATGTGGCAGCAGCCCTTCTGGCTTTCGTTTTGAACTACGCTGCTTATTTTGCAGAGATATTCCGGGCGGGAATCCAATCTATTCCCAAAGGCCAGTATGAAGCAGCTAAAACCCTTGGATTTACCTATCCCCAGACCATGCAGAAAATAATTGTCCCTCAAATGATTAAACGTGTATTGCCTCCTATTGGCAATGAAACTATTACTTTAGTTAAAGATACTTCTTTGGTCTACGTTCTGGCCATGAATGATTTACTAAGAGCGGCTAGGACCATTGTCCAAAGAGAATTTGACATGACACCGTTTTTTATTGCGGCAGTTTTTTATTTGGTTATGACTTTTGTGGTTACCAGGGTTTTTGCTCGTCTGGAAAACCATTATGCTAAGTACGAAGAATAGGTGACCACTATGAGCGAATATATGATTAAGGTTGAACAACTTAAAAAGAGATTTGGGACCTTACAGGTTTTAAAAGGTATAGATATGGAACTGAGCAAAGGCGAAGTAGTAGCTATTATTGGTCCCAGCGGCGGCGGGAAAAGCACTTTCTTACGCTGCCTGAATCGTTTAGAAACTGTTGATGCAGGAACAATTACCATCGAAGGCGAATGTCTCGTCAAAAATGGCGTTTATGTTGCTCCGGAGCAATCAAGAAAAATCTGCGGCAGAATGGGCATGTGCTTTCAGCAGTTCAATCTGTTTCCTCATATGACGGTTTTACAAAATCTTATGGCGGCACCCCTTACGGTCAAACATGTAGCCAAAAGCACTATTGAGCCGGAGGCAAAGGAGCTTCTATCCAAGGTAGGCCTTGCCAGTAAGGCGGAATATTATCCCAACCAACTGTCCGGCGGGCAGCAGCAGAGAGTGGCCATAGCCAGAGCCTTGGCCATGCAGCCGGATATTATGCTTTTTGATGAGCCAACATCTTCTCTGGATCCGGAATTAACCGGCGAAGTTTTAAAAACCATGAAAGATTTGGCAGACGGAAACATGACTATGGTGGTAGTAACCCATGAAATGGCCTTTGCCAAAGAAGTAGCCGATAAAGTTATTTTTATGTCAGATGGTTATGTCCAGGAGAAAGGTACCAGCGAAGAAGTTTTTGAACATGCGAAAAATGAGAGACTGCAGAGCTTCTTAAGCAGCATCATAAGATAAAATAAACCAAAAGAGGAGGTTTCTTTTGGTTGTTGAAACAGAGGGGAAGTCCATTTTTGTTACGATATTGTAGCAAAAATGGACTTCCCCTCTGTTTAATTATTAATTAAAACAATTATTTTTTTAATGTCAAGGAATTTGTCGAAAGTTTAAGATTTTGAAAAATAACTTTAGCAATTTTATGTAGATCAACTAATAAATCGTTTTTAATGACGGGATAGTTGCTGGCAAAAAAGGTGGCACTGATTGTGGAAAACAACTTACCGTTAGCGTCAAGAATTGGTACAGCAAGGCTGCCTACGCCAATAGCAAATTCTTCTGATTCATCGGCAAAACCTTGGCTTTTTACCTTAAGCAATTCTTTTGCGAAAGCTTTTTCTGAAGTGATGGTTTTAACAGTAAATTTATGGTAATCAAGTTGTTTAAGAGCATTTTTATCCGGGAGGTACAGGTTGTATAGAGAGTAAAGTTTGCCGGAAGATGTGGCATGGAGAGGCAAGGACCCGAACTCGGACAACCCAATGGTATATGCTGTATTGCTAGGGTAGGAACAATAAATAGAATGAATTTTTTTTGAATTCACAATTTGCAAGCTAGCAGAAGTATGATATTTTTCTGCTAGTTGGTCTATCATAGGCTTAACAGATAAAATGTATTGTTCTAGTTCTTTTTGCAAAATATTAGATTTAGTTAGAAAGAAAAGACCTAAAGAATAGGTGCCATGCTGATGACTGTAAGAAAGCAGCCCGTTGTATACAAGTGTCTTTACAAGACCCCTTGTTGTATTGATATTCAGCTTAAGGATAGAACTGATTTCGTTTAAAGTAAGCTGATAGTCGGTTTCTGTAAAGCAATTAATAATATCAATTGCTCTTTGCAAGGACTGAATGAGTTTAAAAGGTGCTTTAGTCATAATATCTCCTTAAAACGTATCATAGGTTACAGTTGAGAAAAACAGTATAATTTTTGGGTAGGGAAAACTATAAAAAAGCTAAAATCCAATTGACAAGTATAATTTAACATGGTATAACAGAATTGTCAAAAACGATAATGTAACATAAAAAACTACATTATCGTTTTTTAAAAAACAAAGGGTGTTTACATTATCTTGGGTAGGGGGTAAAGAGAATGGAAGAAAAAAAGCTTATTAAAAAGTATACTTTGAAGGACAAAATTAAGGCTATGGGACCTGGTATGCTGATCGTAGGATCATTTATAGGACCAGGCACAGTAACCAGTTCTACCAGAGCAGGGGCAGGCTATGGTTATCAGCTTCTCTGGTGTATAGTTTTTTCCGTTATTGCCGTAGTTGTTATGCAAGGCATGGCAGCAAGATTAGGTATTATTACCCAGAATGGTTTGGCAGAAAATCTTATTAAAGATTTAAATGACAGACCGGCTTTAAAGAACTTTATGGTTACCTTGGTGGCAGCTGCTATTATTTTAGGCGGTGTAGCTTACATGAGCGGTGACTTAACAGGTACCGCTATCGGCATTTCCGCTTTAACAGGTGTACCATCCAGAATTATAGCTCCTATTTGGGGCATATGCATTTTGTTCCTAAGTAATCATGGTAACGCCATTAAATGGCTGGAAAAACTTCTAACAGTTTGTGTCAGTGTTATGGCAGTTATTTTCGTAATAACCATGTTTGTGGTAAAACCTGATTGGGGTATGGTTTTTGCCGGTTTGATTCCTGCCATTCCGGAGGGGTCCATTATGACATGTGTGGCCCTCATTGGTACTACGGTTGTACCTTATAACCTATTCATTCATGCTACCAGTGCCCGTCAGACCTGGAAAGATCCGGCTCAGCTGCCTTTGGCACAATTTGACGTTTCTTTCTCCATGATCGTAGGCGGTATTGTTACCGGCGCAATTATGGTTTCTGCCGGCACCATAATGCATGGTATGGATGTTAAGAGTGCTATAGACATGGCAGCTCAGCTTCAGCCGTTATTAGGCAGCCTTGCAGTACCATTTTTGGCAGTAGGTTTAATCTGCGCCGGCATTTCCAGCGCTGTAATCACACCATTGGGCGTTTCCTATGTTTTAGCCGGACTTTTTGGCTGGAAACTGGATAGAAGCGACAAGAGATATTTTGCCACTAATGTAAGTATCGTAGTATGCGGTATTATCGGAGCGGCTACAGGTTTCAATCCTTTGTCCATTATTATGGCGGCTCAGGCAGTTAATGGTGTGTTCCTGCCGGTAAGCGTTTTTGTCTTACTGTATTTAGCCAGCAAACGCAGTGTTATGGGAGAATATAAAAATAACGTTGTACAGATTGCCCTTGGTTTAGGCGTCTTCATTGTTTCTTTGGTTATTGGTGTCAGCAGTATTATATCGTTATTCTAATGTGGCTTTAATATATTCAAAAAATATAAGGAGATGTCTTACAAATGAGAAAAAGCAAACCTACTATTTACGATCCGAGTTTTTTACCTAACAATATTTACAGCGGTGTTCCTTCCTGGCTGAATTTGCCGGTTCTGGAAAGCAACGCTGATTTAAAGGAAATGGACGTGGCCATAGTCGGCGTTCCCTGGGAAGGCGGCTGTACCATTGGTGGGTACTCTTCCTGCACTGAAGGACCAAAAGCTATCCGTTCCGTTTCTATTAGATATACCGGTTATCTGCCGGATTATGATATTGATTCCTTTGAATATTTAAAAGCCGGTGATTACGGTGATGTGGCTGTGCAAAACGGTAATTATGATTTCACATTTCAATCCATTAGAGACAAAATTGGTGAAATCACTGATGCTAAAGTTATTCCCATTACCTTCGGTGGTGACCACGGAATTTCTTATCCCATTGTCAGTGAGATTGCTAAACGTTATCCCAAGAAAGTCGGCATTTTGCATTTCGATGCCCATTTAGATAACTATTCAGCTTTCGGTGAGGATGATTTTTCCCGTTGTTCACCTTTCTATCGTTTGTACAACGATCCTAATATGGATGCAACGAAGATTGTCCATATTGGCATCAGAGGACCTCGTAACCATAAAGAAGAATTTGCTAATGCTAAAAAATACGGCGCTACTGTCATCAGAGCCATTGATGTTAAGGAAAATGGCTGGAAAGCTTCTATTGCCAAGGGCTTGGAAGTTCTAAAGGACATGGAATATATCTATGTATCCATTTGTGCCGATTCTCTTGATGCTGCTAATATGCCACAAGGCCCTCAGGATATGTGCGGTCTGACCTCCTATGAACTAGCTATGATGGTTCATGAAGCAGGAGTAGCAGGAGCCAAGGGCTTGGATTTCGTGGAAATCTATCCGGATACTAATAGTCTGCAAACGGCTTCCCATGTAGGTTGCTGGATGGCTTTGTATTTCTTGAATGGGTTGGCAGCACGAAAAGCTAATAAAAAATAAGTTTTGGGAGGAAAGAACATGACAGACCAGAAAAAAAGTTCCGATCCGAATCTGGATTTAGAACCTGTTGACATGTATGTGCTTTTTGCCAGAATGTTTGCGGATATTACCAGAGAAGTAGAAAAGGCTTGCGGAGAAAAAGGCGTTCAGGCTGTGAGAGAGGGCGTGCGCCTCTTTGGCGAAAAACGCGGTAAAGACATTGCCCGCAGAGCTAAAGCCTTAGGCCATGCCAATGATGCTGAACACTATCTGTCCAGCTATGACATGGGTCGCTCTGATTTTTTCCACAGTGATGATATAATTAACAAAGATACCGTGGAGCAAGTTTTTGATAAATGTGTTTTCGCTCGTACCTGGGAAGAAGACGGCGATGAAAAATATGGCATTCATTATTGCCAGATGATTGATCCGGCTATAGCTAAAGGTTACAATTCCTGCTTCGCTTGTAACCACGATAAGCATTTCTTTAAAGACGGACAGTGCCATTTCTTGTTTGAAATGAAAAAGAAAAAATAGTAAACAGCAGGAGGTACCCGGTGACTAGGGATGTAATAAGCATATTAAACAGCATAGGAAAAGCCGGAGCAAATCCAGATGGATCCTATACCAGAGATGCTTACAGCAAAGAATATTTTCAGGCAGTAGATGTGGTGAAAGCTTTTATGACGGAACTAGGCATGGATGTTTCCGTAGACGCTGCCGGTAATGTGAGAGGTGTTTTACCGGGCTTGCAGCCTGAAATGCCCCATATTATCATGGGTTCTCATTTGGACACTGTAACCAATGGCGGTCTTTATGATGGAGCCTATGGCGTGGCAGGTGCTTTGGCAGCCTTGTTTCAGCTGAAAGAGCAGGGTATAAAACTCAACCATACCGTAGAAATTTACGGCTTTAACGGTGAAGAAAATGCTATGGGCAGTACTTTTGGCAGCAGAGCAATTACCGGATTAATCGACGTTTCTACTCCTGATTTTGTTTCAGAGATAAAGCAGTATGGGCATACACCGGAAGAAATTTCAAAGTGTAAGAGAGATTTTCATGATGCCAAGTGCTTTCTGGAACTTCACGTTGAGCAAGGCGAAAGACTGGATGCAGAAGGAACTAATATAGGCGTTGTCAGTGGTATTGTGGGTATTACCCGCTACAAAGTAACGGCCTTAGGTAAAAGCAATCATGCCGGAACTACTCAGATGTTCAGACGGCAGGACGCCTTGGTTGGCATGTCTAAATTGATTGTCCAAGGAGATGCTCTTTGCCGAGGAATCCATAAGGATCTGGTATTCACGGTAGGAACCATAGACTGCTATCCTGGTGCGAAAAATGTAGTGCCGGGAAAAGTAGAATGTTACTTTGAAATGCGCCACCTGCAACAGGAAAATCTGGATGCCTTAATAGAGTCTATTAAGGAAAAGGCCAAAGAGATTTCAGACTGTACATTTACTTTTGAGCAGGAAGTCTATATGCCGGCTGTATTCTGTGACAAAGACATTATGAAAACAATGGAACAGGTCACTCAAGCTCATGGCTTATCCTACGTGGTGATGCCAAGCGGTGCCGGCCATGATGCGGAATCGATAGCACATCGTATTCCCATTGGCATGGTTTTTGTGCCCAGCAAAGACGGTTTGAGCCATTGCAAGGAAGAGTGGACAGCGGAGAAAGACCTGTTGAATGGAGTAACAGTTTTGTGTGATACCCTGCAGCAAATAGATAAAAAGTGACATACTCCCGCCACCTTAGAGGTGGGGGCATTCTCGACAATGTTCAAAATAAAAACCGAAAGGCGGTTCCAGTGGGAACCGCCTTTCAGTTTCTAGGGGTTGTTTATTTAACTTGCTTTCTTGGGAATCTTATATACAATAGCGTATAAAGTTGGCAGGAAAAGCAAAGTTAAAGCAGTTGCACCGGTCAGTCCACAGGCCATGGCAATAGCCAAAGCATTCCAGAAGGGACTGACAAACATAGGAACCAGACCAAAGATTGTTGTAAGAGCGGCCAGCATAATAGGCCTAAATCTCACAATGGCCGATTCCAGCACGGCAGTACGGTCATCCATGCCGGCTTCTATATGAAGATGAATTTGATCCAGGATAACCATGGAGTTACGAATAACGGTACCGATTAAAGCAAAGGAACCGATTTCTGCCATGATACCCATGGGAGCATTAAAGAATAACAACCCTAAGGCAATGCCGGTAACACACATAGGAGCTGTACAGAGCACGCAGAAGAGCTTCCTAAGGTCCTGCATCTGCAGCATCATAAGAATCAACATTGCCACAGCCATAACGGGCATAGGATTCAAAAGATAATTTAAAGCTTTGATACTACTTTCGTGAGGACCGCCGACTTCAATCTTGACACCACTTGGCAGGCTGGTGCGAAGATCTTTCATAGAATCCCATATAGCGATACTAACATCATTGCCGGTAGCACCGACACCAATATCACCATTAACAGTAATTGTAGGTTGTAAATCACGGCGCCAAATCATGTTGTTTTCGTTTTCATAAGATATTTCTGCGACCTGGGAAAGAGGTACAGCACCGGAAGAAGTGGCAATGGAAAGATTTTGAATTTCGTCTAGGGATGTTCTGTCTTTTTTATCCAACCGGAAAACAACGTCAATAGCTTTATCTTTTTCGTAATATTCGGAAACGGTATAACCGTTCAAATTAGCATACAGAGAATTTGATACAACTTTACGAGTCAAGCCCATTTGTTTCAGCTTATCGTTATCAATTTTCACTTTAACGGCATTGGCTTTTTCCATCCAGTCATAAAGGGTAAGAGTGATGTTAGGATTAGCCGCGACTTTATCTCTAACCTTAGCAGCATATTCCCTGGCCAACTCCGGTGTAGGAGCAGAAACACGGTACATAACAGGATAAGGACTGGGTGGTCCTAAAGGCAGGGACTGAGAGTCACCTACCACATTAGGCATTTGCTCTTTCATAAGGGATTTAATCTTTGTCTCCAGACGTTTACGGCCGGCTAGGTCTTTAGCAACGACTATAACCTGTGCGTAGTTAGAACGTGGCTGTTCCTGGTGCAGCACCAGAACGAAACGAGGTGAGCTTTTGCCTACATAGGCAGCTACATGATCCAAATCAGGGTCATCGCCGATGAGTTCCATCAAGTGTTTGGCTTCTTTATCACTATCTTTGATACCACTGCCTTCCGGCAAATTCAGTTCCACTACTATTTCCGGACGGACAGAGGCAGGGAAGAATTCCTGCTTAACAAGCTTTAATAAACCAATAGAACCGATGAAGGTCAGTACTGCTCCAATTATGACGGCTTTTCTGTGTTCCAGGCACCAGTTTAAAATACTGCGAAAGCCATTATAGAATTTAGTGTCATAGGATACAGGAGTCAAGGTTTTAGGTCTGATCCAGGAGTAACCAAGAGTTGGTGCCACAGTAGAAGCTACAAACCAGGAGAACATCAAGGTCAAGGTGATTACAGGGAAAAGGTCCCCGGCAAATTCTGAAATATTACTATTGGCCAAAGCAATAGGCACGAAGCTGGTACAAGTAATCATAGTACCGAAAAGCAAGGTAGTACCGCAGGTCTCAAATGCATAGGAAGCGGCTTTCTCAGGATCCCATCCTTCGGACATTTTTACTTCAATAAGTTCCACAACAACCAGGGCATCATCTACCAGCATACCTAAGGAAACAATCAAAGCACCCAGGGAAACCTTGTGCAGTTCTACACCGCAAATATACATACCGGTGAGAGCACCCATTAAAACCAGAGGAATACAAGCAGAAATTACATAACCGGAACGACGGCTCAAGGTAAACAAACTGACTACCAAAACAATGATAATTGCTTCATACAGACTCGTAGTAAATTCGCTGATGGAATTTTTAACTACTTCAGGTTGGTTGGCAACCTGATGAAATTCAAAACCTAAAGGCATTTCTTTCTTCATCTGAGCAACCATTTTACTGAGGTTTTCACCCAGTTCAATGTTATTACCGTTATCCTCCATGGAAATAGCAATACCAACGGCCGGTTTGCCGTCTACATACATCTTGGCATCGGGCGGGTCGGGATAATCACGTTTGATTTCGGCAATGTCCCCCAAACGGAATGTTTTGCCATTAGAATTGATTAATATATTGCGGATATTATCTGTGCTGTTAGGTAAACCGGAAAGACGCAGATAAACTTCGTCACCGTTAATATCTGCATTGCCCGCAGGGGTAACGCTGGTTTCTCCGGAAATAGCACTTTGGACAGCAGAGATAGACAAACCTAATTTAGCCAATTTGTCATTGGACATATAAACATAAATCTTTTCGGACTGAACACCAACCAAATCAACTTTACGTACATCTTTTACCGTATAGAACTGCCGTTTTAACTCTTCAGCCTCCACACGCATATCTTCGTAAGAAAAACTGTCAGAAGTAAGAGCGTAAATATTACCATACACATCATCAAACCGATCATTGAAATAAGGACCGTAAACATCACTGGGCAAATCAGACAGGTGGTCGTGAATATAGTTACGGGCTTCCAGCCAGTGAGTGCGGACATCTTTGTTCTTAACCTGCTCTTTAATGATAACGTTAACTACGCAGGTCCCCGGGCGGGAATAACTGGTAATGTAATCCAAGTCAGGCAAGGATTGAACAGCTTTTTCTATTTTGCTGGTTACATGCTGCTCCATTTCGTCGGCAGTAGCACCGGGCCAGGCACAGGAAATAACCATTTGCCGAATAACGAATTTAGGATCTTCGCTGCGGCCTAAGGCATTGAAAGAATAAATACCGGTAATGGTAATCAAAGCCATAAAGAAGTAAACTACTTGTTTATGTCTGATACACCAATCGGCCAGGTTGATCTTCATTTGGACCCACCGCCTTCGACTTTTACTTCCATGTTATTAGACAGCTTATTAATTCCGGCGGTAACGACTACGTCACCGGATTTTAAACCATCTGTAATAATAACTTTGTCATCTTTATAACCGGCGACTTTTACAGTGACTAAAGTTACTTTGTTGTCTTTTACAACCCACACTTGAGGAGCACCAGTAGTTCCATAGATAGAACTTCTGGGGATAAGCATGGCAGAGATATTTCCCTCCCTAAGCTGAACTTTGGCAGTCATGCCCAGCTTAGCTTCAGGGGGCATGGCATTAATGGTTACGCGAACCTTATAGGTCTTGGTAGCTTGGTCAGCCATAGGAGCGATTTCTGTAATAGTACCATCGGCGGTAACATTATCCAGAGCCCAGAAAGTTACCTTGCAAGGCTGACCGGGACGAATGGTATTTAATCTGCCTTCAGGAACGAAGATTTGAATTTCTCGGTCACCGGCCTGTACTAAGGTTGCTATAGGTGTGCCGGCACTTACTACCATGCCGATTTCTCCGGACAGAGCGGAAATAACACCGTCATGATCTGCTCTCAACTCGGTGTATTCCAATTGGTGAGAACTGGCGATCAGCTGAGCCTCAGCTTGCTGCAAGGTAGCAGTTGCTGCTTCGTACTGAGTCCGATATTGGTCGCGGACAGCTTCGCTGACAGCGCCTTGGGAGAAGAGAGAGCTATAACGGGCATTATTATCTCTGGCCAATTTATAATTGGATTGTGCAGAGTTAACCGCAGCTTGATACAGGTTGTAGGACTGGCGTACATCTTTAGGGTCGATAGTCATTAGTACCTGACCGGCATGCACTGTATCACCAAGATTAATGCTGCGGCTGATGATTTTGCCGCCCACCTGGAAAGCCAGATTGCTTTCGTATTTACCACGTACTTCACCGGGATAGGTATAGATATTGGCATTGGAAGAAGAACCTACTGTTACAGTACGTACTACGGGAATATCTTTAACAATAGGTGCTTTGTAGAAAGTCTTATAAAGAGCATGTCCTAAAAAGACTATAATTACCACGCCAAGAACAATATAAACAAGTTTTTTATGAGCCTCAAAAAAAGGCTTGGGATCGGGAATATTGATTTGCATAATACAACCTCCTAGTTGAAAACAATTTCTTGCTAAATATAATTGTGCGAACTGTCAGGAAAATATAAATTTTAAGACATTAAAAATATATTATTTGACCAAATAAGGATCAAGATAGGAAGCAATCAGATTTTTCAAAGCTGCATTGTAATCGGCTGTTTTAGCATTAAAGCTTTCCGCCAAAGGCTTCCTCACCAAGAAGATTAGGACGGTAATACTTTCCAGAATAAAAGCGGCAGAGGATTCGTCTGACAGTGGTTTCAGTGCTTTTTCTGTCACAGCCCGGTTTATAAGCTCGATTGTGAATCCGTGCAGGGCTCGCAGATGCTCACTAATGGACACGTCACACAAACCTGTGGGGGTAAGAACTTCTCTGTAGAGCAAGCCGATATTTTCGTCTTTGTTCATCTGGGCTTTCATGATGGCCTCCAGATAGGCATAAAGGCCGGCCAGAGCAGGAGCATTTTCTTTTTTGATTTTGTTCTGAAGCTTTCCAATCAAGTCGGATTGCTGGGCTATAACAGCAGCATATAGCTGTTTCTTCCCACCATAGTAATAGGAAATCAAGGCGCTGTTAGTGCCGGACTCTTCGGCAATTTGTTTGATCGATACATTATAAAAGCCGAATTTCCCGAAGAGCTTAGTGGCAGCTTTTCTAATCTTAACAACGGTCGTTTTTGATTTTTCCGTAGTCATATCAACACCCCTAAAATAAATTAATCGTTTAATTAAATATTTTTGACTTTATTATAGCAACATCTTTTGTAATTGTCTAGGGTTTTTCGGAAAAAAGCTACAGTGAGTAAGGAAAATTTGCTATAATAACAAGCAGGATGGTGATAAATTTGGAAAGAATTTTATTGACGGCAGTTATAGTTCTTTTGGCGGTTTTGATTTATTTACTTCTGCGACTGACGGATAAGATGCAGGTAAGGGCGGGCGAAAATGCCAAACTTCAGGAAGAAAGGCTGGATAGGCTGAACACGAATTTGGACAATAAATTGAGCCTGTCCTTAAACAACGTCAGTTACCGTTTGGAGGAGGTTCAAAGAGGCCTAGGCTCTATGGAAACAGTGGCTGCAGGGGTGGGAGATTTGAAAAAAGCTCTCACTAATGTAAAAAACAGGGGCATCTGGGGAGAAATGCAGCTGGGCAATTTACTTCAGGACATGCTTGCCCCGGAACAATATGAACTTAATGTTACCATTAGTCCCAGGAGCAGCGAGCGGGTGGAATTCGCCCTGAAATTACCGGGTACAGAACCGGGGCAGCCGGTCTGGTTGCCCATTGATGCCAAGTTTCCCCAGGAAGACTTCCAAAGATTAGTAGAAGCCAGGGAAGCCGGGGACCGGCAGGGAGCCGAAACGGCCCTGAAACAGCTGGAAATCAGGCTAAGAAGTGAGGCCAAAGATATTAACGACAAATACATCCGTCCGCCGTATTCCACGGATTTTGGCTTGATGTATCTGCCAATGGAAGGACTATTTGCTGAGGCAGTGAGTATTCCCGGCCTCATGTCGGAGCTCCAAAGAAAATACAGGGTGACAATGGCAGGACCAACTACTTTGGCGGCTCTTCTTAACAGTCTGCAAATGGGTTTTAAGACACTGGCTCTGCAAAAAGAAACCGGTGAAATAGCTAAAATGGTTATCAAATTGGAAACAGATTTTGCTAATTTCACGGAAAATTTGGAAAAAGTCCGGAAAAAATTAACAGAAGCCCAAAATGGCCTAGATACAACTACGGAGCGAGCGAGAATTTTGCAAAAAAGATTAATGAAAGCAGGAAAACTTACAAAAGCTATTGACAATGACGAAAAATCCGAGTAGAATGCAAACATGCTTAATTAATGCTTAATATTGTTATATGTCTATGAAGGAACCAAGTAAATTTTTTCCTGCTCACAGAGAGTTGGTGGTAAGTGCAAACCAACAACAAGAAAAAGTTGAATCCACTCCGGAGACGATAGGGGTCGCAACCTATCCGGCATAACCGTTATCTGAATCATAAATGAGGCTGCGTCTGCAGCAAATAAAGGTGGCACCACGTGAGGGATACTCTCGTCCTTGATTACTATTTTAAGTAGTAGTTAAGCACGAGAGTTTTTTTATACTAGGGAGGAGAGAACAAAATGAAAGTTATTGTAACAGAACGAATTTCGGAAAAAGGTGTGGAGCTGCTGAAAAAGGCTAAAGGCCTGGATGTGGATGTGTGCTTTGACATTCCCCGGGAAGAATTGCTGAAGGTTATTGGCAAGTATGATGCAGTAGTGGTTCGTAGCGTAACGAAAGTAAACAAAGAATTTTTCGACCATGCTACCAATTTAAAAGTGGTCGGCAGGGCAGGCAATGGGGTTGATAATATTGAACTGGAGCCGGCTACCCAAAAAGGCGTTATCGTAGTGAACACCCCTGAGTCCAATGTTATTTCTGCGGCTGAACATACTATTGGCTTGATGCTGGCTTCGGCCCGCAATACGGTCCGGGCTCATAAAATGATTGAAAGCAGAGTTTGGGAGAGAAAAGATTTAAAGGGAACAGAACTTTTTCAGAAAACTTTAGGTATTATTGGTCTGGGACGTATCGGTACTCTGGTAACAAAAAGAATGCAGGCTTTTGGTATGACGGTTATTGCCTATGACCCCTACATCGCCGATGCCCGCTTTAAACAATTGGGCGTGGAAAAATGCGAGACATTGGATGAACTGCTGCAAAAATCTGACGTTATTACTATTCACACTCCCAAGACCGAAGAAACCATCAATATGGTAGGGGCGGCAGAACTGGCTAAATGCAAAAAGGGCGTAAGACTGGTTAACTGTGCCAGAGGAGGTTTATTTAATGAACAGGCTGTGGCCGATGCTATAAAGAGCGGTCAAGTAGCTAGTTTGGGCCTGGATGTTTTGGCCGATGAGCCCAAGCCTATTTCTCCCTTGATTGACTTGCCACAGTGTGTTTTAACACCCCATCTGGGAGCTGATACTTTGGAAGCTCAGGATAAGGTTGGTATTGCTATCGCTAAGGAAGTTATTAATGCCCTTAATGGAGAAATGGTTCCCAATGCAGTTAACCTGCCGGCTCTTCATCCCCAAGAAATGGAAGGTATTCTCAGATATCTGGAATTAGGCGAGGCTTTGGGCAAGCTGTACTACCAAATGGAAAAGGCCCCTGTAGAAAAAGTGGAGATTGTCTACGAAGGGGAAGTAGCTAATATGGAAACCAGCCTGATTACCAGGTCGGTTTTAAAGGGTGTTTTCGAACCTATTCTGAAAGAGCGGATTAATGTGGTTAATGCGGAATTAGCTACTAAGAGCCGCGGAGTAGAAGTAGTAGAAGGCAAGAACAATGACCCGGATAAAAACAGTAGAGTACAGGTTAGCATTCATGCGGGCAAACGGGTATTTGTGGTAGCAGGAACCGTGCTTAGTAACGGTATGGTGCGCATCACGGAAATCGACGGCTATAGATTCGACTTAGCTCCCGATCATTATATGATTGTGGTTCGTAACGAAGATAAACCGGGCATGATTGGCCAAATAGGAACCTTGCTGGGGGCAGCTCATGTGAATATTGCCACCATGCAGGTGTCCCGTACTCAAATTCAAGGTACAGCCATGATGTTCATGACCGTGGACAACGAAGTAAGCAAGGACACCATTAAAATGATTGCGGGGATAGAGGGGATTACGGCTTCTTATTTTGTGAAGCTATAAAAAAGTACTTGCAAAATATAAATAGTTAGTGTATACTAACAGAGTAAACAGAGGCTAACCGCAAGAGCCTCTTTTTTCTCCCAATGTAATTAGTAAATACTAACTACATTGGGACTCCCCACGAAGAAAACTCTTTTCTAAAAACCCTTAAGGAAATGCATTTTTCCTAAGGGTTTTGTTGTATAATAATTGTATGCACGAGGAGGGATTAAAATGCTGAAACAAATATTGTACGGTGCAGTAGGCTGTATGCTTATGGCACAACTTGCCGGGGCGGCTCCTTTGGCTGTTGTTTCCGTGGATAACAAGGTAGGATGTATTGATGCTACAGGAAAAGTAATTGTCCCAATGGAATACAAGACTGCTTCCCTAATCTGGGATGACAAAACTTCTCTTATTTTAGTCAAACAGAATGGTAAATACGGGGTTTTTGATACAGCAGGTAATACAGTTTTACCTACAACTTTTTCCAAAGTAGGAATATTTAATGAAAACGTTTTACCTTGCCGGGAAAAAGATCAGTGGAATTTTTACAACGGCCAAGGGCAAAAGCTTTGCGGCGGTTATCAGGATGCAGGAGAATTCAGCGAAGGCCTGGCACCTGTTAAATTTAACGATAAATGGGGTTTTGTAGATAGTAATGGGAAGCAGGTTATACCATGTGAATATAATGAAGCTCACCATTTCAGTCAGGGTATGGCGGCGGTGAAGCGGGAGGGATTCTGGTTTTATCTTAATAGCCAGGGACATCCGGCTTTCCCTTACAAATTCAAGAAAGCTACAAATTTCAGCAACGGATTTGCCATTGTAGACGGTAATTGGATTATTGACAGTACCGGCCAAAGATTAAGCAAAATTCAGAGATACAGTTATATAGGGCCTTTTCAAGAAAACGGTTTGGCTACGGTAGGACAAAGATATCGCTCTGCCAGCGTTTTAGATTATCTTTCTATTGGCTGGGGCTGGGGCGGCGGCTGGGGATGGGGTATCGGTGATAGGGGCTGGGGCGTAGGAGGCTCTTTCGGAGGACATCATCGTCACCATCATGGCTGGGGCGGTTGGGGAGGTTTTATTACTGCCAGCCCGGCCTATATGGTGCCGGGTAATTTGCACAGAGGATATATTAATACCAAGGGAGTGGAAATCATCTCTCCTACTAATGACTATGTGGGTGCCTTTGTGGGCAACTATGTTTTGGTGAGAAATGATGGACGCTGGGGTATGGTTGATACCAAAGGGGATACGATTATTCCTTTTGCCTATGATAGCCTGCAGCCTTTTTCAGGCGGCTTGGCAGCCTTTATTTTTGATAAAAAATGGGGCTATATTGATGAAAAGAACAATGTAGTAATTAACAATAGATTTACCATGGCTACGCCGTTCCTAGGGAAATACGCCTCTGTGGTGGAAAAGGGCAAAGGTGGTCTCATTGACAAAACAGGTAAATTTGTCTTTCCTCCTTTGGCTATTTACCAAGAAATAGGACCCTATAGTAATGGCTTGGCAGCAGTAAAACGGAATGGCAAATGGGGATATATAGATGCTACAGGTACTATAAAAATAATACCAATGTACGATACGGCAGGACCGTTCGAATAAATTCACATAAAATCAAGAAAAGTCTTGACATAAATGCTAAATAATGAAATAATACTACCCATATACGTTAACAAAACCAAAGGTAATGAACGGGAAAAATCAGGTATAGTTTTTTCAGAGAATTGGCGGCAGGTGCAAGCCAATAAGACTAACCAGGATGATAACTCACCCGGGAACTGCACTGATGACATTACTAGTCAGTGACGGAAGGCTCCGTTAAGGTCTAAAGAGTTGTTTGGAAACAACTGAATTAGGGTGGTACAGCGTCAGCAAAGTCGCCCCTATCTGCAAAAGCAGATAGGGGCGTTATTTTTTTAATCAAAGGGGGACGTAGAAATTATGGGGATGACAAGAACACAAAAAATAATTGCCAAACATGCCGGTAAAGATCGGGTTGAGGTGGGGCAGCTTTTGATGTCTCAGGTTGACCTGACCTTGGCCAATGATATTACGGGACCGCCAGCCATTGACGAGTTTGATAAAATAGGCCGTCCGGTTTTTGATAAGAATAAGATTGTTTTAGTGCCGGATCATTTTTCGCCCTGTAAGGATATTAAATCCGCTGAGTTATGTAAACACTTGCGGGATTTTGCCGGAAAGCACGGAATTAAAAACTATTTTGAAGTAGGCAAGATGGGCATCGAGCATGCTTTACTGCCGGATCAGGGACTGGTAGCCCCGGGAGAGATTATTATCGGGGCAGATTCTCATACCTGTACGTATGGTGCCCTGAACGCATTTTCTACCGGTGTAGGGCAGACGGATTTGGGGGCGGCTATGGCCACAGGCAGTACCTGGTTCAAAGTTCCCGCAGCCATTAAAGTCATTTTGACAGGAAAGAAACCACAGTATATTCAAGGCAAAGACGTTATTTTGACTATTATTGGACAAATCGGTGTAGACGGGGCCCTATACCAATCACTGGAATATTTTGGGGACGGAGTTAGTGAACTGACTATTAGCGACCGGTTGACCATTTGCAACATGGCCATTGAAGCAGGAGGCAAAAACGGTATATTCCCTGTAGACGAAAAGACCATTGCTTTTTTGCAAGAAAGAGGCGTAACACGCCCCTGGACTGCTGTAGAAGCTGACGATAATGCACAGTATGCTCAAACTATTACCATTGATTTAAGCAGGCTAGTTCCTGTTGTGGCTTATCCACATTTGCCGGAAAATACCCATCCGGCTTCCCAGGGGAAAGATATTGCCATTGACCAGGTAGTCATTGGTTCTTGTACTAATGGTCGGTTGGAAGATATAGCTCAGGCAGCCTCTATTCTTAAAGGACGCAAAGTAAATTCTCATGTGCGCTGCATTATTATTCCTGCCACTCAGGAAGTTTATCAAAAGGCTATGCATCTCGGTTACATAGATGCCTTCATTGATGCGGGAGCCGTGGTTAGCACGCCCACCTGCGGACCTTGTTTGGGCGGTTATATGGGCATTTTGGCACATGGGGAAAGATGCGTGTCCACAACTAACAGAAATTTCCGTGGCCGCATGGGACATCCGGACAGCGAAGTATATCTGGCCAGCCCATATACGGCAGCAGCCAGCGCGATTACAGGCTATATTACAGACCCCAGGGAGGTAATGAAATGAGCAAAGTGTGGCGTTACGGTGATCATGTAGATACAGATGTAATTATTCCCGCCAGATATTTGAATATCTCGGACTTTAAAGAATTGGCAGGACATGCCATGGAAGATATTGATGAAACTTTTGCCCCTCATGTGCAGCAGGGGGATATTATAGTGGCTGGCCGGAATTTTGGCTGTGGTTCTTCCCGTGAGCATGCTCCTATTGTTATTCAGCAAAAGGGGATAAAGTGCATTATTGCAGAAAGTTTTGCCAGAATTTTTTATAGAAATGCCATTAATATTGGACTGCCTGTTTTGGAAATCGGTGAAGAAGCCAAACAAATCCAAGCAGGAGACGACGTAGAGGTAAATTTGCAACAAGGGGAAATCAAAATCACCAACAAAGGTATTACCATTAAAACTCATCCACTGCCGGGTTTTGTACAGCAAATTGCTGATGCCGGAGGACTAATCAATTTCATAAAGGAGCAGAAACAGTAATGAAGATAACTATATTGGCAGGAGATGGGATAGGCCCGGAAATCACAGATGCCGCTTTGGAAGTCTTAAAGTCCGTAGAGAAAAAATGCGGCCTGACCTTGGAATATGATAAAAAGCTTATGGGGGGCTGCGCCTATGATGCTTACGGGGTTCCCTTGCCGGAAGAAACCTTGACCAGTGCCAAAACTTCGGCAGGAGTGCTTTTGGGAGCAGTGGGAGGACCCAAATGGGATAATGTGGAGCCCGGCAAAAGACCGGAAAAAGCTTTGCTGAATATCAGAAAAGCTTTGGGACTATATTGTAATTTGCGTCCCATGACTGTGTCCAAATATGCGGCTCATCTTTCACCTTTAAAGGAGGAACGGGCGAAGGGAGCAGATTTGCTTATTGTCCGGGAGCTTACCGGAGGAATATATTTTGGTGAGCACAAAGAAGCGGCTATGGTTAATGGGGTGGAGACAGCTTCTGACCTTGAACTCTACACCAGACCGGAAGTAGAACGGATTGCCGGAAAGGCTTTTGAAGCAGCTAAACTGCGCCGTGGGAGAGTCACCAGTGTGGACAAGGCTAATGTGCTTGGTACCTCCCGTATGTGGCGGCGCATTGTGACAGAAATGCAAAAGCAGTATTATCCTGAAATTGAACTGAACCATATGTACGTGGATAATTGTGCGATGCAGTTAGTACAAAACCCCAAACAATTTGACGTAATTCTTACCAATAATATTTTTGGAGATATTTTGTCCGATGAAGCTTCTACAATTGCCGGGGCCATTGGACTGATGCCCTCTGCCAGTTTGGGAGACGGCACAGGTATGTATGAGCCCATTCACGGCAGCGCTCCGGATATTGCCGGACAGGGAATTGCCAATCCCCTGGGAACGATTTTGTCGGCAGCTATGCTGCTACGTTATTCGCTTAAACAAGAAGCAGCAGCTCAAGCTATAGAAAAAGCTGTGGATACAGTTATGGATTCTGGGTATAGGACTACTGATTTAGTAGGACCGGGACTCATAAAAGTCAGTACTTCTGAAATGGGACATTTAGTTGCTGAAGCAGTAAAAAAAGACTAAGTTTAGGGATGCTGCGGCGCAACAAAAGGTCAACAACTTTCTCAGGCGGTTGGCCGGTAGATGAAATAAGAGCTGCAACATGATGATATAATCATTGTGTTGCAGTTTTTTTGTATTCTAAATATGCTATAATAACCAAAGTATGATTCTCACATCAGTAAATTTGGGAGGTATGTATAAATGGCAGAAAAATTTCGCAAAGAAAAAGATTCCATGGGTGAAATATTGGTTCCTGCTGATAAATATTGGGGTGCACAAACAGAAAGAAGCTTTGAGAATTTTAAAATAGGTATCGAAAAAATGCCACGGGAAGTTATTAAAGCTTTTGGCTATTTAAAAAAATCAGCGGCTATGGCTAATAATAAACTAGGCATACTGGATAACAAAAGATGCAAAATCATTTGCCGGGTTTGCGATGAAGTTATTGCCGGCAAGCTGGAAGGCAATTTCCCACTGGCAGTATGGCAGACCGGCAGCGGAACTCAGTCCAATATGAATGTTAATGAAGTTATTGCTCATAGGGGCAATGAAATTGCCAAAGCTAATTTACTTCATCCTAACGATGACGTAAATAAATCCCAAAGTTCTAATGATACTTTTCCTACGGCTATGCATATTGCCGGCGCCATGGAAATTAAAGAAATGCTTATTCCTGCTATGAATGGTTTAATTGCTACTTTCAAGAAATTAGAAAAAGAAAATAAGGGTATTGTGACAACAGGCCGTACCCATTTACAGGATGCGGTGCCCGTTGCCTTTTCTCAGGAAATTTCCGGCTGGAGAAATATGCTGGAAAAGAGCAAAGAGGAAATCTTAACAGCCCAAAAAGGCCTATGTGAACTAGCTTTAGGCGGTACTGCTGTAGGGACAGGGCTAAATGCTCCCAAGGGTTTCGACAAGATTGTGGCAGCTTTTTGCAAAGCCAACACAGGAATGCCTTTTGTGACAGCTAAAAATAAATTTCATGCGCTAACAAGCTTAGATGACATGGTGTTTGCTCATGGGGCTTTGCAGGGCCTGGCGGCCAACATGATGAAAATCGCCAACGATATTCGCTGGAAAGCCAGCGGTCCCAGAGACGGTCTGGGGGAAATTACCATTCCCGCCAACGAACCGGGCAGTTCCATTATGCCCGGCAAAGTCAATCCTACCCAGTGCGAAGCAGTAACCATGGTGGCAGTGAGGGTCATGGGTAACGATACCTCTATCGGCATGGCTGCCTCTCAGGGTAATTTTCAATTAAATGTATTTCTCCCGGTAACTATTTACAGCTTCTTACAATCTGTGAGACTGTTGGCAGATTCCATCAATTCTTTTAACAAAAACTGCGCAGTGGGGATTAAGGCCAACAAAGATAAAATGAGTCATAACCTGCACAATTCTTTGATGCTGGTAACGGCATTAAATCCTTACATTGGCTATGAAAATGGCGCCAAAGTTGCCAAACTGGCTCATAAAGAAAATATTTCCCTTAAAGCGGCTGTTTTAAAGCTGGGGCTTATGGAAGAAGCAGAATTCGATAAAGTGTTTAAGCCGGAGAAAATGGTGTAATTTCTTGACTTTAATGTTTGTTTATGATAAAGTATTCCAGCATGGGTTCACGGAAGTGGACTCGGTACTACCGCACAAAGAGGTTCCGTAAACTCTGAAAAGAGTACCGTATTTGGCGAGTCTTATATGAGGGAGGTGCTGTTATGTACGCAATTATTCAAACCGGTGGTAAACAATACCGTGTCAGCCAAGGCGATGTTATCGAAGTAGAAAAGCTGGACGCTGAAGAAGGCAAGGAAGTCGTTTTTGACAAAGTTCTTACCGTAGTAAACGATGGCGAAGTTAAAGTTGGCAAGCCTTGTGTTGAAGGTGCTAAAGTAACCGCTAAGGTTGCTAAGCAGGGCAAAGCTGCTAAGATTTTGGTTTTTAAATACAGAGCCAAAGTTAACTATCGTAAACGTCAGGGTCATCGTCAACCTTACACCCAAGTGGAAATTACTTCCATCGAAGCATAACACATGATTAAAGTAGATATTTATTATGATGACAAGGGTTTGATAAATGAATATTCCGTGGCAGGGCATGCTGACTCAGTAGATGAAGGGTTCGATACTGTCTGTGCTATGGTTTCGTTAACAACTCAGTTGCCTGTTTTAGGATTAGAGCAGCATTTAAACCGCAAGCTCAAGTATTCCATGAATGTGGAGGCAGGATCCTTACAGGTAAAATTGGTGGATACTCCCGATGAATTAACTCAGGCCATTTTGCAAACCATGGTTTTAGGGTTAAAAAATCTAAACAAGGAATATCCCCGGTATTTAGACACCGAAGAACACAGGAGGTGAGCAAGGTGTTTCAATTAGTATTGCAATTACACGCCCATCATAAAGGGGGCGGAAGTACTCATAACGGTCGTGATTCCGCGTCTCAACGTTTAGGGACCAAGGCTCATGAAGGACAAATCGTTACTGCCGGTTCCATTATTGTTCGTCAACGTGGTACCAGATTCCATGCAGGCAACAATGTTGGTCTAGGCAAGGACTATACTATTTATGCCAAAGTTGATGGTAAAGTAGTTTTTGAAAGATGGGGCAGAGATCGCCGTCAAGTTAGCGTTTACCCTGTTCAAGCAGAAGCATAAAATTTTTAAAAATCCTCGTTGGCTTTTAGCTGGCGGGGATTTTTTTGAGGTGTAATTATGGAAAATAAGGTTATAACGGAAATTCGGGAATTTGTTATAGCAGGATTAGTGAGTTTGAACAATGACAACACAGAAGATGCCCAAGATAATATCGTTTGGGCTGCTCTGGCTCAAAAAGAGTGGGCTATGGCCAAGAAAAACTTGTCTGCAGACCAAATTAATAGTATTGAGGCAGCCATTGCCGGTCTGGGCATATTGCCCAAGCAGTGCGCCAATGTGCCGGATACTATGCTGGATTTAGCCGGGGTCCGTTGTCTGGTCAATAGTAATAGCCTTATTTTCTATAAATACAACTCTTCCTACAACTTGGTTTACATCATAAGAATAGCCGTAAATCGCACAGATTGGTTGGCAAGATCACAGTTTTTGTTATATAATATAGAAGCTAATTACAGATAGGAAAGGTTGAAATCATGTTATTCACAGACAAAGCAAAAATTTATGTGGAAGCCGGCGCCGGCGGCGACGGAGCTTCCAGTTTCCGCAGAGAAAAATATATAGCGCACGGCGGTCCTGACGGCGGTAACGGCGGCAGGGGGGGCAGTGTTATCCTGGAAGCAGATAAAGATTTGAACACCTTGGTGGATTTCCGCTATAAACGGAAATTTGTTGCTCAAAAAGGTGTTAATGGTAGTGCCAAAAATTGTACCGGTGCCAAAGCTGACGATGTCATTGTAAAAGTTCCCATGGGCACTTTAGTTCGTGACGATGTTACTAATGTGGCATTGGCAGATTTGACCAAAGACGGCGAGCAGTTCGTGGTAGCCAAAGGCGGCCGGGGCGGCAAAGGCAATGCTTGCTATGTAACGTCCACCAAACAAGGTGTAACTTTTGCAGAGCGTGGTGAACCGGGAGTGTCTTTCTGGGTGCGCCTGGAATTGAAATTACTGGCTGACGTTGGTTTGGTTGGCTATCCCAGCGTAGGAAAATCAAGTATTATTTCTCAGGTTTCAGCAGCCAGACCGGAAATCGCAGCCTATCATTTTACTACATTGACTCCTGTATTGGGAGTAGTTCGTATTGACAACGAGCGGAGTTTTGTCCTGGCAGATTTGCCGGGGCTCATTGACGGAGCATCCAAGGGTGTAGGCCTGGGTCATGATTTTCTCCGCCATATTGAGCGGACGAAAGTTATTATGCATGTTATTGACGTGGCCGGCATTGAAGGAAGAAATCCCATCGAGGATTTCCAAAAAATTAATAATGAATTAAAGCTATACAGCGAAAAATTATCAAGACGACCACAGCTTGTAGTAGCCAATAAGATGGATTTACCTGATGCTCAGGAAAATTATACCAAGCTGGAAGAATATGTTACAAGCCAGGGTTATCCGATTATGAAGGCTTCGGCGGCTACCGGTGAAGGACTTAAAGCTGTTATGTTTAAAGCCTATGAAATGCTTCAGGAAAGCAAGAATCTGGAAGAGGAGCCCGGCACAGAAGAAGGGATTCCTCAAGTAGATCCGGATAAGTTTGAAGTGGTGAAGGGCGTGGATACTGATTTTGAAGTTAAGGGGAAAAACATTGAACGCCTGGTAGCCATGACCAATTTTGACAATGACGAAGCTCTTTATCGCTTTCAGTTAATCTGGAAACGGTTGGGCATTGATCAGGCCTTAAAAGAGAAGGGCATTCAAGAAGGTCAGTCTGTACGTATTCTTGATATGGTGTTTGACTATAAAGAGTAATAACGAGGCGGTGGGCCATGAATAGGGATGAACTGGCAAAAGCGAAACGTATAGTAGTAAAGGTGGGAACCAGTACTATTACTCACGAGAGCGGGAAAATAAATTTCGGGAAAATCGAAATTCTGGCCAGAGTTTTAACCGATTTGAACAACTCAGGCAAAGATATTATTCTGGTAACTTCCGGGGCAGGAGCAGTAGGGAAAACCCGTCTGGGGCTGAAGACAAAGCTCAGGACAATTCCCGGCAAGCAGGCGGCGGCCGCTGTAGGCCAAGGCATTCTGATGCATTATTACGAAAACATTTTCGGAGAATACGGTCAGGTAGTGGCTCAAGTGCTTCTTACCAAGGTGGATGCCATTGACCGGCATCGCTATACAAATACCAGAAATACTTTTCAGGCTTTGTTTGACCAAAAGGTTATTCCCATTGTTAATGAAAACGACGTAGTAGCCTTAGATGAACTTAAAATTGGGGATAATGACAATATGTCTGCGTTGGTAGCAGGTATTGCGGATGCGGACTTAGATATTATATTGTCTGATGTGGATGGTCTGTATACGGCCAATCCTCAACAAGATAAAAATGCTAAACTGATTTCCGAAGTAACGGAAATAACCCCTGCCATGGAAGCATCTGCAGTGGGCACCGGCAGTACTAATGCTACCGGCGGCATGCTGACCAAACTTCAGGCAGCCAAGGCAGCCATGAGCAGCGGCATTCATTTGGTTATTGCTTCCGGTACAGATCCAAGAATTATTATGGAAATACTAAAAGGAGAACAGTTGGGAACACTTTTTGTTTCCAAGGAAAACAGATTACAATTCAGAAAACGCTGGTTGGCCTTTGGCGCCAGGATTTTAGGCACTGTGACCGTGGATGAAGGTTTGGCCAAGGCTTTGAGAAAAAAGGGCGGTTGCAGCATTTTGCCTGTAGGGATTGTGAAGGTACAAGGGGAATTTGACAGCGGCGCTACACTAAGCGTAGTGGATGTTCATGGCACGGAATTGGCCAGAGGTCTTACCAACTATTGCTCAGCAGATTTGCAAAAACTCCGGGGAGCAAAGACCGCAGAAATAGAACATATTTTAGGCGCCAAACATTTTGATGAAGTAATTCATCGGGATAATTTAGTTATTCTCTAAGAGGAGGTAAGCATATGTATCAGGCAGGGGAAGTAAGAAAACAAGCTGAACTGGCTAAAAAAGCAGAAGTTCAGTTAGCCCAAATAGATTCTCAAGTTAAAAACACTATTCTTAATAAGATGGCAGAGGCCCTTGTGGCAGGCACAGATGTTATTCTTGAGGCCAATGCTCAAGACATGCAAAGTGGCCGGGAAAAGGGTTTAAAGGCATCTTTTCTGGACCGGCTGCTTTTAACTGATGATAGAATTAAAGGCATTGCGGCAGGGATGCGCAGTGTTACCAATCTGACAGACCCTATTGGTGAGATTATGGGTGGCAGGACTTTGCCCAATGGTTTGACCATTACCAAAGTCAGGGTTCCTTTGGGGGTTATCGGTATTATTTATGAAGCTAGGCCCAATGTTACTGCCGATGCCATTGCTCTTTGTATCAAGAGTGGCAACGCCGTCGTGCTAAAAGGCGGCAGCGAAGCGGTAAACTCCAATAAAATAATCAGTGATATCTTGGCTCAAGCGGGGGAAAGGGCAGGAATGCCGGCAGGAGCTGTGCAGTTTATTAATATTACGGACAGAGCTTCCGTAGATGAATTAATTCATCTGGATGGCCTGATTGATGTGGTTATTCCCAGGGGCAGTGCGGGATTGATTCAAAATGTGGTTAAGAACGCCAGCGTACCTGTTATAGAAACCGGCGCAGGTGTGTGTCATACCTATGTTGACCAGTATGCCAATGTAGACATGGCAGTGGAGATTGCCTTTAATGCCAAGGTTAACAGGCCTTCAACTTGTAATGCGATGGAAACACTTTTGGTGCACAAGAATATTGCAGATAAGTTTATGCCTGCCATGCTGGCTAAATACAAAGAAGCTGATGTTACTATCATCGGTGACGAAGCTACCAGAAAATTTGCCCCTGATGCTCAGGCAGCTACAGAGGAAGACTGGGCGACGGAATACAACGATTTACGGCTTAGCGTGAAAATCGTGGGCAGCATGGATGAAGCATTGGCCCATATCCGTAAATACAGTACAGGCCATTCTGAAGCTATTGTTACGGACAATTACGAAAATGCCAGAAAGTTCCAAGCTTTGGTAGACGCGGCGGCAGTCTATGTTAATGCTTCTACCAGATTCACAGACGGGTTTGAATTCGGCTTTGGGGCAGAAATAGGCATAGCAACCCAGAAGCTGCATGCCAGAGGGCCTATGGCCTTGCCGGAACTTACTACTTTTAAATATCTGATCAACGGCAACGGACAAATCAGGAAATAATAGAAAAAAGTGGTAATTGTGTCTAAAAAACATAAATTTGCCACTTTTTTCTTGTATATTTTAGAAGAAGTTTAGGATTAAAGCCTATAATAAAATGAAGACAGAGTAAGCGGATAACATTGGCAGCTGCTTTCCCGCATGTTGTGAATTTGCTCACCGCTTGCGCCGACTCATGTGATAGTGCGCGCTATACGTGCTTCTAGCAAATTCCGTTCACGGCTCACCGGCGTAGCAAATTATGCCAGCCTGCTCAATGCTTCTGCCAATATTTATCTGCTTGCGGAAAAGCATAATTGGTCTTTCACTTTATCTTTTCGCATCTACAATTTGAAAGAGGGGTTTAAACGTGGATTTTTTAAAGAAACATAAAGTTTTACTCATCATATTGGTAGTTATTATTGCGGCCAGTTTAGGCGGTTATAAATATTACCAAAATAAAAAAGCTAAAGAAGCCGCTGCTGCTGTGAAGACCGCAGAAGTAACCAGAGGAGATATTCAATCTACAGTATCTGCCACAGGTGCCCTGAGTGCCTTGGATAACGTAGATATCAGCTCTAAGATTACCGGCCGTATTGTGGCTGTCTACGTGAAAGAAAATGACCACGTGGAAGCAGGAAAACTGCTGGTTAAGCTGGACGAAACTTCTTTAAAGCAAACCGAGCTGCAAAAGAAGGCCACCATGGAAGATGCGGCCCTGACTTTGGCTCGTGATGCTAAGCTATTGTCGCAAAACGCTATATCTCAACAGACCTATGATACTGCCAGCATGAGCTACAAAGTAGCAGAAGCTGCCTATGAACAGGCTGTATCCAATACTAACGATACCAATATTTATTCACCTATTGCCGGCTATATTATCGGCAAACCTACGCCTGTAGGACAGACCATCAGTTCCGGTATCAGTACGCCCCAGGTTATTATGTCTGTGGCCAATCTGGACAAAATGCAGATTAAGCTCATGGTAGACGAATCAGATATCGGACAAATCCAAGTAGGACAAAAAGTGGATTTCACCGTAGATGCCTATACGGATAGAACCTTTACGGGGGAAGTTACTTTGATTTCCCGTAGCGCCACTACTACTAACAATGTCAACTATTACACCTGCTATGTAGATGTAGATAATAGCGATGGCAAGTTGCTGCCTACTATGACAGCCAGAGCAACCGTGGTTATAGGCGAAACCAAGAATGCTTTGACGGTGCCTATTAACTGCGTGAGAACTAAGGCGAAAGCTAAGTATGTGCAGGTTTATGACCCGGCTACCGGCACCAGCACAGACGTTACCGTTAAAGTTGTGAGAACCGGTGACGAAAACGTTGCTATCACAGGTGATTTGCAGGAGGGACAGAATGTTCTGGTTAAGGAAGCCAAGGTTAATACAAATAACAGCAAAACTAATATGCGGCCACCGATTTAATGCCGAATAAGCAAGAGCGAGGTAAGCAGTATGGAAGTAATTGAATTAAACGATATTATGAAAACATATATTATGGGTGACACTGTAGTAAATGCCTTGGACCATGTTAGCGTCAAGTTCCAAAAGGGTATCTTTACTTCAATTGTTGGTCCCAGCGGCAGTGGTAAATCTACCATGATGAATATTTTGGGCTGTCTGGACAGACCAACCTCCGGAGAATATTTTCTGGATGGTAAGGACGTGGCCAAATATACGGATGATGAATTTGCCGTGACCCGTAACCAAAAAATCGGCTTTGTCTTCCAGAACTTTAATTTGCTGTCGAGAATCTCTGCTTTAGAAAATGTGGCCATGCCCTTGATTTATGCAGGAGTAGGCTATAGCGAACGCTGCGCAAGAGCTAAAAAGGCCTTGGAAGATGTGGGTCTGGGCTCCCGAGTGGAGCACAAACCCAATGAGATGAGCGGCGGTCAAAGACAGAGAGTGGCCATTGCCAGGGCCTTGATTAATAACCCTGCTATTATTATGGCCGATGAGCCTACCGGCAACTTGGACACGAAATCCACTTTGGAAATCATTGAGATTTTCAAGAAATTAAATGAGCAAGGTAAGACTGTTATCATGGTTACCCATGAACCGGATTTGGCCAATATGACCCAGCGTATAGTTACTATGCGTGATGGCAAAATCACCGATGACCAGTGGGGAGGTAAGGTAAATGTTTCGTGAATGCGTAAAGATGGCAGTAGAAGGTATGCTGGCCAGCAAGCTCAGAACATTCCTTACGATGCTGGGCATTATCATTGGTATCGGGGCAGTTATTGCCATGGTTTCTTTAGGGTTCGGCATGCAGGAGCAAGTAAAAAAGAATATTTCCAGCATGGGTAGTAATCTACTGATAGTAATGAGCGGCGGCCGTACTGCTTCGGGGCAGAGAATTGCCAGCGGCAGCGGTGCCAAGCTGACCTACGATGATGCTAAGGCCATTGAGAAAAAAATCGATGGTATTAAATATGTGGCACCGGGTGTGCAGCAGACTTATCAGATTGTGGAAGGCAACCAGAACTGGAATACTCAGGTTCAGGGTTCCACTCCCAATATTATCGACATTCGCGACTATAAGATTGAAGAAGGCCGCATGTTTACTAATAAAGATATGAATAGCAGAGCCAGAGTGTGCGTCATCGGCCAAACCATTATAGATAATCTGTTCCCTGAAGGTAATCCTGTGGGGAAGATAATACGTATTAACAAGGCACCCTTCAAAGTTATTGGTACCTTGTCTGCCAAGGGCCAGTCATCTATGGGACAGGATCAGGATGATTTGATTTACATTCCCCTGACTACGGCCATGCAGAGAATGATGGGTATTACTCACGTTCGTAATATTACCATTCAGGCCGATAATGAAAATACTATTAATCAGGCTCAGACAGATATTGAGGAACTGTTGCGCCAGAGACATAAAATTAGGGAAGGAATGGACGACGATTTTACGGTTCGTAACCTGGCGGCCCTGATTGAAACTGTTCAGGAAACTACCGGTCAGATTACGATGCTGTTGGCGATTATAGCGGCTATCAGTCTGCTGGTAGGCGGTATTGGTATTATGAACATTATGCTGGTTTCCGTAACAGAAAGAACTAGGGAAATCGGTATCCGGAAGGCCTTGGGGGCAACCTATAACAATATTTTGCTTCAGTTCCTGATAGAAGCTATGGTTATCGGTGTGTCCGGAGGCATTATCGGTACTATCTTTGGTGTGGTTACAGCTCAGATTGTTTCTCATGTAGTAGGCTGGGATGTGGTTATTTCCTTAGCTTCCATTATTATTGCGGTAGTATTCTCAGTAGGCATTGGTTTGTTCTTCGGTATTTACCCGGCCAAGAAGGCAGCCCTATTGGATCCTATTGATGCCTTGCGCTATGAATAAGGGCAGCAGCACCTGGGGACAGAAATGGCGTGGTTTTAAGGAATATTGCCATAAACCGAAAACAATTTTTGATTTCAAAGACAGACTAAGAGCACTAATTTTACTCCTTATTTTGACTTTTATTCTCTTGAAGCTTGTAGAATATCTCACAAATTGATATAATACAGTGACGAATGTGAAAGGCCAGAGGGAGATATTCCATGGAACGCAAAAAAATTGGTGTCATGGGCGGAACTTTTGATCCCATTCATAATGGACATTTGGCCATAGCAGAATTGGTTAAGGAGAAATTGTCACTGGATGAAGTGATTTTCATTCCGGACAATATTCCCCCTCATAAATTGGGACTACATTGGTCATCTGCCGAGGATAGATACACAATGACAAAATTGGGGATTCAGGGTAAACCCGGTTTTACCATTTCTGACTTGGAAATCAGAAGATCAGGAATATCCTATACCTATGATACGCTAAAGTATCTGCGAGATAGCTATGGAGACAGGGAAGATTTCTATTTTATCATCGGCGCTGATTCTCTTGTTCAGCTTCGCACTTGGCACAGGGCTAAGGAATTAATCAAATTGTGCACTTTCGTAGCGGTAACCAGACCGGGGTTTACTTCGGACATGGCGGCTACCTTGGAAAATTTTAAAAAACAAGGCATTGATAATGTTGTCCCGGTAGAAACCCCGGAATTTGCGGTTTCGTCCACGGAAATACGCAAGCGGGTCCATGAGGGCCAAACAATTGCAAACTTAGTGCCTGGGGCAGTAGCAGAGTATATTAGACAGAAAGACCTCTACCGCCGGTAGAGGTCTTTTACGTTTTTAGGAGGCGCAAGGATGGATTTTGCAGAGAGAAAAGCCTTATTGAAAGCATCATTGCCCACAAAGCGTTATGAGCACAGTCTGGCTGTTTACAAAACAGCCAAAGATATTGCCAGGCTGCATGGGGTAGATGTGGAAAAAGCGAAACTGGCAGGACTTCTCCACGACTGCGGCAGGGAGATTCCCACTAAGGAGTTTGCGGGGAAAATCAAGGAATTGGGTATTCGGGGGGATATTGTAGAAATCAACCAGCCTATTTTACTCCATGATAAATTGGGAGTATACTATGCTGAGCATAAATATGATGTTCATGACAAGGAAGTTTTAGATGCGATTTTGTATCACACAACCGGTGCGCCCCATATGAGCAAGCTGGCCATGGTGATTTATCTGGCAGATATTTTAGAACCGGCCAGGGATTATCCGGGGGTAGATGATTTACGTCAATTGGTTAAAAAAGATTTGGAACAGACTTTGTTCCGGGCTTACCAGCAGACCATTAAGTTTTTGCTAGATGGGAATCAGCTGATACATCCCAATTGTATTGAAGCCTATAATGAAATGGCTATCATGTACAAGAACCAGAAGAAATAGTTAGGAGACAACAAATGACAAATCAAGAGATACCCCGTCCTCATAAGGTCAAAAGAAGGCTACGGGTGGGCAGGCTTTTAGCTTTCCTTGTTATAGGAGTGTGTATTGTCGTGGGCTGTTTTATGGCGGGCGTGTTTGCCTATGCGGCACTTTTCAAGCGTACGGCACCAGCCAAGACCACAGCTGCCAGTGAAGACATGATTAATGATGAAACATTGAACAAGCGCATTAATGTGCTGTTGCTGGGGATTGATGACGGGGACAGCGAAGATATAGCTACAGATGCTCCTAAGCGAACTGATGCCATGATTGTGGTCAGCTTCGACCCAGAGAACAAGGATGTGGCCATGCTGTCCATTCCCAGGGATACCAGAGTGTCTATTCCGGGACGGAGATGGCCGGATAAGATTAATTCGGCTTATGCCTATGGAGGCGTAAGTATGGCCAAACAAACAGTGGCCAACTTGCTCCAAATCCCCATTCATTACTATATGCTGGTGAACTGGCAGGGCTTTATTGAAGTGGTGGATATGATGGGAGGCGTAGACATGTATGTGGAGCACAACATGAACTACGAAGATCCCTACGCTAATTTAAAGATTCATATTAAACAAGGCTATCAGCATCTTAATGGCAAGCAATCAGGCGAATACGTTAGATTCAGGCATGACGAGCTGGGGGATATCGGCCGTGTACAAAGACAGCAGAAATTTTTAAAGACACTGTCCAGCCAGTTCTTTACGGTAAGCAATTTAGTAAAAACCCCTGCTTTGATTCAAACTATGTTTAAATATGTGACTACCGATATGGATGCTATGACCATGCTGAAAGCGGCTAACAGCTTTAGAATTTTCGGGGACAGCAGTCTTCATTCCGAAATGCTCTTCGGTGATTTCAAGACGATTCAGGAAATCAGTTATTGGCAGACTTCACCTAACCAGGTAACGAAAACCTTGGACACATTAAAAATTCCTCACAAGACAATTGAAAAAATATAAAAAAGGAGTGGTTCATTAAATGACAGATACAAAAGTATTGGCTAAAAAAATCGCGGCAGCTGCTGCAGGAAAGAAAGCAACGGATATTCTGTTGCTGAACATGGATGGAATTTCTCCTATTACGGATTATTTCATGATTTGTTCTGCACGTAATACGACACAAGTTCAGGCTATTGCTGACAACATTGAGGACGAACTGGCCAAGGAAAACCTTTTGCCGGCACATAAAGAAGGATATACAGAAGGCAGATGGATTCTTATGGATTATGGTGATGTAGTGGCACACATTTTCCTAGAGGCAGAGCGTGATTTCTATAATTTAGAACAATTATGGGCAGATGCTCCTTCTGAAAACTATAAAGAAACGGAAAATTAATTATGTTGGAAAAGAAAATACGAACTGTTAAAACTGTAGGTACTCACCGGGTTGGTGATGTCTGCGAGATGACAGTGGTAAGACAAAATGACATGGGTGCCTTTCTGGATGCAGGAACAGGTGAAACCGGGGATGATATTCTGCTGCACAAATTGCAGCAGACTGCTCCCGTAAAAATCGGAGACAAAGTGAAGGTCTATCTGTACCTGGACCCTAATGGGCGTATGACCGCCAGCCAGAAACTGCCGAAGATGCAGGAAGGTCAGCTGGGATATGTAAAGGTACTATCTGTGACTAAGCAGGGAGGGTTTGTGGATATCGGTGCTGAGCGCGGTATTTTTTTGCCCTACAGCGAAATGCGAGGACATGTTTCCCCGGACCAGTTAATCTGGGTAAAACTCTACCGGGATAAAAGCGGCCGTCAGGCTGTAACCATGGATGTTCACGAAGATATGGTGAAGGCCAGCCTGCCGGCTAAAGATGTGAAAATCGGCGATACCTTAACTGGTATTATTTATAACATCCTTCCCGAAGGATTTTTCCTTCTGACCAAAGAAAGATACATAGCTTTTATTCACAGAAGTGAAGTACCCGGTGGCAGACTGGATTTCGGTCAGCAGGTAACAGGTCGTGTAACTTTCGTCCGGGAAGACGGCAGAGTGGATATGTCTTTGCGGCAGCAAAAAGAAAAGGCTCGTCTTACCGATGCAGATACCATCCTGTCTTTACTGGAGAAACGTCAGGGGACCATGCCATATGGGGATGCTACACCGGCAGAGATAATCAAGGATGTTTTTGGCATTTCCAAAGCTGCATTTAAACGGGCGTTAGGAAAACTCATGAAAGATGGGAAAATCATTCAAGCAGACGGTTGGACAAGCCTGAAAAAATAAAACAGGGATGGGGTTATGGCAGTGCCGATTACGGCAATGAAGAATCAGTAACACAACAAACCTAAAAGATACTTGACAAAAGTCCTGCATGAATGTACAATAATCTTATCATTTGTAAACATAATACTAAATAAAAAATCTTGTGATGGGAAAGAGTAGCAGGTTTTGCCTATTTCTAGAGAGCCGGCGGTAGGTGCAAGCCGGTAATAGAAAGCCTGTGAAAATCCTCCCTGAAGAGTGATGCCGAAAGATATTAAGCATCAACGGTTGTTCCACGTTAAAGGAAATGCGTATGTTGGTACGTTAGCAATATTAAATCTTGTGACGGGAAAAAAGTAAGAGGTTCATCTAATTCTCAGAGAGCCGGCGGTAGGTGCAAGCCGGTAATAGAAAGCCTGTGAAACTCCTCCCTGAAGAGTGACGCTGAAGAATATTAAGCGTCAACGGTTGTTCCACGTTAAAGGAAACGCGTATGTTAGTACGTAGCAGAGCGTCTGATAGTAGTGGTCTATCAGGAACTAGGGTGGTAACGCGGAATTAAATCCGTCCCTTTTTGAGGGGCGGATTTTTTGTTACAGAAAAATGTTTTCTAAAAAAGAGGAGGAGAAAAACAATGCGTAGTGATCGAGTAAAGAAAGGTATTACCAGAACCGCTCATCGTTCTCTGTTTCATGCTATGGGTTACACAGATGAGGAAATAGCAAAACCCCTTATCGGCGTAGTCAATGCCTTTAATGAGATTATACCGGGGCATATTCATTTGCGAGAAATAGCCCAGGCAGTGAAGATGGGCGTGGCAGAAGCCGGCGGCACTCCTATTGAGTTCCCTGCTATCGGAATTTGCGATGGCATTGCCATGGGTCACGAAGGCATGAGATATCCTCTGGCCAGTCGTGAACTAATTTGCGATTCCATTGAAGCTATGGCCAATGCTCATGCTTTTGATGGTTTGGTGCTGATTCCTAACTGTGATAAAATTATTCCCGGTATGCTTATGGCAGCCGGCAGATTGAACATCCCTAGCGTTGTAGTGAGCGGCGGCGCTATGCTGGCCGGTCGTTTTCAAGGTAAGGATATTAGCTTAAGTACTATGTTTGAAGCAGCAGGTAAAGTACAGGCCGGCCAAATGACCGAAGAAACCATGTACAAGATGGAAGAATGTACGGCTTGTCCCGGCTGCGGTTCTTGTTCCGGATTGTTTACTGCCAACACTATGAACTGCATGACGGAAGTTTTGGGTATGGGCTTGCCGGGTAACGGCACTATTCCTGCGGCATATACCGGTGCTCGCCATATTCTGGCTAAAAAAGCCGGCGCTGCCATTATGGACTTGGTAAAGCGGGATGTAAAACCCCGGGATATTATGACCATGGAATCTTTTGAAAATGCTATTGCCGTAGATATGGCCATTGGCGGGTCCACCAATACGGTGCTCCATTTGCCGGCTATTGCCCACGAAGTAGGCTTGAACCTGCCGTTGGAGAAATTTGATGAAATTAGCAAGAAAGCAGTTTACCTTTGCAAGATGAGCCCAGGTGGTTCCTATCACATGCAGGATTTGAATGAAGCCGGCGGTATCTGTGCAGTAATGAAAGAACTGACCAAGCTGGGCATTATTCATACTGATGCTAAGACAGTAACAGGTACTATAGCAGATAGAATTAAAGATGCCGTAGTAGAACGGCGTGACGTTATTCATGATGTGAAAGATGCTTATATGCATAAGGGCGGTATTGCTGTCTTAAAGGGTAATTTGGCTCCGGATGGTTCTGTTGTTAAAGAGAGCGCTGTGGAACCGGAACTTTTGAAATGTGAAGGGACAGCCAAGTGCTATGATTCAGAAGAAACTGCCATTGACGCCATTATGGACGGTGAAGTTAAAGACGGTGATGTAGTAGTTATTCGCTATGAGGGGCCTAAAGGTGGGCCAGGCATGCGTGAGATGCTCAATCCTACAGCAGTAATTACCGGTATGGGCTTGAAAGTTGCTCTGCTGACAGACGGTAGATTCAGCGGTGCAAGCCGTGGTGCCTGCATAGGTCATATTTCTCCGGAAGCCATGGAAGGCGGGCCAATTGCCTTGATTAAGAACGGTGATAAGATTAACATCGATATTCCCGGTCGTAAATTAGAGCTGGAAATTTCTGATGAAGAAATGGCTAAGCGAAAAGCAGCTTGGCAACAACCGGAGCCTAAGGTGAAGACAGGCTATTTAGCAAGGTATGCAAGGCTGGTAACATCGGCTAATACAGGAGCTGTGCTGAAGTAAAAAACAGAGCCAGGAGAGGAACATAGTATTGGCTTTGGAATGGAGATTGCAAGAAGAGCAGGATTCGAAAATAATGAGGGGGAAAGTTTATAATGAAAAAGTTTTGTGCTTTAGTTGGGAAATATTTTGGCGTTTTAGCGATAGTGTTTTTGGTGTTAGGTATGACCACTCCCAACAGCTTCAAATGGGTAGTGGGGAAGGTGGCAGGAGTTTCTGTTTTAAGCACTTTGTTGGGTGTTGTTATGTTTGGCATGGGCACGACTTTGAACCTCCATGATTTTGCTGTTGTGTTCAAGCGTCCTAAAGATGTAGTCTGCGGTGCTTGTGCCCAGTATTTGATTATGCCCTTCTTAGCATGGGGACTATGCCAAGTTTTCCAACTGGACCCGGCTTTGGCAGTTGGTGTTGTTCTGGTAGGAACTTGCCCCGGCGGCACTTCTTCCAACGTTATCACATTCATGAGTAAGGGTGATGTGGCTTTGTCCGTGGCCATGACAGCGGTTTCTACTTTGCTGTCACCTCTTATGACTCCTCTTTTAACTTTCCTGCTTATTGGTCAGCGAGTCAATTTTGATCCGGTTGGCATGTTTGTCTCTATTTTGCAAATTGTTATGCTGCCCATTGCTTTGGGTTTGGCAGTTAAGCAATTCCTGCCCAAACTGGCTGAGACTGCCACAGATTATTTGCCGGCGGTTTCATCCCTTGCAATTTCCTTGATTATTGCCGGTGTTATCGGTGTAAGCAGGGATGCTATTTTGGCTAGTTCCGGTATAATCATGCTGGTCGTTGTGCTCCACAATTGCCTTGGCTATGCTTTAGGTTTTCTGGTTGGACGTTTTATGGGTATGAGCTGGAAAAAAATGGTTGCCTTGTCTATTGAAGTTGGTATGCAAAACTCCGGCTTGGCTACAGGTTTGGCAAAGGCACATTTCGCTGCTTTGCCTCTAGCCAGTGTTCCCGGTGCAGTATTTAGCGCTTGGCACAATATTTCCGGTGCAATGTTAGCATATCTTTATGTGAACTACCTGAACAAACGCTTTGACCCGGACTACGAAGAAGACAACGCAGCAGTTCCTGTTGATACAGAGGTAGCTCAAGAAGCAAAATAAGGAAAGCAAAAATCGCAACAAGAAAGCCCGCCATTGGCGGGCTTTTAGTTATTTTGGGGAACAGGATGATTGTCCTATCGACATGCACTGCTTTTTACCGATTGCCTGTCGTTTTGCTACATTAGTCTTCTTTGGGATTGTCTTCCTTGGCTGTAAACTCTTCAAATCTCATAGCTGGTGCTCCGCAAATGGGACAGCGGGCCATTTTATCAGTCATGAGGTAACCACAAATGGGGCAAACATAAAATGTCTTCTTGTCAAATTCATCCATATTGACGGCCTGCCGCAAAAGAATTGCATGGTCTCTTTCTGCGGACCGGGCAGCATTGTAGGCTTGCTCAGTCAAGGGCAGTTTATTTTCCCGGGCATAATCCCCCAACATATCGTAGAGACGTTTGTACTCAAAATCTTCAACAGGAATAAAGTCAGCAATAGTCTTATTGAAAGGTTTAGCCCGGTCATAGACAGCATAGAAGTTCTTGGCGTGGCGGTACTCAGATTCTGCTAGGGCTTTGAATAGGGCAGCGACCTTGGCATAGCCGCGTCTTTGGGCTCTCTCGGCAAACATTAGGTACTTTAGATGGGCTAATAGCTCATCTTTTACAGTATCATAGAGCTTGCTCCTCATAATGGTATCGGAATTTTCTTTGCTATACATGGTGTGATTCAGATCAACGATTTCGTATTCCAAGTTTCCGTTAGTATAGGTGAAACGAACCACGTGATAGTTCACATCGGCGGCCTTGATATCAGCGGAAATATCTTCAATCATGGCTCCACCCCCGCCGGTACAAATGAAAGTAACGCCGTCAACAGTATCAATAAAGCGGGAATGTACATGACCGCAGATGAAGTACTTTACTTTAGCTTTGTGAGCTCCATAAGCGGCCTGCAGCTTAACAAATTCTTCTTGATTGACGGAGTTTTTGGTATAGTGGTTGGGCAGTGGTATATGAAACGCAACGACCACATTATTAACGTCTGGACGGGCCAGTACTTGCTGCAATAGGATCAAGCCATCCTCTTCGAATTTGCGTAAAGCGTTATCTAAAACTACAATAGTAAAATTTTTACCGATTAAAGCGTAATTATGATTTCCGAAATGGGCATCATATTCACCTGTATCGTGATTACCACGCAAAGCATAGACAGGATTCTGGGCAATAGTGTTGGTTAACTCTGTAATATCGCGGTAAAAACGGTCTGTGCCCTGAGGTACAAAATCTCCTACTACTAAAGTGAAATCAGTAATGGCACTGATGGCCAAAGCATGGGCATAAACTTCCATCATGGTTGTGCCCAAACCTTCACAACCCGGATCGCCGATAATGGTAAAACTTTGGGCTACACCGATATCATTAATTTCTTGCTGAATTTTTTGTATGGACATAATGTCACCTTCTTTGCAATTATTATATCACGTTACCAAGAGTTGACAAAATGGGGATGGTACTGTTTTGTCAACTTTTGATACAAAGGTGACTGTCACCTTTGTATCAGCTCTTATCAGTGGGAAGAAATGACCATATCTTAGCTTCAAAAAAACACGCCAGGTCTTAGGACTTGGCGTGTTTACTATTCAAATGTGGTGGAGACAGGGAGAATCGAACTCCCGACCTCTTGCATGCCATGCAAGCGCTCTCCCAGCTGAGCTATGCCCCCAAAATATTACTTTGTAATTCTATACGAAAGTGGGGTAGTTTGTCAACTGGAAAATAGGGGGAAATAAATAGTTTGCCAGATGTAGTAGGAAAAGGGTATTATTAAGGCAAGAAAATATTCTGGCAGGAGGTGCAATTATGGAATTCAAACACGAAAAAGGCAGAGTGTATATGGAAAATGCCGAAGGTAAAGTTATTGCGGAAATAACCTTTCCGGAGACAGCACCGGGCACTGTAAATATCGACCACACCTTTGTGGACGATTCACTGCGTGGCCAGGGCGTGGCTGATAAGCTGGTTCGGGGGGCCTTGGAAGATATTGCCAAGGACAAGAAAAAATACACCGCTTCTTGTTCTTATGCGATAAAATGGCTGGAAAAACATAAATAAAGGGTATATAATACAGTTTTGCAAATAGTCTTTTTAGTAAGGGAGATAATTATTGTGAAAAAAATATTAGGAGCTCTTGCGTTATGTTTAATGATGGTTGTGGCATTGCCACTGGGCTGCTTTGCCGATGACGAGGAAAATGATTATAGTGCCAAAGAGTGGCTGAAGCCGGCAGAGGGCGAATGGTATACGACAGCAGGGGAGCTTGCTATGACCATTGAAAATGATACTATTAACGGTGCCAAGGTAACGGGTATGGGCGATTGTACCTTTGGTTATCCCCGCACCGGGACTTTTACTGTTAACGAAAACAACGCTGACAAAACCATGAAACTGGAAGTTTTGGGCAATAAATCCCACCAGTATTTGGTTGTGGACGATAAGACCTTACTCCGTCGTTCCCTTTATCCGGCTTACAATGAGTCTGTGGGCGGCATTTACCTAGGCATGACCAAAGATGCGCTGAAAAATCTTTACAAGGAACCAGCTAGCACAGCTACAGAAAACGGCCTGGAGCGTTGGAACTATGATTCACATAAGTTCGCGGTATTATTTAAAAACGATATTGTTGCCGCTATTAGAATTTTTAAAGGCAGCGACCGCAAATTTGACAAGTCTTTATTAGGGGCTGACGATACAGCCGGTGCCTACACTACAGCCTATAATTTCGAAGAAGAGACCGCAGCTGTAGTTGAAGCATCTACACCGTCTACCGGCTATAAGATTGATCAAGGAGAATTCTTCTATTTCAGACCTGATTACGTGGAACTCTCAATCTACAAGCACGAATAATGCAAGCACTAGACATGATGATACAAAAGTGAGCTACTCACTTTTGTATCATTTTTGTGTATTTGAGGCAGTGACAAAATAGGGACGGTACGAACATTTCAACTTTTTTGTGAAACTTCTTGACTTGAAGTGAACTTCAATTGGTAAAATGCTATAATTAATAAAACTTAAATTATAACTAGTAAAGTCAGGAGCAAAATAATGCGTAATTTTTTCATATTCTTAATGTGTCTGGGAGTTGTCATATCCACCGGTCAGTGGTTTATGTATAGAACGGCTTTTGCCAATTTAACAAAGACTTGGACTATTGTGTTTTTTGTGTTGCCTCCCATAATTTTCAGTCTGACCAATGGCTATGTTAATGCCCTGCCGCGTCCTATTATAAGGGGCTTGGCCTGGGTTAGCGGATTGTGGTTTGGTTATTTTTACTATTCTGTTATTCTCCTTGTGCTTTTTGTGCTGACCTGGATAGCAGGGAAAATCGGCGGTTTTAGTCGATATGTGCACTATCTGCCTAAATTCGGCTTTTTCTTAATTATTCTATTGATAGCAGTAGGCTGGTGGCGGGCAGGACATAGGGTTTACCGTGAGGAAACTTATGTGACCGATAAAAAAATTGAGAAGCCATTAACTATTGCTTTCGTGTCCGATTTGCATTTAGGCGCCCTCTATGGCTATGCCACCACTGTTGGCCTGGTGGATATGATCAATGCAGCCAAGCCTGATTTAGTGCTCATAGGTGGCGATATTGTGGATGGGAATCTGGAATTCGTCAGACAGGAACAAAGCCTCGAGCCCCTGGCTAAGCTCCAAGCCCCTTTAGGCGTCTATGCAGTTTATGGCAATCACGATGTTATGCATGGTACGGCCGAAGATGAAAATGTGCTCATGGAAGAAGTGGGCGTGCATTTTGTAAAGAATGAAGTGAGGGAGCTTGGCAATAATATTATGCTGACGGGGTTGGACGATTTTATGCGCAGCGCCAATTCTTATGTGTTTCCGGATGGGGCCAAGGATAAACTGGACATCTTTATGGAGCATCAGCCTCGCAGCATTCAAAAGGCGGCCGCCCAAGGCTATGATTTGTATTTTGCGGGGCACACTCACGCCGGCCAGTTCTATCCAAATCGGGAACTGACCAAGCGTATGTATCTTCTGGATTACGGCAGTAAAACATTTAATCATATGCTGGCAACGGTTTCTGATGGTTACGGGCTCTGGGGTATTCCCATTCGCCTTGGCCCGGCTCCGGAAGTGGTGGTGGTTAAAGTAAAAGGCAAGTGATTACTTTCTTCTCAAAGGGAGAGTTTTGCTAAACTTGAAATAAAAAATAACGAGGTTTTGCTGCAAGCTGGCAGCAAAACCTCGTTATTTTTTTACTCCAGTAAGATACTAGCTGTGTCTGCATCAGTTATTAATTCGTTAATATAATTCTGACGAAGTACCATATCAGTAACTTTAACTTTGTGCTTGCCATAGACTACAGCAATGCGTCTGGGAGTGGAAAGAATAGTGCTTTCCGGTACCGACATCAGATGTTTGTTGAGAGGAATATCGGCAAGGGAACCGTCCTTGGCCAGAATGTAGCCGAAAAGACTGCCTATGCAGCTGTTGGCGGCTTTTTTATCTTCGGCAGTTAGATAGGGAGCAAACTGCGGCTTGAAGAAAGGCAAGCTGGTGGTACCGCCGATGCCGGTGAAAGCCACGGTCATTTCTTTAGCTTTCTGTATGGTGGCGGCGATGGTAGGTTCTCCCAAAAGCGCTTCTTTTAATTTTAAGCTTTTTATGTACAAAGGGGCGTTGAGAAAATAGCAAGGACCAAAGTAGGCATCTCCGATGGACCGAATTAAAATCTCAGACTGCAAAGAAGCGTTGCTGAGAGAGATATGCCCGGCTAGTTGAATAGCGGTTACGGGGTTATTGGCCTTCTGGGGCAAATGGCGAATCACCGACTGGACGGATTTTCCCCACATTACGCCCAATACCGTATGAGGGGTTAATATTTTGTCCAAATAGGCAGCGGCAGTTTGTCCCAACTGAGTTAACCCGTCCAGGTAGGGGGTAAACTGGGTGTTGACTACCACAGCTTTTTTCAGGGGAAACCTTTGCATAAGGCTGCTTTCCATATCCTTATTCCGAAGATTTTTATAGTTTATCTTAATATTGACAATTTGCTTGTCTTTTGCTTCTTGGAGAAGAGTGGCTACTTTAAAACGAGTAATGTCGAGAGCAGCGGCAATCTCCAGCTTAGTTTTACCCTGATTGTAGTACATATTGGCCATTTCACACAGAATATCATATTTGTCTTTTCCTGACAGATTATCATATTTCATGGTCATTCCCCCTTGTTTACTTAATAACAATATAGCATAATTTACCTTCTTTATCAAGTGAGAATATATAGCTCAAATGAATGAAAAAACCTCACAAATGAGATATTGAAAAACAAATGATATAATGTTATCATACAATCAAATGAATATTCAGAAAACTAAAAAAACGATTCTTTACACTAAAACAGGGGGAAGAAAGCAATGATTAAATTATACGACGGTGGAGTATTCCTGTTGGACGGAGAAAAATTAGCCATGTCTGTTGCAGAGGTAAAGCACAGCACCGGCAAAGAAGTCGCTGCTGCCGAGGCCAAGAAAGGTACCATGGCTTACGGTATTTTAAAGGCACATAATACTACTGATGATATGGAACATATGCAATTAAAATTCGACTCCTTAACTAGTCACGATATTACATCTGTTGGCATTATTCAGACAGCAAGGGCCTCCGGCATGGAGGAATTTCCTTTGCCATACGTGCTGACCAACTGTCACAACTCCCTTTGTGCAGTTGGCGGCACCATAAATGAAGACGATCATAAATTTGCCTTATCGGCAGCACATAAATACGGTGGCATATTCGTTCCCACCGATATGGCTGTTATTCACAGCTACAATCGTGAAATGATGGCAGGATGCGGCAAGATGATTCTCGGTTCCGACAGTCACACCCGCTATGGGGCTTTAGGCACTATGGCTGTAGGCGAGGGGGGCGGAGAGCTGGCCAAGCAACTTTTACAACATACTTACGATTTCCTCTATCCCGGGGTTATTGCTATTTATCTTACCGGGCAACCTAAACCGGGCGTAGGCCCTCATGATATTGCCTTAGCTATTTGCGGTGCTGTTTACAAAAACGGCTATCTAAAAAATAAGGTTATGGAGTTTGTAGGCCCCGGCATTAAAAACCTGACTGCTGAATACCGGAACGGTATTGATGTTATGACCACGGAAACTACTTGTTGGTCTTCCATTTGGGAAACAGACGATAATATTAAAGAATATTTGACCATTCATGGCCGGCCTCAGGATTATAAAAAAATTCAACCGTCTGAGGTTGCTTACTATGATGGCTGTGTCTATATTGACTTGTCTACGGTGGAATGTACCATTGCCCTTCCTATGCATCCGTCTAATACGTTTACTATTCACGAGCTGCAGGCTAATGCCAAGGATATTCTTCATGAGGCGGAAGTTAATGCTAATAAGCAGATAGCTAAAACAGCGCACATGGATTTAATGAGCAAGCTTCATGGTGATGGTAATATTTACGTTGACCAGGGCATTATCGCTGGCTGCAGCGGCGGGACTTTTGAAAATTTATGTATTGCGGCCAATATTATGAAGGGTAAAAGCTGCGGTAACGGTTCTTTTTCCATGAGTATTTATGCAGGCAGCATGCCTACCTATTTGGAATTGCTGAAGGATGGCAAAATTGCTGATTTGGCAGAGGCAGGAGCAATTATAAAAGAATGCTTCTGCGGCCCTTGCTTTGGCGCCGGTGATACTCCCGCCAACGGGGAATTGAGTATTCGTCATACCACCAGAAACTTCCCCAACCGGGAAGGTTCTAAGCCCGGTGAAGGTCAAATGGCAGCAGTTGCCCTGATGGACGCACGTTCTATTGCCGCTACAGCTGCCAATGGTGGCAGATTAACTGCTGCTACTGATTTAACGGATGTAGATTATTACGTACCTAAGTATCATTTTCACAAAGAAGTATATGACAAGAGAGTGTATAACGGCTGGGGCAAGGCTGAACCTGACACAGAATTGAGATTCGGTCCCAATATTAAAGATTGGCCTCATATGCCATTTTTGACCAAAGATTTGCTGGTGAAGGTTTGTGCATATATTACCGACCCTGTGACTACTACCGACGAACTGATTCCTTCCGGAGAGACTTCTTCTTATCGTTCCAACCCGGAAAGACTGTCGGAATTCACCTTGGGACGGAGAGTTCCCGAATACGTAGGAAGGAGCAAGGTTCTGCGTCAGGAAGAAATGGACAGAGAAGCAGGGAAAGCTTTGCCCAAGGAAATTATGGATGTATATGCGGCTTTAACTAAAGCAGGGCTGGAGGTTGACCCTCATGGTACCGGATTGGGCAGCTCACTTTTTGCCAATATGCCGGGAGACGGTTCTGCCCGGGAGCAGGCTGCTTCCTGTCAAAGAGTTTTAGGCTCAGCTGCAAACTTTGCTAAAATTTATGCTACCAAGAGATATCGTTCCAACTGCATTAACTGGGGTATTATTCCTTTCCTTGTAAAGAATCCTGAAGAGTTTGCTCTTAACGACTATATTTTCATCCCTGATGTCAAAGAGCATATTTTAAACGAAGCAAAGGAATTCAAGGCTTATGGTATTAACAAAGATGGTAAAATTTCCGAGTTTGAAGTCTCCCTGGGTGAGCTGACTGTTGCAGAACGTCAGATTATCGTAGATGGTTGTCTGATTAATTACTATAAGAAACACTAAAAGGAATGGGAGCAGAGAGGTAAATTAAATGAACGAAATTGCTGCACTGGCTGCTTTTATTACAGAGCTTCAGTGGTCAGATATACAGGACAAAGTTAAGGAAGCTGCGGTATTACATATTTTAGACAGTGTTGGCACGGCTTTAGGGGCGGCAGGTAATGAGCAAAATCAAACTGTAGCCGCTCAATGGTTGAAAAACGAAACTACCTGTGAAGCTTCGGTGTGGTGCAGAAAGTGCCGGAGCGGATTAGGCAAAGCAGCTTTTTTAAATGCCATGATGGGGCATACTCTGGAAATGGATGATGTTCATACTGAGAGCAAAACCCACATTGGTACTGTGGTAGTCCCGGCAGCTTGGGCTATGGCGGAACATTTAGAGGCTACAGGACAGGAATTAATTCTGGCAGTTATTTGTGGCTATGAAGTCATGAGCAGGATAGGCATGGCCTTCGGAGTATCATCCCATCGTAATAAAGGCTGGCATGTAACAGCCACGGCGGGAACTTTTGGGGCGGCAGCCGCTTGTGCAAAACTATTAAAATTAGATTTACAGGAAACAAAAAATGCTTTAGCTTTGGCGGGAACGCAGAGTTTCGGAACATGGGCTTTTTTGGGAGACGGTGCTTCTTGCAAAGTGCTTAACCCGGCCAGAGCATCACAGCTCGGTCTAGAGTCGGCACTGCTGGCTCAGGCCGGCATGACAGGCCCGGAACATATTTTCACCAGTGAAGACGGCGGACTCTTAGCTATGATGAGTGACGAAGCAGATGTGAAGCTTGTGGCCAAGGATTTAGGAAGCATCTGGCAAATTCTTCGAGTAGACAATAAACCTTATCCCGCTTGCCGCAGTACACATTGTGTAATTGATGGAATGCTGGAGATTTGCAAAAAACATAATTTAAAAGCTCAAGATATTGAACATGTCACGGTGGAAACATATCTGGTAGGCTATAAACAGTGCGGGGTAGCGGCAGGCAGCATTGACCCGCAAAATGCGGTTAATGCCAAATTCTCCACTCCCTATGTAGTGGCTTGCGCGGCATTGTTTGGCGGATTTACTTTACAGCAGGTAGAGCCGGAATGCATTAACAATCCACAAGTAAGGGAACTTTTAAAGAAAGTAGAAGTAAAACCGGCCGCTGATTTGACAAAATTATATCCGGAACATTGGGGCTGCCGTATTACTGCCAGAGATACGAAGAACCGGAACTATAGTGTTAGTGTGCAAGATGCTTCCGGCAGCGTGGCAAAGCCTCTGACTGCACAACAGGTTAAAGTGAAAGCTTTAAGCCTCATGCAAAGGGCCAAGGTTCCCGCAGCAGAAAAATTATCCGAAGAAATTCTCAATTTGGCTACAAAGGAAAGATTACCTCAGTTGTAAAGGAGAAGATGATGACTGGTATAAAAGTGCCATATGGTAAAAAATACGAGGAAGCTAACATACCTGATGATATTACTGTACAGGTTGTAGATCCGGAATGTGCGCCGGTTACTGCCAAGATAGAAGAACTAATTGAGCAGGCTTTGGATAATCCCATTGGTTGCGGAAGGTTAGAAGACCTAGTGGCGGCAAGGGCTGATAAAGACGGAAAAATTTTAATCATCGTGAATGATCCCACTAGACCGGGACCCAATAAAGAGATGGTTCAAGGTCTCATTAAAAGATTGAAAAAAGCGGGGGTTGCCGATGAGCAGATAGAATTTATTGTTGCTACAGGCAGCCACAGAGCTCCTACTTCTGCAGAAATTGACAACTTAGTAGGTACCCATGTCCACGAGAAATACCGAGTGTTCAGCCATGACTGCAAGAAAAATAATGTATATCTGGGAACAACCAAAGAGGGGTTACCTATATATGTGGACAAGATAGCTGCAGAAGCAAAATTTATAATTACTACAGGTTTGATTGCTCCTCATAAAGCAGCAGGTTTTTCCGGTGGGAGGAAAAGCATTGTGCCGGGCGTGGCTGGCCTGGAAACTTTGAAGATTCACCATTCCCTTCCCATACGGCCTTTTGAGCCGGCCTTGGGGTTCATGGAAAAAAATCCTTTCCATATAGCTGCTTTAGAAGCGGCGGAAATGGTAGGAGTTCGGTTTATTTTAAATGCAGTGCAAGATCCACATAAGCAAAATATAGCTGTAGTGGCCGGCCATTTGGCTCAGGCCCACCAAGCAGGTGTGAAAATTTGCCGGGAACACAATACAGTTATTTGTAAAAAACACGGAGATGTGATTATTGCTTCACCGGGTGGTGCCCCCAGGGATTGTAATTTGTATCAGGCACAAAAAGCTTTGGCTACGGCCGAACTTTTTGCAGGAAAAGGCGGAAAAGCCAAGCTGATTTTAGTGGCAGAAGCAGAAGATGGCATAGGGCCGGATTTGTTCCAAGACTGGTTAATGAGTGCTGCCACACCTCAGGAAGTAATTGAGCGTTTTCGTAAAGAAGGTTTTGATGTAGGAACCAATAAAGCTTTTGAATATGCACGGGCCATGACAAAGGGGGAAGTGATAATTGTAAGCCGGAATGTAGATGAAGAACGTTTGCATAAGATGAAGTTAGGCTGGGCGCCTACGCTGCAACAGGCAATTGACAAGGTGTGTGGTGAGCAAAAACCACGGCAAGTAATTGTGCTGCCCAAGGCTGTGAATATTATTCCACAGTTTGTGGCAGAATGAATCTGATGTTGTAAAAGGAGGAGAAAAACATGAAGAAAAAAGCGTTAGCAGTATTAGCGGTGTTGATGATGTTGGTTATGGCCCTGACAGGGTGCGGTTCATCAACAGAAGAGGCCAAAAAAGATGATGGCAAGAAAGGACCCTGGAAGTGGGAAAGAGATATTGAAATGGTTTGCGTATTCGGCGTTGGGTCAGGCACGGATACTACTTTAAGGGCTATTTGTCCATTGGTAGAAAAAGAACTTGGGGTAAATATTCATATTAATAACGTTGGTGGCGCATCCGGTTTAACAGGTTTGGAATATGCTCATCAACAGCCTACAGATGGTTATTCTTTTGTTATGTTAACACCATCTGCGGTTATTCAAGGCTTGAAGAAACAAGCATCTTTTGATGTAAAGAGTGAAATGGTTCCGGTTTGCTGCTTAGTACAGGACAGTAACGTTGTTTTTGCTAATTCCAAATTACCTTATAAAGATTGGAAGGGTCTTGTAGAATATGCTAAGCAAAATCCAGGGAAACCTACCTTGACTTTGCAGTCCGTATCCGGTATTGATGCTTTGTCTGCTCAGCAATTGTTCCAACAAGCAGGTATCAAAGTTACCATGGTAGCATCCAGTGGTGCGGAAGCATATAGCTTGGTAATCGGTGGGCATGCTGATATGACTTTGGGCAGTCCGGCTGATGGTGAACAATATGTAAAAGCCGGCCAGGTTAATCCTTTGATTGTTATTAATACTGCTCGTAGCTCTGCTATGAAAGAAGTTCCTTGCTCCAAAGACTTTAAAATGACTGCAGATATAGGCCCATGGAGAGCTATTATGGCTCGCAAAGGTACTCCTCAAGCAGCTATCGACAGCTTGGAAGCAGCTTTCTTTAAAGCAATGAAACAAAAACAATGGGAAGACTGGAAAGCTAAAGTTGGCTTGAACGATCGTAAAGGTCAATTCAATCAAAAAGAAATGGCAAAAGTTTGGAATGATTACTTTGATTTGTTAGGACCATTGGTAACTAAAAAATAGATAATAAACAAGTAAAGGAGAATAAACTATGCTGGAATTGCTTTTTAGTATTGTTTTATTCTTGTTCTTTGGATATTGCCTATACTATGTTACAACTACGATCGAAGTATCAACTATTACAGATCCGCTGGGGGCCGCTTTTTGGCCCCAGCTCCTGATTTGTTTGTTGCTTTTTATTCTGATTTTAGATATGTATCATGTGTATAAAAAAATACCAAAGGAAGATAGAACATTAAGTTATTTTGCGCAATATGATTGGCTGGGCCTTATTAAGAGCCCGTTGGTTTTGGGAATGGCTATATTGTTTATATATGCGTTTGTCTTAAATACGGTTGGTTTCTTGGCTGCCAGCTGGGTTTTGTGTATGGCAATGTGTTACTTATTGGGCGAACGCAGATGGAAAGTCCTGCCGCTTTTTTCTTTGGTGGCTGTGGGTGTTTTGTTTATCCTCTTCTACAAAGGCATTGGTATACAAATGCCGCGTGGAACAATTCCTATTATGAGAAATTTTGCCTTGAGTGTTGAAAAATTACTCCGGGTTATGGGATAGGGGGAGATAACAAATGATCGCATTAATGGCACAAGCATGTGCAGTCGTTTTTCAGCCGATAACGTTATTATATATTGTGGTTGGCACAATCGTAGGGGTTATCTTCGGTGCCCTGCCTGGTGTATCTGCATCTATGGCAGTCGTCTTGGCTATGACCTTTAGCTATTCCATGGCACCTCTTCCGTCTATTGCTTTTTTGGTTGCTGTGTATTGTGCAGCAATTACCGGAGGCGGTATTACAGCAATATTATTCTCTATTCCGGGAACACCGTCCAGTGCTACAACAACTTTTGACGGTTACCCCATGACTTTAAGGGGCGAGGCCGGCAAGGCTTTAGGCATTAGTCTGATGGTTTCTGCTTTTGGCGGTTTGTTTTCTGCCTTTTGTATGGCTATCCTTACCGGACCATTAGCTAAAGCAGCTTTGGCCTTTGGCCCTGCCGAACTGTTTGGGGTTAGCTTTTTGGGTTTATCCATTTTAACTTGTTTAGATGCGGACAATGTTTTGAAGACAATAGCATCTGGTTTAATTGGTTTATTATTAGCCTGTGTGGGTACAGATTCTGTATCAGGCGTTGCCCGTTTTACCTGGCACCATGCAGTGCTGGTTAAGGGTATTGCTTTAATTCCTACAATGGTAGGTTTGTTTGCCATAGTGGCAGTATTTAAAGCTTTGGCTGATATTCGCAATAAACCGGATTCCGGCATAGATACCACGAAGACAGGCAATGTAGATACTAAGCTTTGTACCGTCAAAGAATTGTGGGTCATGAAAACCACTATTTTACGGTCTGCTGTTATCGGCACGATAGTAGGCATTCTCCCTGGCGCAGGGGCTACTATTGCTTCTTTCTTAAGTTATGCAGTTGACGTAAGATGCTCTAAGCATCCTGAGACTTATGGTCACGGCGAACCACTTGGTATTGCTGCTTCTGAGACTGCCAATAATGCAGCCACCGGCGGTGCTATGGTTCCTCTTCTGGCATTAGGTATTCCCGGTGGTAATGCGGCGGCAGTTATGGCTACGGCTCTTGCTGTCAAGGGCGTTAATATGGGACCATTGCTAATGACTAGTCAGCCTGTGTACTTGTACACGGTATTTGTTGCCCAGATTCTCGTTAATATTCTGATGGTTGCGGTGGCTGTTTATATTGCTAAGATTTTTGCCAAGATTTTAAAAATTCCCTATAGCATGTTAGGCTCAATTATTGTTTTGCTGTCCATTTTCGGAGCTTTCGGCTACAGCAGGGCAGTCAGTGATGTTATGCTTATGGTTATGGCTGCTATTGTGGGTTACATCTTCATTTTGTATCGCTTTAGCAGTGCGGCATTAATCCTTGGTTTGGTTTTAGGCGAGATGGTAGAGAAAAACCTGAGGAATGCCTTTGTCGTCGGGCATGGGACTTTCCAAGGGGCATTTATGAACAAACCTATCGCTTTGGGCTTGATTATCGTGTGCTTCATTCTTTTGTTCTGGCCGATTATCAGTGGTCTCTTTACTAAGAAAAAAGCAGCTTAAGGGCAGAAAGGTTTGTAACAGCATGGGAGAGTATGCAAAAGAAATAACTGAGCTGGAGAACCTGCGCAAAAGAGTTCGTGTGAGTTACGGTTTATATGGCCTAGTGTTGGTTATAGCCTTGGCCATGGCTTTTATTGCCGATATTACATGGACCATTGCTCTTGGGATTTTAGCCTTGTTATTTTATCTGGTTGTCTCGCGAAAAGATATTAATACTTATAAAAATAAATATCAGGAAATAAAAATCAAAAGAGAACTGGAAAATTTCTTCACTAATTTGACAGTTGTGAGAAAGTCTGTGTTTGCTTCCCAAACTTTGGTAGATGATACTTTGATGCCTGCCGAAGCGCATAAAGGTATTGTGCGAATTGGTATCAGGGGTGAAGATAAGGCGGGAAGAAAAGTGCAACTGGCAGATGTTGCTTTTCCTATGAATGTCCAAACAAGAACGGGAAAAAACAAATACGAAATTATATCCGGCTGCTATTTGCGCCTGGGTGAAACTGAACCTTCCAAGGCAGAAAGTACGCCTGTAGTTATTTTCCGTAAAAACAATAGTTTCTCTCCTTCTTTGATAATCCATTACAAAAAAATAGGCCTTCAGGAGGAAACATGGCGCGATTTTAGCGTCTTTTCTCCTGCTGGCCATGTAATGGACTCAAGCAGAATCAGCCCTTTACATTTGGATATTCCTAACATTGTCTATGGTAATGATATCTTGTTTTTAGGTGATAATTCTATAAAGCTCCTTATGACGGCTCATTTCCTCAATGTTGGTAATCTGTCTTACAACCAAGCCATAACAACAAAAACTTTTGACTATTTGCTGCTTCCTCAATTACCGGAAGTTATGCAACTGGCAAAAAAATATTTATAATAAACAAAGGCAATAACACAATCAGTTTTTGTGTTATTGCCTTTGTCTACTAGCGTTTCGTAAATAGTTCAAATAAGTTTATTGGTTTGTCGCTACACAGTTTATAATCTGGGACAGCTTCCAGGACCTTGGCTCTGGCGGCTTCTAAATCGTAGAACACATGCCATTTAGCCGTGACCTGGTCATGACCGGCCAGACGCAGCAGGTAGGATGGATGAAAGGTCGCAATACAGTCGATCCCTTGCTTAGTCTTGAACCAGGTGCCTCGCATCCGGGTGATTTTATCGTCAGGTTTTCCCAAATAATGTAAAGCTACACTGCCCAGGGCCACGATGACCTTGGGCCTTATTATTTCAATTTCCTTGTCTAGCCATCGTTCGGCGCAGAAACGTCCTTCTTCAATAGTAGGGGTACGGTTGCCTTTAGGACGGCACTTGACTACATTACTGGTCAGAACTTGGTCTCTGGTCATATTGGCAGACCAAAGGGCCTTGTCCAAAAGCTGCCCGCTAGGGCCAATCAAAGGACAACCGTAGTCATCCTCCACGCCGCCGGGGCCTTCGCCTACGAACATAATAGGACTGCGGGGATTGCCGAACCAGCCAACAGGTGCCTTGCAACCATCACGCAACGGGCAGTCACGGCAACTATCCAATTGTGCAGATAACGTATCTAATTCTGTGGATTTCATATTATTACCTCTAATCTATATTTGTTACGAAAACATGACGAAATAAGTCCGTCCCCACTGTCACAAATTTGCAAATCGTTCTAAAAATATTTTTGCCAGGAGGCCGGTGAAGAGTCCGGTAGGAATACCTAAAAGCAAAAGGAAGGGGAGATAACTGAAAAGGGCGCCGGTGTTCATTAAATAGGCGGCTACGGCAATCTGGCCGCAATTGTGACAGAAGGCTCCTAAAAGGCCGATTCCCAAGGCTGAGAACCAATTGTGTTTAATGGCTAAAGCCATAAAGATAAAGCTGAGCACAGCACCACCTAACCCAATAGTGAAGCCGGGAGTTAATAAGCCGGTAAACAGCAGGCCTACCAATAAAATCCGAGCCGAGAGAAAGAGCGCCGCCTGACCTGTGCTATACATATAGAGCACTATAATGGTTACACAATTGGCCAACCCTAAATGGGCTCCCGGCAAGGGCAGCAAATAAGCCAAAGCGTTTTCTATCAATCGTAAGGCAATAGCTGCCGCTAGCAGCACGCCTAACCGTGTTAGAGTCTGAGTAGAGTATGAGGACGAACCGTAGCATCTGTTTTGATTCTGCGCCGAACCACTAGCAGTTGCAACTATCGTACTCTGCTTTTTTTCGTCGTTTTGTAAAGGTTTCTTAGCGGATGATGGCATCGTACTCTGCCTCCTTTCCGGGAGTAGTAACGGTCAAAAGAACTTTTTCCGGCAGACAGGCCACAGTTTGCCCGGCTTTGCTGATTTTACCCTGATTGACACAGAGCTTTTCCGGACAGGGGGAAGAAGCTACCCAGGCACTGTTTTTGTCATACATTATGGTCAAAGTGCCGTCCTGGACAGGAATCTCCAGCCTGGTCTCAGCTTTGACTTTACCCAGGTCAATTCTTTGTATGATTTTATTATCGTGTTGGATTATTAAAAGTTTCGCTGCTTTGGTATCAGAACTGTGAAAGAACAGATACCCGGCTAAGGCTATAAGACAAATAGCCGTAAGTAGCAAATAATCAGTTTTACGCATAAATACTCCTTAATACTAAATTCCACAAATATTACAAAAGTACCTGTCCCTTTTGTAATAAAAGCTGACAAAACAGTGCCGCTCTCAAATTGTTAACTTTCTGCTTTAAACAGGGCTTTAAGTCCGGGAGAGACGTAAATTTTTCCCTCAGGGTTAATAATGATGGCTTCCAGGCCGGCGGTCTTTTCTACAACAGCTTTGGCCTCTTTATTGGGCAAGATAAATAACAAAGTGGAATAGTAATCTGCCAGAAAAGCCGATTCATGTACGGCCGTAGTAGAAATAGCATTGCGGGCAGGGTAACCTGTAGCAGGGTCAATAATATGGTGATAGCGGACGCCGTTGACTTCGTAATAGCGCTGGTAATCACCGGAAGTAGCAAGGCTCATACCTGGCGCTATCTCTAGCGTTCCAATCATTTTATCTTTATGACGTGGGTCTTGAATGCCGATGCGCCAAGGTTTCCCGTCTTGTTTTTTACCTAAAATTTTAATGTTTCCTCCGGCGTTAATTAAGGCTGCCTTCACCGACGGATCATTTTTCAGAGCATCATAGGCTCTGTCTACTGCATAACCTTTGGCCACAGCTCCCAGATCCATGGAAGTACCGGCGGGCAAGGCAACAGTCCCGGTAGCAGCATCTAAAGTGTAGCTGTTATCGCCGCATTTGGCCAGAGCCGCTTTTACTGCGTCTTTAGAGGGAACCGTAGTAGTTTTACCATTCTCGTGCCACAAGCTAATTACGGGGCCCAGAGTAAGGTCTATTTTTTTATAAGGAAGTTTCTTAGTTGCCGTTAATAAAGTGAAAAGTTTTTTATCCACCACAAAAGGACCTTTCCCTGCCTGAAGATTTAAGGCAAAAAGGTCGTTGTCTTGACGCTGTTCGTAGTTGTCTGTTACATCGGCAATGCCTTTAAAAGCAGCAAAACCGGCATCAGAACCCCTGCGAAGCTTAGCTTCATCATCACCGTAGACAGTAATCTCCACGATGGTATCCATGAGAAAGCGGGTATCTTTATAGGTCTTTTGTTGAAAAAAGCAGCCCGTTATTAGCAGGCTGCTTATAGTGATTACAAATAAAACTAACTTTCTCATTGTGCAGGGGTCTGGGTTGCTTCCTGAGCCGGTGCTTTAGGAGCAGGAGCAGCAGGTTGAGCATTCACAACGGGGGCAGCCAGAGGATCAGCTTTAAGAATTACGTGACGTGGGCACTTCATAGCGCACAAGCCGCAGCTGACACATTTTTCATAATCAATAACGGGAATCGAACCGTTAGGAGTATCTTCCAATGTGATAGCTTGTTTAGGACAATTCTTAGCGCAGATACCGCAGCTAATGCAGGATACATTGCAATTAGTCATAGCAGCCTTGCCCTTTTCACGATTGTTACATTGTACTAAAACTTTCTTAGTTGAATCAATCAATTCGATTAAGAATTGAGGACAAGCCTTGGTGCAGTTACCGCAACCAACGCATTTGTCATAATCAAATACCGGTAAGCCTTCTTTGCCAATCTTAATGGCTCCGAAAGAGCAGGCATCAACGCAGGCACCACAACCGAAGCAACCAAAGTTGCATTGGCCGGGGCCACCATAGTTGTTAGCCAGCAGATAGCAGTTGTTGATACCTTCATAATCTTTAATTTGCTTTCTGTTGGTGCAGCCGCCGTTACAATGCAGTCTGGCAATGTAACGAATCTTGGGACCTTCATCGCTGGCAGCGTGTCCCATAATGGCGTTAATTTTACCTCTGTTTTCTTCGGCACAAGCAGCACATCTGCCGGCATCAGGTACTTGTCCGGAGACAATGGCTTCCGCCATACTAGCACAACCTGCAAAACCACAGCCGCCACAATTGGCACCGGGGAGCAGGGCAGCTATACTATCAATACGTGGGTCGGCTTCTACCCGCAGTTTAATTCCGGCGACAGCAAGTATCAAACCGAAAATACCACCGATGGCAGCGACCATAATAACAGCTTCTATCATAATTTTCAGCTCCTAATCAATGTATGCCGCTCATACCCATCAAAGCGATGGACATGAAACTTGCGGTAATCAAGGCAATGGGAAGAACTCTCAGGCAGGGAGGCATTTGATCCTCGTCCAGACGTTCTCTGATGCAGGAAAACAGCAGAATAGCCATGGTGTAACCTAAAGAAGTACCAATGGAATTGGCTATGGAATCAATCAAGCCATAGTTCTTGGTTACGTTAATCAAAGCAATACCCAAAATTGCGCAGTTGGTGGTAATTAAGGGAAGATAGACGCCCATTGCTTTGTGCAGGGAAGGCATGCTCTTTTTCATGAACATTTCTACTAACTGTACCAAAGCGGCAATAGCCAGAATGAATACCAGAGTCTGTAAATATTCCAGATGATAAGGAACCAAGAGGCCATGGTAAACACCGTAACATAAGATGGTTGCCAATAACATTACGAAAGCTACGGCAGCACTCATACCAAAAGCATTCTTGAAGTTCTTGGATACACCCAGGAATGAGCACAAGCCCAAGAACTGAGCCAAAATAATATTGGAAATAAATACTGCACTGAAAATAATACCAAATGTACTATCCATTATGAGCAGCTCCTCTCTGACGCAGGTAAGCTACCATAGCGAAAACGCAGCCCATGGTAATGAAAGCGCCGGCCGGCAGAATGAAAATCAGGGCAGGAGTAAAAGGAGCACCTAAAATCTGATGACCTAATAATTTGCCGCTGCCTAATAATTCACGGAAGGAAGCAATAATGGTAAGAGCCAGGGTATAACCAATGCCCATGCCAATTGCATCGAAAATAGAAGAAAGAATACCATGGTTGCAAGCAAAAGCTTCAGCTCTGCCCAGCACGATACAGTTTACAACGATCAACGGTACGAAAACGCCCAGTGCTGCATAAAGTGCAGGAACAAATGCGTTCATAATCATTTCCAATACTGTAACCAAAGAAGCAATTACAACGATATAGCAGGGAATATGTACTTGATCGGGAACGATTTTTCTAATCATGGAAATAACTATGTTGGAACCAATTAATACGAAAGTAAAAGCAGCACCCATACCTAAGGCGTTCGTCAGAGAACTGGTAGTAGCCAGAGACGGGCAGGTACCTAAGAGCTGAACGAATAGAGGATTGTCTTTTATAATACCTTTAGTTAACTCGTTTATTAACATTTTTATCAGCCCTTTCCATTAGCATAAGTCTTCATGTAGTGAGCACGCACTTCGTTCAGGCCTTTAACTACGGCACGGCTAGTGATGGTCGCTGCGGTGATGGCTTTTACATCATTGTCCTTAGTGGGAGTTTGCTTGGTAACAACCAAAGCATCCTTTAAAGGTTTGCCTTTGAATTGTTTCTGCCAGCTGGGTTCGGTACTCTTCATACCTAAACCTGGAGTCTCGCTAAGTTTCAGGATTTTAATACCGGTTAATTTGTTCTTGGTGTCAATACCAACCATGATGGTCAGTTTTCCGCCGTAACCGGTGGGCTCTACAGTGTAAATATAACCATTGGCTTTCCCACCCTTTTTGGAGCACTGAATATCAGTAATAAGTCCCCCGGGAGCTTTTTCTTTGCTTAATTCTCCAAGGTCAGGAAATACTTGTGTGTAAGCTGCTTTAACATCGGCAGCAGCACGGGCTGCAATTACGTCTTTGGTAGCAGAGTGTGCATAAGCAACCAGCCCAACGCAGACGGCGCAGATGATAAGAAGAGTAAGAGTTAATCTGGTAATAAAGCTTGTGTCTTCTTTACTCATTTCTTAGCACCTCCTCCGAATGTAACGGTGTGGACATACTTATCAATGAAAGGAGTTACCATGTTCATCATCAAGATGGAATAGCAAACCCCTTCAGTGTAGCTGCCGCGTAGACGAATCAGGGAAGTTAATACGCCTAAACCGATAGCATAAATAATCTTGCCTTTTTTGGTAATAGGAGAAGTTACCCAGTCGGTTGCCATGAAGAAAGCACCAATCATCAAACCGCCTGCACACAAGTGGTACAGAGGGAAAGTGGATGGATAACCAAAAAATGTACCGTAAATACCGGTAAGAACGGCAACAGTTCCCAGATAGAAAACAGGAATGCGCCAGTCAATTAATTTTTTGTAGATTAAGTACAGACCGCCTAATACCAAAGCAGGTACGCAGGTCTCACCTAAGGAGCCGCCTACATTACCCATGAACATATTCATGAGAGAAGGAAGCTTGTCGGTAGTAGCAGCACCACCTGCTTGCCATACGGCCTCAGTAGTACGCATAACAGCAAGGGGGGTGGCAGTAGAAACTGCATCCGCGCCTTTAGCAACAGCAGCAGTTGCAGGAAGCACCCAGGCAGTCATTTGTTGGGGGAAAGATGCCAGCAGAATGGCACGACCAATATGAGCCGGGTTGAAAACGTTACAGCCTAAGCCACCAAAAATTTGTTTTGCCAGTACGATAGCAAAGAAGGTGCCAACCATAGCCAGACCGGGAGAGAAAGAAGCCGGTAAGCAGAGAGCTAATAAAAGTCCGGTTAAAGCTGCACTATAATCACCAATGGTAATCGGTTTGCCCATCATCTTTTCTGCAATGGCTTCGAAAAGCACGGCAGAAATAACACAAGTTACCATAACAATAACTGCATCCAGACGGAAATAATAAATAGCCGCCAAAATAGCAGGTACCAAAGCAATGATAACGTCACGCATAGCTGTGGTAATGGTCATATCGCTATGCATATGTGGTGATGAGGACAAGAGAACCAAAGGTTTAGGTTCTTTAATAGGTTCCATAATATTCATTTAGTCCTTTCACTGTAAATTATTTTTTAACTTGATAATAGGGGTTATGACCGCCATTGCCCTTACCACGGATGAACAATTTACCCATACGGATATATTGTACCAAAGGAATATGAGCAGGGCATTGGAATGCACAGGAACCGCATTCAATGCAGGCATGACAGTAGTTTGCTTCAGCAGCATCCCAGTCTTGCTTTTTAATGGCAGTAACAATTACGGTAGGCTCCAAATGCATAGGACATGCATCTACGCAACGACCGCAATGTACGCAGTTATTAGGCTCGATGTATTCGGAGAATTTGGACTCGTGATTGAAGACCAGAACTGCGCCTGTGCCCTTAATAACAGGATAATCAAGAGAGTTTACAGCAAAACCCATCATCATACCGCCGGAGACTATCTTGCCCAGGTCACCATTAACTCCGCCGGCTGCTTTATCAACTATATCCTGATAGGAGGTGCCAATACGGGTAATGTAATTGCCCGGTTTATTAACACCGTTACCGCTGCAGGTAACAACTCTTTCATAAAGAGGAATACCATCCCGCAAAGCACGACAAGCGGCTACAGCAGTGCCAACGTTATCAACGACGACACCTACATCTCCGGGAAGGCCTCTGTCAGGAACAGTTCTACCTGTGCAAGCATAGATTAAATGTTTTTCAGAACCTTGAGGGTACTTCTCAGCACAAACCTGTACTTCAATGTTAGGCTCATTAGCCACTTTCTTTTGCATTAAAGCAATAGCATCTGGTTTGTTGTCCTCAATGGCAATAATGCCTTTGGGGGCATTGGAAGCACGGAGGAAATACTTCAGACCTTGGATAATGTCATCGGCATTTTCTAAAAGTGTGCGATGATCGCACGTAACATAAGGCTCGCACTCGATACCATTTAAGACAATAGTATCAATAGGGCGGGCGCCTTCCTTGGGCGGAGCATATTTTACGTGAGTAGGGAATGTAGCACCACCCATACCAACTATGCCCTTTTCCTGCAGTTCTGTCCGGATAAATTCCGGTGTCAGTTCTGCATCTGTGTGGGGTTTCAGCTCCTCACACATTGTGTCCAACCCATCGTTCTTAATGAGGATGCAGTTGGAAATCATGCCGTTAGGCATGTAGCGTTTTTGCAGGCCCATAACCATACCGCTGACGCTGGCATGGACATTGCTGCTGACAAAACCGCCTGCCTTGCCGATAACCTGGCCGATTGTTACTTTGTCCCCGGGTTTCACAACTGCTTCCGCCGGCTTACCAATGTGCATACCGAGTGGTATACAAACAGTATCCGGTGCAGGACATCTCTCAATAGGCAACTTATCAGTTAGACCTTTGCTAGGCGGCACATGAACGCCACCTATGAAACTTGCTTCTTGTGCAGACATTAAGTTCACCTCTAAACCTAAATTGTGTCAACTTTCAACATATAGATTATATAATCGTATAAATTAAAAAACAAGGGAAAAAATTTCTAAATACAGGAAATTGAAAAATCTTTTTATATAAAAGCAATATATTAGAAGAAAATAGTTAAAACGTTACAAAAAGTTTACAAAAATAGGTGTAAAATTAGCAAAAATATATTATAATAAGCACAGTAAACTGTTTTAATAATTACTAATTTTAATAGAAACATTCAAAAAGTGTAACTAATTTTGATTTTTTTTTAGGAGGGTTTTATGTTTTTTGACAATTATGATACGCCGGTATTTCGTCCGCCCAGCGAAGCGAGAAGTTTTATTCTGCGTTTAACCAGAGGATGTGCACATAATCAATGTACATTTTGCGCCATGTATAAGGGTGTGCCTTTTAGCATGTGCACAGATGACGAGATCTCCCGGCAGATAGCCATGGCTGCTCAATATGGCAAAGATTTTGTGAGACGAATTTTTCTGGCAGACGGGGATGCCCTGGTTTTGCCTACGGAAAAACTCCTGAAAATTTTAGCAGTCCTCTACAAAGTGTTTCCCAATTTACAAAGAGTTTCTTCTTACGCAGCACCAAGAGATATCTTGGGGAAAACGCCGGAAGACTTGATTAAGCTAAGAGAAGCAGGTCTGAAGCTTTTGTACTATGGCCTGGAAACCGGGGATGGGTCACTGCTGAAAGAAATAAAAAAAGGAGTCAACGCAGCAGAAGCTATAGAAGCGGGACAGAAGGTTATCACCGCCGGCATGAAATTATCTCTGATGGTCATTGCCGGATTGGGAGGGGTAAAAGGCTCTCATCGTCATGCTGTCGAAACGGCGAAAGCTGTGAATCAGATTCAGCCGACCATGCTCAGCATTCTGACCCTGCGTCTCTACAAGGGAACAGAAATGCTGGCCAAGTATGAAAAAAATAAATTTGAGTTGCTGTCACCGGCCGGCTTGTGCCGGGAAGCCAAAGAGTTTCTCAGTAATGTGGAAATCACTCCCGGTCATACAATTTTTCGCAGCAACCATGTTTCAAACTATGTGCCACTAGGCGGTACGCTGCCTCAGGATAAAAACAAACTTATAAAGGAATTGGATGAATCCATTGAACAGTTATCGGATTTAACCGATTGGGAAGTTTACACGAACATGGAGTATTGATTTAGGAAAGGGCGATTACAATAACCATGAAATGGACAAAACAATTAGTGGCGTTAGCTATGGCCGGAATGTGCCTTTTACCCTCGGCGGCTTTGGCCAAAAGCAGTACCCTCAAAGTAGGAGATAAAGGCTGGAAGGTTAAGACTGTCCAGATTAAGCTAAACGACATCGGGCTGAAAACCCCCACCACAGGCAAATACACGGCGGCCCTCTCCAGGCAGGTTCGGGTTTTTCAAAGGAAACAAAGGTTGAAAGTTACAGGGACAGTTGATGACAAAACCTATTATGCCCTCCTCCAAGAGGCCTTTAAAAAAGAAGGAATCCGGGGTGTCCGGGGACAGGATATAGTTAAAACCGCATCCCTGTACCAAGGAGTTCCTTATGGTTTTGGGGGTACCACACCAAGAGCTTTTGATTGCTCCGGCTATGTCCAATATGTCTTCAAAAAACACAGGGCAATATTGCCACGGACTGCGGATTTGCAATATGAAAAAGGCTTGTACGTTACCCAGAGCCAACTAAGACCCGGTGATCTGGTATTCTTTTCCACCTATGAAGCAGGAGCTTCTCACGTAGGGATTTATGCCGGCAACGGGAAATTCTGGAACGCCACCTCATCACGAGGGGTCATGCTCTGTGGCCTCAAAGACGAATACTGGCGCCGTCACTACTATGGGGCCAAACGAGTGTTAGTGTAGTAAGGAAGAAAACCTAATATATACGATGGTGGAGCGCTGAAAAAGGTAGAGGGATAAACCTTTTTGGGGCCACTGTCCTCATGAACTAAGGACCATTATTTAGGAGGTAGATTTGATGATTAGGGAAAAGCGTAACAAAGAAAAATTAACGGGTTACTACAACAAATTTATTGAAGAAGGAATCCTGGACCCCAATGTTCATCCCTGGGTGGCAGAATCCTGGCAAAGATGCGCGGCCAGAAAACAACCCCACGAAACCTTGCCCAAAGGCCACAAGCTCACTCGTGAACAAGTTGCTGAACAACAAAAACTCCATGAGGAAGTTATCAATTACACGGATGGCTTGTTTGAACAAAACAAACAGCACTTTAATGCTCACAACCTAAGCATGCTTCTCATTGACGAGAACGGCTATGTTATCAAAAACTATGCCTTGCCTTTCTACCAAAGAAGCATTGACGATATTCAGGGTATGAGAGTGCTGGAAGAAGACGTGGGAACCAGTAGTATCAGCATTGCCAGAGGACATGACGTGCCTTTCCTGATGTTCGGACCGGAAATGTGGATTAGGGAATGTCATTCCGGCGATGCCTGCAGTGCGCCCATTGACGTTAATGGAAAAACTCGTTATATCATTGCTTTCTTCTCCTTGGATCAGAATGATTTGCCTTACGATATGCTTTTGGCGATTTTGCTTACCATGAAATATTCTTTGGAGCAATTCCTGACTATGCTGGAATATTGGAAAGTATTCGGAGTGGTAGCAGAGGAAATGCCGGTTTCTATTTATTGGATAAATAAAAACGGCAACCTGCGTTACTGCAATCCTAACGGGAAAAAGCGGCTGGGGGGAAAAGAACGGCTGGATGAAGTATTCCTGAACTATGAACACCTGCCCATTGAAAAAGCCTTGGGAGGCAAACCAACTCTACGGAAAGAAATTACTTGGATTACTCAAGACAGAACATATGAAGACGTGACCAGCGTCATGCCTGTAAGAATTACCGGGCAGGTTGACAGCGTAGTTATTTTAACTATGTCTATTGAAGATTTGAAGACTACTATTGCTCATGCTACAGGTTACAATTCCCGGTATAGCTTATATAGCATGGTAGGAAATTCTGCGGAGTTTTTATCTCTTCAGCATAAAGCTGCCAGGGTCGCTCGCAGTGACAATAATATTTTGCTTCAAGGTGAACCCGGCACAGGCAAGCAAAGACTGGCTCATGGTATTCATCAGGCCAGCCCCAGAGCGGCTGCGCCCCTTATTACTATTCGCTGCCAGGAAGGCCCCATGAGCGCTTTGGAAGAGGACTTCTTTGGCTCGGGAGATTCAGGTTCAGGAGGAGGCAGTGGCAAGTTGGCTCTGGCTAATGGTGGGACACTCTTCCTTGATGAAATAGAAAAATTACCTGTAGCTATGGGTGACAAGGTAGCCGATGCTATAGCCAATGGCATTATAGACAAGGAAACCGGGCGGAAGAGAAAACTCAATGTGAGGATTATTGCAGCCTGCGATTCCAACTTAAAACGTTTAACGGATAAGGGATTGTTCTCGGCAAAACTTTACGGTATAGTCTTAGGCACTACTATGCGGGTTATTCCTCTCAGAGAGCGCAAAGAAGATGTGGAGATTATTGCTAATCACATTCTGACGGAAATGGCTGCCCGGCACAATATGCCGGCGAAAAAGCTGTCTGCAGGAGGATTGGCTCTATTGAATAATTGCAGCTGGCCCGGTAATATCAAACAATTGCAGGGTGTTATAGAGCAGGCGTTCTTTCATACTATTGGCAGCACCATTGAAGCAGAGGATATTAAACTACCCGGCGACAAGACTATGGAAAAATCCTGGAAGCATGACAAAGAAGCTTTCATCGCAGTGTGGAAGCAGGCAGGAGGCAATATTAGCAAGCTGGCCAATATGTTGGACGTGAGCCGGGTTACTTTATATCGCTATCTGAAAAAGTATAATTTGGGACCGGAGAAACAATAGCAGGGGGATTTTAGTGTGCGGCTAAGAACGAATCCACGGCGGTTGGCAGCTTTGGAAGATTACATTGGTAAGGAGCTGCTGACCGGGAAAATAGAACAAAACAAGGGCAAGTGGCGTGAGGTTTTAGGAAATAAGCCATTGGCCCTGGAAATCGGCTGTGGCAAAGGAGCTTTTATTACAGGTATGGCTGCTCTTTATCCGGGAATGAATTTTTTGGGTGTTGAGTCACAGAAGGAAGTTTGTTATTATGCCGTTAAAAAAATACGGGAACAGCAGATTTCTAATGTGAAAATTATTTTCGGAAACGCAGGAAATTTAAATAACTGGTTTGCCTCCGGTGAGGTTGATAAGCTTTATTTGAATTTTAGCGACCCCTGGCCTAAAGCTAGACATGCCAAGCGCCGGCTTACCTACAGAGACTTTCTCAGTCAATATAAAAACATTTTAGTAAAAGGAGGGCACCTGCGTTTTAAAACAGACAACGATGCTCTATTCGCTTTTTCTTTAGAAGAATTCAAAGAATTTGGCTTGCAGTTTATTGGACAAACCACGGATTTGCATCATTCCGCTTACGACAACGAAGTACAGACGGAATATGAAAGAAGATTCAGCAGTCTGGGTAAGAATATAAATTTTTGCGAAGTGGTTTTTTAAGGGAGTAGAAATAAATGCAGAAAAGATTTTTGTTCTGGGACAATCCCCGGGATGCAGTACTGACTATAGTTCCTTTTTTGATGCTCATTGGCGCAGTGAATGTTTTCAGTGCCAGTTTTGTGGTAGCTGAGGCCATGTTTGGCAGCGGCTATCATTATTTGGGCCGCTATATTGGCTATGGAATCATGGGCCTGGTGGGTTTATATTTCGTCGGGTGGAAAGTTAATTATCACAAAGTACTGGAACATGGGCAAAAGATTTTTGTCTTCATGTTTCTCTTGCTTTTAGCAGTTGATTTATTTGGCAAAGCAGCTAAAGGAGCCCAGAGGTGGCTGGTAATCGGGGGATTTTCTTTTCAGCCTTCGGAGTTCGTAAAGTTGGCGGTGATTATTCTGGGAGCCCACTATTTGGGGAACCTTATGGAAAAACAAACTAAACCACACTTATTCAGACTCAACGTTAATCTGGCCTTTTTAGAGGCGGGACTGCTGACCATTATGGTTCTTGTGCAGCCAGACATGGGTACAGCCTCCATTATCATGGGACTGATGATTATTCTTTATATCATTGCCGGCCTGCCTATTAAAGAAGTTATTGCCTTGTTGGGAGGCTGCTTTTTCCTTGCGGCAGCTGCCATTATCAAAGCACCTTACCGTTTGAATCGAGTCCTGATTTGGTGGAATCCTTGGGCAGATCCCCAGGGCAATGGCTATCAGGCTGTTCAGTCTTTTGTTTCTATTGGCAGCGGCGGCTGGATTGGCAATTCCTTTGGTATGGGTACGGGAAAATTTTTCTTTCTCCCGGAAGCACATACGGATTTTGCTTTTGCCATTTTCTGTCAGGAATGGGGATTTTTAGGGGCTCTGGGACTTATTGCTATTTTCCTGATTTTAGCTATGGCAATTTTTAGGATAGGTCAGGAAACCACCAGTAAAGAAGGATTTTTGCTGGTAACAGGATTAAACTTTTTAATTGTGGGACAAGCCATTGCCAATATGGCAATGGTCTGTGGGATTTTGCCGGTTATTGGCGTACCCCTGTCTTTTATTAGCTACGGCGGTACTTCCTTGTTTGCTACCTTGGGAGCAGTGGGCCTAGTGGTGGCTATTTATAATGATGAGGTGAAATTAGCCAAAGAAAAGGCAGTTAACAATGCCATTCCAAGGTGGAGAGACGTCCGCCGGTCGGGGTATAGGCCGGGGAGGTGGAACAAATGATACGAAGACCTCCTAACAGACCTCTCAGTTTCAAACAAACTTTAGCCCAGAAAAGGGCGGGAAAGGCTTTCTCTTTGTCCGACAGCAAGAAACGAACAGGACTGATGGGTTATGTGATTATCTTAATAGTCATGGTTATTATGGGCAGACTTTTTTGGCTGCAGATTGTGAAAGGCGGTACTCTGGCCAGGGAAGCCATGGCCCAGATTATGGGCGAGAACGTGGAGATTTCTCCCAGAGGCAGCATTGTGGACAGGAACGGGGAAGAGCTGGCAGTAAGTATCATCAGTAAATCCCTTTATGTAGATCCCCAGGAAATGGACGATAATCCTGAGCAGTGGGCCAGGGGCAAGCAGCCGGTGAGAGACCCCAGACAAGTTGCCGCGGAAAAGCTAGCACCGGTTCTAGGTATGAAAGAAGAAGAATTGCGGGAAAGTTTCAGCAGTTCCGATCGGCGTTTTATCTGGATAAAAAGGACTCTTGAGCCGGAAGTGGCTGCTCAGGTAGCGGATATTATTAAAGAAAATAAGCTAAGCGGTTTCCATTTTCAGTCGGAAAGCAAACGTTATTATACAAAGAACAAATTGGCAGCACAGGTTTTAGGCTTCGTTGGTACAGATGATAAAGGGTTGGAAGGCATTGAAGCCTCCCTGGACAAATACATCAAGGGCAAAGAAACCAAGCAGGGAAATTTCTTTGACGCCAGAGGAAACCGTATGGGGCAGTCAGGCATGAATGAAGTGGAAACCCCCAAGATGAATACGGTGTATTTAACCATTGATGCCAAAATGCAGTTTATTTTGGAAAAGAGTTTGGACGAAGCCATTGCTAAAACTCATGCAGCTAGTGCGGCCGCTATTCTCATGAACCCCAAAACCGGAGAAATTCTCGGAATGGCCAGTCGGCCTACTTTTGACCCGAATAAATTTGCTAAGTCTGGCCCCGATGATTTTATCAACAGAGCGGTTGCTATTATTTACGAACCGGGTTCCGTGTTTAAACCGATTATAGGGTGTGCCGGACTGATGGAAGGTGTTATCACTCCCACTACCCCATTTAATGATTTAGGTTCCATTGATGTTGGTGGCCGCCGGATTCGCAACTGGGACGGTGAAGGTCTGGGCATGGTTACCTTTACGGATATTATCAAGTATTCACTTAATACAGGTATGGCTAGTCTGGGACTTAAACTAGGGGGCAAGCGAGAAACAGAGTATGCCAAAAAGTTTGGCTTCGGTTCTCCGACGGGCAGCGATATTCCCGGTGAAGAAGCAGGTATCCTATACAATCCGGATGATATGGTACCCTCTGATGTTGCTACCATGGGTATCGGTCAGGGGATTGCCGTAACTCCTTTACAAATGTTGAGAGCTATTTGCGCCATTGCCAATGGCGGCGAATTGTTGAAACCATATATTGTGCAAAAAGTGGAAAGCCCTGACGGGAAAATTTTGCAGGAAGGGCAAACCCAGGCGGTGAGGACGGTTATCACTCCGGAAGTGGCAGAAGAAATGCGGGGCATGATGGAGAAGGTAGTTTCTGAGGGAGGCGGTAAAACTGCCCAAATAAAAGGCTATAAAATCGCCGGAAAAACCGGTACCGCAGAAAAATTATCCCCTAACGGCGGTTATATTCCCGGGGTTTACATTGCTTCCTTCGTGGGTTTTGTCCCTAGTGATGCCCCCCAGTATGCTATGCTCATTATGCTGGATTCTCCCCAGGGAGCCTTCTATGGTTCTCAGGTTTCTGCACCTATTTTCCGTGATACACTCCAACAGATATTGGTTGCCAAGGGCATCCAGCCCAGTAATTCCAAGGGACTGCCCACGGTGGAATCTCTTCAACGTCAGGATACCACACTGGCAACTTTGCCTCAGCTGACAATTTTAGAAGGGGGCAAAGTCAAACTGCCCAATCTGGCAGGCTATAATATGCGCAGTGTGGCAGAAGTATTGCAGCAGGGCAAGCTGTCACTGGTGCCAAGAGGCAGCGGCATTTCCTGGCAGCAAAAGCCGGGACCGGGAGTCATCCTCTCAGAGGGTGACACGGTTGAAGTTTGGTTTAAATAGTGTACAAAAATGCGCTTCTCATTATGAGAGGCGCATTTTGGTATATACTTTCGTCACACCACTAGTCAATGAATTATAAAAGTAGTACAATAATCATTAATAATATATTGTTACAAAAGTACATGTCCCTTTTGTAACAAAGTATAGGAAAGAGGTGCGATATGTTATCAGATATCGAAATTGCCCATAAGGCAAAAATGCTTCCTGTTACGGAGATTGCGAAAAAGTTAGGTATTGAGGAAAAAGATATTGAGCTTTATGGCCGTTACAAGGCAAAATTATCTTACGATTTGCTGCGGCAATTAGCCAAAAAGAAGAGCGGTAAATTGGTCCTAGTGACTGCCATTACTCCTACTCCTGCAGGAGAAGGAAAATCCACTACTACAGTTGGCTTGGCCCAGGGTCTGGCTAAAATCGGCGAAGACGTTATTGTAGCACTGAGAGAGCCATCTTTAGGCCCTGTTTTTGGTGTTAAAGGCGGTGCGGCCGGAGGCGGTTATGCTCAGGTTGTGCCTATGGAAGACATTAACTTGCATTTCACGGGGGATTTTCACGCTATTACTTCTGCTCATATGTTATTGTCTGCCATGTTGGACAATCATATTCAGCAGGGAAACCTTCTCAATATTGATACTAGACGTGTTGTCTGGAAACGCGTTGTGGATATGAACGACAGGGAGCTGCGGCAAATCGTCGTAGGACTGGGTGGCAAAGCTCATGGGGTACCTCGGCAAGATGGTTTTGATATTACCGTGGCTTCAGAGATCATGGCTATTTTGTGTTTGTCCGATGGCCTTCATGATTTAAAGGAACGTTTAAGCAAGATTATCGTGGCCTACGATTTTGCAGGGCAACCAATTACTGCGGGCCAATTGCACGCTCAAGGAGCAATGGCGGCTCTTCTGAAGGATGCCATTAAACCCAATCTGGTTCAGACCTTGGAAAATGTTCCTGCCATTATTCACGGTGGGCCTTTTGCCAATATCGCCCATGGCTGCAATAGTGTTATGGCTACCAAAGCCTGCCTGAAGCTAGCGAAATACACCATTACAGAAGCAGGATTCGGTGCTGACCTGGGCGCAGAGAAATTTTTTGATATTAAATGCCGTTTTGCCGGCTTGAAACCGGATGCGGTTGTGCTGGTTGCCACCATTCGTGCTTTGAAGATGCATGGTGGCGTAGCTAAGACTGATTTAAAGAAGCCTAACGTGGCAGCCTTGAAAAAGGGCCTGGTAAATTTAGGCAAGCACATTCAAAACTGTCAAAAATATGGTGTGCCCGTGGTTGTGGCCATTAATATTTTTGCTGACGATACCAAAGAAGAACTGTCCACGGTTTACAAATACTGTGCTAAACACGGTGTCCATGTGGCACTGTCCGATGTGTTCGCAAAGGGCGGAGAAGGTGGCGTCGAGCTAGCCAAAGAAGTAGTGAAGCTGGTAGAAAGCGGCAAGGCTAAATTTAAACCTTTGTACGTAGACAAACTACCCTTGAAGAAAAAGATTGAAAAGATTGCCAAAGAAATTTACGGCGCAGACGGAGTGGATTACGAAACGAAAGCGACAAAGGCTTTGGACGAATTCGAAAAATTGGGCTATGGCCACATGCCTGTGTGCATGGCCAAAACCCAGTATTCCCTGTCTGATAATCCGGCTTTATTGGGAGCGCCCAAAGGTTTTAGGATTACCGTCAAGGATGCCAGAATTTCTGCCGGAGCAGGTTTCGTTGTAGTACTCACCGGTGACATTATGACCATGCCAGGTCTGCCCAAACATCCAGCCGCAGAAAATATCGACGTAGACGACAACGGAATTATTTCCGGATTGTTCTAAATCACACATAATCTACAGGAGGCACTTAATGAAGCCAACAGTAATGTACGGCAAGCCAGTAGCAGCCACCGTCAAAGAAGCAATCAAAACAAAAATAGCAGATAAAAAAATCACCCTGGCAATTCTGCTCATAGGTGATGATCCGGCCTCCAAGGTGTATATGCAACGGCTGGCGAAAAATGCGGAGCCTTTGGGCATTGCCACAAAAACTGTCATTCTGCCGGGAAACATTTCTCAGGTTCAGGCAGAAGCGGCTTTGGAAGAATTAAACAATGACCCGACAGTTACGGGAATTATGCCTCTTATGCCACTGCCTGCTCATTTGGACGCCAAAAAATTCTGCGCTAAACTGGACAAGGAAAAAGATGTGGACTGCCTGATTCCTCAGAATGCGGGAGAGGTTTTCCTAGGCATTAACAAATGGGCACCCTGCACACCAAGAGCCTGTATGGCTATCCTGAAATTTTATGGTATTGAGCTCACTGGGAAAAATGCCGTGGTGCTGGGACGGAGTAATGTGGTGGGAAAACCTTTGGCTCTGTTGCTGCTCCAACAAAATGCTACTGTGACTATTTGTCATTCTAAAACAAAAAATCTTCCGGCCCTTGTGGCGGGAGCGGATATTATTGTGGCTGCCATGGGCAAAGCAGGCTTTGTTACGGCGGATATGGTTAAGCCGGGATCTGTTATCGTGGACGTGGGCATTAATGTGGTAAACGGGAATCTGTGCGGCGACGTAGCACCGGAAGCCTATGCTAAGTCCTCAGCCTATACTCCTGTGCCCGGTGGAGTTGGAGTGGTGAGCAACTCCATGGTTCTGGAAGCTTTAGTAAGGTAATGCCACAAGAGTGGCAGTCGCTTTTGTATTATATGGAGAGGCTACAAATTAATAAAAAGAGGTACGAATACGAGTCTATGTGCTCATGAGGTTGCACAGACGTGTATCGAGCGGCAGGAGAGTAGGAGGCTAGACAATTAATGTCTAGCCTCCTACTCGTTTACCGTTTTCATTTCCTGTTCTTTAGCTTTGTCATGAACTTTTCTTTTTTGACTAGGAAACGTTCGTGGGTGCCCTGACCGATGGTGCCGAAATCATCAGCTGCAATAACCTTGAAGGTGAGTTTTCGTCCGTCCACACCGGTTAATACAGCCTTGGCCGTAATAGTTTCTCCTACTAAACTGGCCGCATCATGAGAAATACTCATGCTCACGCCTACGGAAGTAGTTTCCTCGTCCAAACAAGGATTCACAACATCACAGGCAGCTTTTTCCATTAAACCGATCATAGCAGGGGTAGCGTAAACATCAAGGGACCCGCTGCCCATAGCTGCGGCAGTGTTGGTGTGAAGCACTTTCTCACTGGCTTCGGCTACCATACCCATAGTTAATTCTTTCATTGCTTTCACTTCTTTCTATAATAGTTATCATCTTAGTTAATCTTACTAGGTTTCTGCCATTACTGCAAGTCAACAAAAAAATTCCTTATGGTTTTTTACAAAAAACTGCCACAGGACGGTAACAATCTTGTATAATTAAGCTGACAGGGGATTCCTCATGATTCCCTTTTAAAACCAGAGGAGAATTATATGAAAAAAATATTTTTACTCATAACTTTAGTAACGGCCATCATCCTAAGCGGGTGCGCCAAAGGTGAAGTAACATTGGAGATCAGCCGTTGGGGAGCAGCAGATTTATCCTGCAAATTAGTTTCGGTGCCTGTGATTTCGGGAGCCTTGAATTCCTTTAAAGACGATTTCAAACAAGACGGCTATATTATAACAGATGCTAAAGACGGCGATATGGTGGGGTTCTTAGCGCAAAAGCACTACAATCATTTGCAGGATATCAAAGATTCCAAGGTCTTGGAAACTTTCCGCTTTTCGAAGATTCAAGCGGCGGCCAAGGAAGCCAGAAAGCAAAAACCACAGACACCTCCTTCCACCGGACAAGCCCCGGTACAAAATAGCCAGGGATCAGGGGTCTCGGACAAGCAGGAAACTCCTAAACCATTGGCTATAGTGCAATCAGGCTGGCTCATGGACACAGTAGCAGTCCATACAGGGCTTGATTTGGCCAGCGATAAGGCCAAGTCAGGGTCTTTTGATGAACAATTCATCATGAAAAATATTCTTAAAGAAGTTAGTTTAAAGTTTATCTTAAAACTTCCCACCAAGACAGATTCCAATAATGCTACAAATGTCTCTGCTGATGGACAGACTTTGACCTGGGTTTTGCCTATGGGGGATAATACGCCCATTGACATGACCTTCACCTACGTTAATCCCATTAAGGCTGCTTCTTGGCTAGGAGCTCTGGTCATTTTAATAGTGGTAGCAATTTGTGTCCGTTCTTACAAGAAATCCAAAATAAATAAGGAAAAGCTGGCTGATGGTAATGACTCTGGAAAGCAAGTATAAAGTTTTAATCGCTGAACTAAAAAAACTGGAAACTGTGGTCATAGGTTTTTCCGGAGGGGTTGATTCAACCTTTCTGGCAACTGCAGCGGCTAAAGTCCTGGGAGACAAAGCTGTTGCCGTGACAGTGGAATCACCTTTTGCTTCTTCCCGGGAAATGATAGAAGCTAAGGAATTTGCAGTCAAAGCTGGTCTCAACTTCCGCATTATTCAAGCAGATCCTTTGGCAGATAAACAAATTGCCGCTAATCCACCTAATAGGTGTTATTACTGCAAAAAAATGATTTTTTCCCAAGTCCTTGCCTTGGCACAAAGCCTGCATATTCCCTACGTTGCGGATGGTACTAATGCCGATGATGGACTAGACTACAGGCCGGGTCTCAAAGCACTTGAAGAGCTGAAAATAGTCAGCCCTCTGCAGCTGGCAGGACTGACCAAGGAAGATATCAGGGTTCTATCCAAGGAAATGGGTCTGCTCACCTGGCAGAAAGAATCAGCAGCCTGTCTGGCATCCCGGATTCCTTACGGAGAAGCTATCACTAAGGAAAAATTAACAAGAGTGGACAAGGCAGAGTCCTATTTGCATCAGTTCGGGTTCAGACATTTACGGGTGCGCAGTCACGGAGATTTGGCCCGGTTGGAAGTTGATCAGCAAGACATGGACTTTTTTGCCGACGGCGGGCATCGGAGAAAAGTTTTTGTTGAATTGAAGAAAATCGGCTTCAGCTATGTAACTTTGGATTTACAAGGCTATAGAACCGGCAGCCTGAATGAAGTTTTAGCATCTCCCACCAAAGCAGCTGACTAGTAAGTCAAAATAAGTATTACCAAAATTCGAAAACCATGTTAAAATATTAATATACAAACTAAGCGGGAAGGGTGATACAAAATGTCGGAGTTTATGACAGTAAAAAAATTAACTGTATATGTGGGCGAAGATGTATTCTATGGGGATATTCCTTTCTACAAGGCTTTAATGATTGAAGCAGAAAAGCAAAAAATTGCCGGCTGTACTGCTTATAAGTGCGTAGGCGGTTATGGCAGTGAAATTAGGGGCAAGGAGCGCCGGTTCTTGATTAATTTCTCTGATCCTATTAATTTGCCCATAGTTTTAGAGTTTGTGGATATCGAGAAGCAGCTGGAAAAAATGTATCCCTTTGTAGAAAAGAATTTGCGCCATGGCATGGCGGAGGTTTCCGATGTTAATGTGCTTATTACTGAATATGTAAGAGAAAAGATTGAAAAAGCTGCAGAGCATAGGAAAAGACCGGATAATAAAAATTAAATTACAAGAGCAGTATATCCTGCTCATAACAAAACCACTTCACAAAATGAAGTGGTTTTTTCGTGCTATAATATTAGTAAATCTTTCCCGGAGAAAAGAGGAAATACTATGCCAAAAGAGACCGAAATGGAAGTTAAACTTTTAATAGAACCTCAAGAATTATCCGGTTTGCTTGCAAGTACTCTGGTGACAGGAAAACGTATAGCAGGCAGTGAGAAAACTTTAAACATCATAAATAGGTACTATGATACCCCGGATTTCCGGCTGAAAAACCAAGGTTTGGCCTATCGCATCAGAAAAACCAATAAAGACTATGAGGCTACAATTAAAACCAAGGGCCAAAACAGGGAAGGATTCTCCGTCAGGGGAGAATACACAGTGCCTTTGCCCGGTCCAACTATTATCACTATGGGATTTGACCCGGAAATAGATAAGAAACTTAGGACGCTTTTAGCAGGGACAGCACTCCGGGAATTATTTCATATTGTGGTCACACGGCGACTTTGTCTCTTGCAGGTAACCGAGCAAACTGTTCTGGAAATGGCCATTGACACAGGAGAAATTTCTGCCACACAGGGTAACGAACCCATTGCCGAAGTGGAATTGGAAATAAAAAAAGGCACCAAGGAAGATTTATTTGCTTTTCTGACTGCCTGTAAAAAGCAGTTTACCATTATTCCGGAAACAAGAAGCAAGTGGCAAAGAGGCATGGACCTTATAACAAAATAATCTTTGAGACGCATGAACACCACAGCAAATAGCTTTCACGAGGCATGAATTTAATACCTAAATAACCCTGGAGAATAAGTCTGATAGCTAAAGGTCAAAAAAGCAAAAAGTATTTGACTTTTTGACTTTTAAGGAGTAAAATAAACAACAGGAAAGGGAAAATACCATTTCCTGTTGTTATTTTTATCCAGAGCATTTTCGAGAAAGTCCCACATATATGACGATGAGGGCATATCGCTAATGATAGCGAAAAAATGTTACTGAATAAATATTGAGTAAATAAGCAGCAATACTGTTGCGATTAAAAGGCCGGCGCAGGTGTAGCCTATTTTCACAAAGCGGTGCATAAGCACTTCTTCATTGAGCAGGTTATAGCATCTTTGGATAACACTGATTTTGTTCTCAATGTTTTCACGCCAGACAGAAGTTCTGAGGAGCTTCATATAGCGGCTGTAAACCCGTGCATTGAAAATATCTTCTGTGACCTGTAAAGCGTTGTCAATATTACTGGTGAGAACACTCATATCTGCCATCAGCTCCATTAGATTGTTGCGGATGTGCCGATAGGAAGAAGCTCTGTTTCCGCTGTCGCTTTTATTGGCGGCATCCAGCTCATCGTAGGTGTGGTCGATGGCTTTGTTCAAGGCATCGTCATAGTAGCGCAATTCCAGGAACTGGGCATTGGCGAATTCCAAAAGATCAGGCAAGTCCATGCTGCCTGTTTTATCAAAGACAATGGCAGAATCCCAGGTAAGGTAGGTTTCATCATCGGCTCCGTAGGAGAAATGGTTGGCCAGACTATCCCGGATAGTTTCAGGACTCAATGGAGACTTATCCTTATCAAGAATAGGAGCAAAATCCCATTCGGGCAGGGCATCGTTAAAGTAATAAACAACGAAGTCCTCGTCGAAATCAGAAATACGCATCCTGGTGCAGGCAGGTTTAATGGTTTCGGAAGTGGCCTGAATATATTCCAGAATCACGTCTTCCGGCAATTTGCCAACGGCAATAGCCAGATCAACGTACTGGTCATAGGTTAAGTCTTCGGGAACTTCCAATTTGATAATTAAGCTAACAACGCCCAAATCAAAAATACGGGCTTTGATTTCTGCCAAATAGGTAATACCGGCAAAAGTTATTTCGTGATTACCCAATTCTACAAGAACCGGGGGATCTTTAAAAGAAATGGAGTGAGGGGAAACTTTTTCCAGACGTAAACGGGAAGCAATTTTATTGCGACTGGTCCATAAAGCTTCAACCAAATCCAAATTAATTTCGTCAGCTACATCAAACAAATGGTAAATATAAATGGACGATTTCATGGGAACCTCCTGAGTTTGCTATTTGCTTAATCATACTATTTTGCGAGGAAAAGTGCAATTATGTATTTTGTAAATCCTCTTATTTTCCTGTGTTTCAGATAATTTGTCGGAGGTGGACATTATGAATTTAGAACGTTATGATGAAGAAGTAAAAGGTTTATTAGAGGCAGCTCAACAACAGGCTGTCATGAACTACAATCAAGAGGTGTCTTCCAAGCATCTTTTGGCTGCTTTATGTGGCCAAAATGATGGCTTTTTCCCCTATGTTTTAAAGACTCTGCATATAGATACAGATGCTTTTTGCCGGGAAGCTAAACACTTGGTGCAGGAAATACCTCAGGTAAAAGGTACAGATGATTTGCGGATGAGCATGGGCTACGCCAGAGTTTTTGCCGTAGCTGAACAGCAGGCAGGTCAAGGAACAGTACATATGGGACATTTGGTCAGTGCCTTGGTAGAAGACGGTGACACAGAAGTTGTTTCCTTGTGCAGGAAATACGGTATCAGTCGTAAATTGGTCAATGAGCTCTATGCCAAGTACCAAGGCGGTCAGGACAATGATGAAAACAAAAAGACTTTGGAAAAATTCGGCCAGGACTTAACCCAAAAAGCCAGAAAAGGTGCTTTGGATCCGGTTATTGGCCGGGATGATGAAATTCGCCGTACCATTGAGATACTTTCCCGACGGAAGAAAAACAACCCTGTTTTGATTGGTGAGCCGGGCGTAGGCAAAACTGCCATAGTTGAGGGATTGGCCCGTCGTATTGTGGCAGGGGATGTTCCGGAAATGCTGAAAAATAAAACTCTGTATGCTTTAGACCTGGCTTCTTTGGTAGCCGGTGCCAAATACAGAGGTGAGTTTGAAGAAAGGCTGAAGAAGATTTTAAAAATCGTTTCCGAGTCCGCAGGACAAATCATCATGTTTATCGATGAATTGCATACAGTGGTAGGAGCCGGCGCATCCGAAGGGTCTATGGATGCGGGCAATATTTTGAAGCCTATGCTGGCCAGAGGTGAGCTGCGCTGCATTGGCGCGACCACACTGAACGAGTACCGTAAATATATCGAGAAGGACAGTGCCCTAGAGCGTAGATTTCAGCCTGTACTGGTGAAGGAACCCAGTGTGGAAGACACAGTTTCCATTTTACGTGGACTTCGTGAACGTTATGAAGTTCACCATGGTGTGAGAATCAAAGACGCTGCCCTGGTAGCGGCCGCGGTACTTTCCAATCGATATATTAATGACCGTTTTCTACCGGATAAGGCTATTGACCTAGTGGATGAAGCGGCAGCCAGACTGCGCACGGAGATTGACTCCATGCCGGTGGAATTGGATGAAAGCAAGCGGCGTATTTTGCAATTGCAAATTGAAGAGCAGGCTTTGTCCAAAGAAACAGACGCTCAGTCTAAGGCGCGCATGGAGAAGATTAAAGAAGAACTGCAAAAGCTGAAAGCTGCCAACGATGCCCTGACCAAACAATGGGACGCTGAAAAGGCTGCTATTGCCAAGGTTAGGGAAGTGAAGAAAGAAATCGACTCTGTCAATAAGGAAATGGAAAAAGCAGAGCGGGAATATGACTTGAACAAATTGGCAGAATTGAAATACGGTCGTCTGCCCAGTCTCCAAAAGCAATTGGCGGAGCTGGAAAAAGCAAACAGCAATGACAAAAGGCTGCTGAAAGAAGAAGTGGACGAAGACGATATTGCCAAAGTAGTCAGCACTTGGACAGGTGTCCCCGTTACCCGTTTGGTAGAGGGGGAGAAACAAAAGCTGATTCATCTGGCGGAGATTTTGCACAAGAGAGTTATCGGTCAGGACGAAGCAGTGGAAGCAGTCAGTGAGGCTGTGATTCGTGCCAGGGCCGGTATTAAAGACCCTAACAGGCCCATTGGTTCCTTTATTTTCCTGGGACCTACCGGTGTTGGTAAAACTGAGCTGGCTAAAGCACTGGCTGAAGTTTTGTTCAATGATGAGCGAAACATTATCCGTATAGATATGAGTGAATACATGGAGAAGCATACAGTCTCCCGTTTGATTGGCGCTCCTCCCGGCTATGTAGGCTATGAAGAAGGGGGTCAATTAACAGAAGCGGTGCGCCGTCATCCCTATTCTGTGGTGCTCTTCGATGAAATAGAAAAAGCTCACGCCGACGTATTTAATGTGCTCCTGCAAGTATTGGACGATGGTCGTTTAACCGATGGTCAGGGAAGGAATGTAGACTTTAAGAATACCCTGATTATTATGACCAGCAATATTGGTTCTCACGAAATCATGGAAAGAAAGGGTGAGATTTCCAGAGAAGAAGTCCAGCAAATGCTGATGAAATTCTTCCGCCCGGAATTCTTGAACCGGGTTGACGATATTGTAGTGTTCAAAGCTTTGCAGAAAGCCCAAATAAAAGATATCGTTAAGCTTATTCTCAACGAATTGGGCACCAGACTCCATAACCAAATGGAGCTTACTATGACCGCATCCGACGGGGCAGTGGAATATCTGGCCAATACAGGCTTTGATCCTGCTTTTGGTGCTCGTCCTTTGAAGAGGCTGATTGTTCATACAGTTGAGACTGTGGTCAGCAAGAAAATCGTGGACGGAGAGATTAAGTCCGGAGACCACATTGAGATAGTCTACGAACATAATCAGATTGATGTGAAAATTAAAAAGTAAGAAATAAAACAGAATAGCTTCGCCGCTTATTTCAGCGGCGGAGCTATTCTGTTGTTCCAGGCACTAATTGACTCAGCTAGTCTATTAGCTGGTTTTTTTCTTCTTCTTTTATCAATTTGATAAAAGCATTCATTTCATTGGTCAGGTAGCGGTCGTTGCGATATACAACCTGTTGCCAGATACTGAGGTGGAAGTCTTCAACGGGAATAATTTTTAATTCTCCTTTTTGCACATATTCGTTTATGGAAAATCTGGGAAGAAAGGATACGGCTTTTTCTTTACGTAAAATATTTAAAAGAAAATTTGTGTTGGCAGATTCTAGAAAAGGAGTGATTTTCAGCCCCTTAGCTGCCAAAAGCTGATCTAAGACATAACGATAACTAGCATCTTTCTCCGTCAGAATAAATGGTTGTTTAATTATGTCTTTTAATTTCATGGGTGTATTTTGTTTTATGCGCAAACGTTTGGAAGCCACAAATACGATATCTGCGGGTTTCTCAATAACCTTTTCCCACTTAGTATCGTAACGCTTTTGGTCCATGAAATAGACGATGCTGATAGCGTTATTATCCATTTCACGGAGCAGATCTATGGGAGAACCTATGATTACGTTGATATCGACTTTGGGATATAAAGAATGATATTTTCTGATGATTTTAGGAAAGATAGAAGCACAGATTGATTCAATGGTACCAATTACGATAGTATCAGAGGGCTCTTTGTTGCCGCTGACTATATCTGTGGCATTATCAATGTCTTTTACGATTTTTGTGGCATGGGTATAGAGCTGCCGTCCTTGTTCAGTGAGAAACATTTTATTGCCTACTCGGTCAAATAAATCAGCATGCAAACTTTTTTCCAGACGCTTAATCTGAATGGTAACGGCTGCTTGTGTATAGCCCATAGATTTAGCGGCAGTGGAAATGTTTTTGCATTGAGCAACCTGTAAAAAAGATTTTAATTCACGAATCTCCATTGTAGTATCCTTTCACAAACATATAAATATTTTTTATAACAATGTACGCAAACGTTAATTTCACGAAACTCATATTAGGTATTATACTACGAATAGAGAATAAAATTAAAGAGGAGCTTACAATGGATAAAAATAATTTAAAATATGATGCCTATATCAACATATTGAAAGAGGAACTCTTGCCTGCTATGGGGTGTACAGAACCTATTGCCTTGGCTTACGCAGCAGCGTATGCAAAAAAGACCTTGGGAGCACTGCCGGATAAAGTCGTTATTGATGTGAGCGGCAGCATTATTAAAAATGTGCAATCCGTTATCGTTCCCAATACCGGCGATTTGCGCGGGCTTAACGTTGCGGCCGCGGCAGGAATCATAGCAGGGAATCCCGACAAAAAATTGGAAGTTATTGCTGATGTTAAACCGGAACAAATTTCTGATATCAAAAGATTTGCCGCCACTGTTCCCATTGAAATTAACCATATTGAAAAAGGCTGTGTCTTCGATATCTTTGTAACCCTCTATGAGGGCAATCACTATGCGAAAGTTCGCATTGCCAATAATCATACCAATATTGTTTTAGTGGAAAAGGATGGTAACAAGATAGTAGATAAAGGGACACAACTTGATACAAGCAAATTTACGGACCGTAGTGTTTTGGATATGGAGGATATCTGGGATTTTGTTAACAGTGTTGATATAGCAGATATAGAACTAATTATCGAACCCCAAATCAGATTAAACACTGCCATTGCTGAACATGGAATTAAAGGAAATTATGGGGCCAATGTAGGGAAAACCTTTTTGGGACTTTTTGGAGATCAAGTAGAGACAAGGGCTATCGCTATGGCTGCCGCAGGATCTGATGCACGAATGAACGGTTGTGAAGAAGCAGTTATTATTAATTCGGGAAGCGGGAATCAAGGCATTACGGCTTCTGTACCTGTTATTGTGTATGCCAATGAATTAAGGGCATCTAAGGAAAAGCTGTATCGTGCTTTGGCTTTGGCGAATCTTGTTTCCATACATGAAAAGACACCTATCGGTGTTTTATCGGCTTTTTGCGGTGCAGTGAGTGCCGGGGCAGGGGCCGGGGCAGGCATAGCATATTTGTGCGGTGCAGGTTTTACAGGAGTTTGTGCTACGGTGTCCAATGCTCTCGCTGTTATGTCAGGAATGATTTGTGATGGGGCAGGTTCTTCCTGCGCCGGGAAAATTGTAGCTTCTGTACAAGCCGGGATCGTAGGGTATAAAATGTATACCAAAGGGCAGATGTATAAAGGCGGAGATGGGATTTTAGGTTACGATATTGAACAGACAATTTCTAATGTTGGGCGTCTTGCTAAAGAGGGGATGAAAGAAACCAACAACGAAATTCTCGATATTATGCTGGAAACAAAAAATAGATGATGAAAACGACTTCATCGGTAAAAGGAGGGACGAGACCTTTTAATAGGTAAGCAGGAGGCCATATATATAAACTAAGTATTGTGAGGAGGAATGATTTATGAAGAAGATTTTAGCGACACTTTTGGCGATTTTAACAGTTTTAAGTTTAACGGCATGTGGTGGGAAGAAACAGGATGCGGCTGCTAAAAAAGGCAGTTATACTAAAGGCCAATACAAAATCAGAATTGCAACAGTTACTTCCAATAAGCATGCATGGGTACAAATGGCTAATTTCATCAAAAAAGAATTAGAAGAAAAATCTAAAGGCGCTATTTCAGTTTCCGTTTTCCCTGGCGGGCAGTTAGGAAAAGATGAAAAAACAATTGATGATATGCGCGTAGGATCTCTGGATATGGTTATCGGCGGCACACAAAACGCCGCTCCTTTTGTGAGCCAGATGCAAGTGCTGGCACTGCCGTATTTGTTTAACAGCCGTGATGCCTTTGAAAAGAGCTTGGATAAAAAGGGCCAGGTATTTGCTTATATTCAAAAGAAATATGACGAAAAGAAATTAGGCCTGCATTTGTTGGCATTGTGCAATGGCGGACAACGTGATTTACATGCCAAAAAAGAAATTAAAAAAGTTGCAGATCTTAAAGGCTTAAAGATGCGTGTTACTTCTTCACCTACCGAGTCTGTAATGTGGGCTGCATTAGGGGCAATTCCTACTTCTATGGCATTCAACGATATTTATTCTGCAATGCAAACAAATACTGTTGATGCGTTCGAATGTACGCTTGCCAGCTATAATAGTAATGCTCTGTATGAAGTAGCTCCTTATCATATTAAGACAACTCATCAATTCACACCTACACATATTACTTGCAGCAATGTTACATACAAGAAGCTGCCTAAAGAATTCCAGGAACTTTTGGAGAAAGTTTGCGAACAAGCTGCAATAGAAGGTAGTAAGATCGCTGATAAAGCGGATGACACTTTACTGGGTAGTTTAGTAAAAGAACATGGCGTTAAAGTTTGTGATGTTGATAAGAAAGAATTCAAGGCTTTAGTTGAACCTAAATATGACGAAATTGCTAAGCAGTGCAAAGGAGAAGATTTGTTAAAGCTTATTAAGAATGCTAACAAATAGTAGCTTATTTAGCAATTATAAATGATAAATATAATACTCCTGTAAACAGGAGTATTATATTTAAAGTTGAGCGTTACTAATAAGTATGGGAGGGCTGGTGAAGTAATGTCTGAAGTACAGAAAATTTATATAAAAATAGAAAATATTATTGAAAAAACTAGCCGTATAATTGGCGGAATTTCTGTGGCTGGTTTTGTGCTCATTATTTTCATGCAAGTAGTTGGCAGAAATATTCTTCAACTACCAATGATTTGGGCCAACGATTTAGCAGTTATTACTTTTGTTTGGGCTACATTTTTCGGCAGTGCAATTGCAGTACGGTACAAAAGACACTATGTTCTGGAATTAATCCCGGAAAAG
>DAIQMR010000007.1:0-88019 GCA_036788835.1 Acidaminococcaceae bacterium
GAATAATTCATTTTCTTAAAAGAATAAATGAATTCACCTTCATCATCAATGGCGTAAATTTCTTTAGTCCTTACAGCCAAAAGAAGTGGAATACACTTGAGTGTTTCCGGATATTTAGCTAGTATCTGTTTAAATTCTGATTTAATATCTTTAGCGCCAATGAGGGAATTAAGTATATTTAATTCGATTTTGCAATCTTCCACATTTGCATATATTTTTTCAAAGTCCACATAATATTTGTAATCAGAAATACTCTTTCTAAATGTTCCTAACCATCCTTCAAAGTTTCTCGTCATAAAGCCTCCTAGTAATTTGCTATTAAAAGCTCGCTTACTTTGCCACGTCCTTTGCCTTGTGAATTAATCATTCTGTTGGCTTCTATACGAGCAATATTAAACTTTGAATATAAGTCGTCAAAGAAATTATCTTCGGCATTGGTGTTTTTAGGATCTGAATTACTAACAACTATTTTGGCGTCCTTAGCGGCCATTGAGTCCACAAACTCAGCCAACTCCGCCTGCTGCTTATCCGAAAAGCCATCATTTGTGTAAGCGGTAAATGCAGCCGTTTGTGTAAGTGGTCTATAGGGCGGATCTAGATAAACAAAAGTTTTCTCGTCTATGAATTTCTTTGCTTTTTTATAGTCTCCGCAGACAATTTTCACATTCTTCAATAGCTCAGAAATCCTCGTTAAATTATCTTCATCACAAATCAACGGATTTTTATAAACGCCCATAGGAACGTTGTATTCGCCTTTTTTATTAACTCTGTACAAGCCATTAAAGCAGGTCTTGTTCAGGAAAATAAACAAAGCTGCCTTTTCTAAATCCGTTGTGAAATCTCCGTAAAACTTCAGATAGTTAAACCTATTCCTTTTGTCCAAGTAATACTCTTTGCGCTTATCTTGGTCTTTCGTGTTATATTCAGTTTCCAACTCTTTAAGAACAGAAATTAGCTTATTAACGGATTTTTGAATCACAGAATACGTGTTTATCAGTTCAGCATTGACATCACTGATATAGACCTTTTTGAGCTTATATGTATTAAGAATATCAAAAAGGACTGCACCACCACCTACAAACGGCTCTGCATATTTCGTAATAGTCTTTCCTAATCCCACAGGATACTTGCTTCTAATTTGTGCTAGGATTTGCTTTTTTCCCCCCGCCCATTTCACAAAAGGCTTAGCTTTCCCGTCATTTATTAAAATAGGAATTTCTCTTTTGTCCTCTGGTTTTATTGCGCTAATAGGTATTTTCCACATATTGCCAAACCGCTCTGCGCCTGCAATACGGCACTCCATACATAAGGTTGATACTCTACGCTGGGAAATGTTCCATTTTTCTGCTGTTTCTTTTGCTGTCATGTATTCCATGGTTATTTACCTCCATCTTTTCATGACTTTTATTATATTCTAATCTTAGAATAATAGCAATACGAGAATACGAAAATCTGTTTGTATTATGGCTGTGGTACTAAACCCCATGTCATGTTCCTTCCGGAGTAGTTCCAATACCGAATATCCTGCTCAATGAACAACCATTTGATGGCCTTTAGAATATGCTCAGGAGAATAACCGGAAGTGAAGTGTAACGGCTGAATATCCTCATCAGTAATATCATGGCATAGATATACCTTTTCTAGTAATTTATACAGCTTTTTATACATCTCAGGATTTTCTAATTTCTTTGCTTCTAAATCCTCACCAAAATCTTGATGTTTAGGATAGTTCCTTCTCCGTTTTCCAGCTACGGCATAATTAATATTTTCAACACACACCAAAAAGTCAAAACCATTATGCAGATTAGCCGGTCGCTGCAAATAAACTCTATTACCGTCCGCTAAAGTTTCAACGTAGTAAATATACCTTGAAGCATTTTCGTCCTTTCCTGTCCCCGCCTCTTCCAACGCTAATCTATCCACTACTCGCATACGTACTTCGTTCCTTGTTCCTTCATTAGAAAAAGAGCATTCTACTTCATGACGTGACATAAATAAACACCTCCGTTTAAATATTTGAATGTACCTAATGATTATATCATCTGCCGATATATCTTTACTACTCTAACGGACGCAAAAAAGACTCTCTTCCAATTAAGGAAAAGAGCCTTTACTTTTACATTGTATCAAAAGATTGGAGAAGTATGGTGGGGTTATGCGGACTCGAACCGTAGACCTCATCGATGTGAGCGATGCGCTCTAACCAACTGAGCTATAACCCCAAATAAGTAACGTAAATATTATACACCTTGCCACTAGCCAATGCAAGTAGCTTGCCTTTCTCAAAATCCAAAACTTGAACCTCCCACGACTGAAGTCGCGGGATTCTTGCTTCGCTGACGACTGCGCATAGCACAAGCTCATGCGTCTGACACCGTCTCCACAAGCGTTACTTCCCGTAGTTCCTACGGTAGTTTAATCTTTTTTAAATTGCTTGCAATTATATTCTATCAATTGCCATGTTGCCTGAAGCTTGCTAAAAATCCTTATCTGCGAATTTTTATCTTTTTGCCTACAATACAACTCTGTTATGTGCTAATTCCGAGAAAAATTTTTGCACATAGCGCCTTCCTCCGGACATATATTATATGAAGGGGTAAATATCTTTACTTCTTCCTGCAAGACCGCCATTCGGCCCAAGAGGGTATCTCCTCAAGAGAGGAGTCCTCTTGGTTTTTTCTTTGTATACAATATACATTTTATTTTTAAAATATACTCCCTGCTTTTCTCGTACAATCCCACTAAGTGAGCAGGGAGTAATACTATCCTAAAATAGCTGCAAATACGCCTGCTAAGAAAATGGCCGGTAGTATGTTGCCAATACGGATTTTGCCTAATTTTAGCATGTTAATGGTCATGGCTACAATGGTCAGTCCCCCTGTAGCCGTCACTTCGGTAATAACCCGCTCTGTAAGATAGGGTCCTACAACACCTGCCAGAATTGTAAGGAGTCCCTGATATACTCCTATGGAAAGAGCGGACGCTGTCACCCCAATGCCATAGGTTGCTCCCAGTATGGTGGAGCTGACTAAATCCAGCATGCTTTTAGCATACAGGGTAGATGGGTCCCCGGACAAACCGTCCTGCAGTGAGCCTACAATCGCCATGGCTCCCACGCAAAAAAGCAGGCTGCATGTGACGAAGCCCTCTACAAAGCGTTCCTTGCTCGCCTCCGCTCCGGAAGCCCGGCTATTTTTTTTGCCCATATATTTACCCAGCCAGTTTCCTAAATTATTCAATTTATCTTCAAGATGGAAGTATTCGCCCATAATTGAGCCTAATACCAAGCTGAGAATCACAATTAAAATATTCTGAGTTTTGAGGGCCATCTGCAGTCCGATGAGGCCTACAGTCAGAGCCAGACATGCCATAATCGTTTCCCTGTATTTCTCGGGAATTCCCCGGCCCAAAAAAATTCCCAGGCAGCTCCCTGCTGCCACTGTTAAGACATTTACTAATGTGCCAAGACCTTTCATTAGTCTATTTCCTCATTTCATTTTTGATGCACTTACACGCCACACACTCGTGACTTCAGTCGTGAGTTAGGCGTGCTTTTTTGTGTGCATAACGTGTGTGCATATGTCATTTTAAATATCTGAATAAATCAGTATATTTACTTGCTGAGCAATTCTTCGTTTGCTGCTAAATATGGAATGTGCCGGTAAATTTTGTAGTTTTGTGACTTAGGACATTGTTTTTCGTCCCCAGGAGCAAATCATACAGCCTTTGTAAATCATCCTCGCTGTAATATTCTACAACAATTTTTCCCACTTTATTCTTCCCTTTTGGTTCCTGAATGTTAACCTTAGTGCTCAACCGCTCAATCAAAGCCTCTTGGAACTCTTTCATATACAGGCTTTGCTGGGCCTTTTGCTGTTTTTTCTGCTGAGCTTTTTCCTTTTTCGTCGTGGCCTTATTTTTTTTGTGCCGTTCTACGGTTAATTTATCTTTACTTTCTGCCTCATCTCCGGAAAGCTTGCCCTCCCAGTCAACTACGCCCTGGGGGATAGTACCCGGTTGGCCGCCGAGGATTGTTTTAATGTTAGCCTCGATAATACGGGCCGTTAACCCGCTTTCCACAGCCAAAGTACCCATTTTTTCCATGTCTTCCGGGTCGGAAAAGGCCAAGAGGGGCCGTACCTGCCCCACGGTAAGCTCTTTGGTTGCCAAATAGCCTTTAATTTTATCAGGCAGCTTCAAAAGCCGCAAAGCATTGGTAATAGCTGTTCTGCTCTTGCCTAATCGTTTGGCTACTTCTGCCTGGGTCATACCTAATTCATCCATCATGGTTTTGTAGCCATTGGCTTCTTCCATGGGATTTAAATCACTTCTTTGCAGATTTTCAATAAGGCCGATTTCTGCCATATCTGTATCCTTATACTTCCGCACAATGGCCGGAACCGTGGTTAATCCTGCCTTTTGGGCAGCTCTCCAACGACGTTCTCCTGCTACGATTTCATAGCCATCTGCCTTTTTGCGCACAATCAAAGGCTGCACAATCCCGCTGGTTTTTATGGAATCAATTAATTCTTCCATTTGGTCCTTGTCAAAAGTTTTCCTGGGCTGAAAAGGATTGGGTGTTAAATCCTTAACTGCCAGTTGGTTAATTGCTTCCTCTTTTTTAGGAGTTATAATCATATCCTTTTTGCTAAAGACGCTATCCAGTCCGGTTTTTCCCAACCCGCCTTTTCTATTTCCCATGTTTCAGTACCTCCTTGGCCAATGCTCTATATACTTCCGCCCCTTTGGACTTCGGGTCATATACATTGATAGGCTGACCATAGCTGGGAGCCTCACCCAGTCTCACGCTTCTGGGGATAATAGTTTTGTAAAGAAGCGTCGGGAAATGTTCCCGTACCTCTGCCAGAACATCATTGCTCAGATTGGTTCTGGTATCGCTCATAGTCATGAGGATTCCTTCCAGCTCTAAATCCGGATTGTACATGGTCTGAATTTTCTCTGCGGTCTGCATCAAGAGAGCCACGCCTTCTAGAGCATAGAATTCACATTGAATAGGAATAATGATAGAATCTGCTGCCGTTAAGGCATTAATAGTCAAGAGACTTAAAGAAGGAGGACAATCAATAAAGACAAAGTCAAAGTTCTCTTTTTCTTCTTGCAGAGCCATTTTCAGCCGGGTTTCCCTGTTTTCCAGATTTACCAGGTCAATTTCTGCCCCGGCCAGATTAATAGTAGAAGGAGCTACCCAGAGATTTTCCCAGGCTGTTGCTATAATAACATCCTTTAAGGGAAATTCTTTGATTAAAACATCATACATACAGTGTTTCAGGGTGCTTTTATCAATCCCTGTGCCGCTGGTAGAATTGCCCTGAGGATCTAAGTCCAAAAGCAAAACTTTCTTTCCTTTTTCTGCCAGACAAGCTGCCAAATTAATACAAGTGGTGGTTTTTCCTACGCCGCCCTTTTGGTTGGCAATAGCGATTACTTTTCCCAATCTTTTCACTCCTTTAAATCCGATTTCTTCACTTTTCTATTCTAACACAAAGGATAGAAGATTTATAGATTAAGACCTGCTTTTTCCCAAATGTTTTTCTAAAGTCAAAAGTCAAAAGAGCAATGTTTCACGTGAAACATTGCTCTTTTGACTTTTGAAACGGCTTAACCATGCGTGTTTTCAGGTTTATAGGGGATTTTTTTGTGCAGTTCCTGCTTTTCTTGGATAGGCAGAGGGAGTTTTTTTGACTTTTTCTACCAATATTATTGCCCTTTTATCTTCCAGCCCGGGAAGTTTCACTTCTTTGCTTTCTTTAATCTTGCCCCCCAGAATACCAATGGCTCTTTTCCCTTCTTCTGCTTCTTCTTCATACTTGTTGCCTTTCATTGCATAAAAGCAGCCGCCTACCTTAACCAAAGGGAGACAATATTCTGCCAGCACGGGCAAAGGTGCCACGGCCCTGGCTATGGCGATGTCGAACCTTTCCCTTAGCTGCAGGTCTTTCCCTGCATCCTCTGCCCTTAAGTGCCGGCAGCTAATATCAGTGAGTCCCAAAACACCTATTACTTCTTCCAGGAACTTTAATCTTTTCCCCAAGGAATCAATTAAGGTGACTTTAATGGTAGAATCATAGATTTTTAAAGGCAAGCCGGGAAAGCCTGCCCCTGTTCCTACGTCTGCTATGGTTTTGCCTTGAAAAGCGCCTTTGTCATAAACCAAGAGAGAATCTATCATGTGCTTTACTGCTACTTCTTCCGGTTCCGTAATGGCAGTAAGATTCATAACCTTATTGGTTTCCAAAAGCATTTGGCTATAAATAGCAAATTGCTCCACCTGGTCAGCAGTAAAGGAAAACCCTGCTGCTTGACCCCTGCTCACAAGTGCTGTCTTGAAATCCATGGTTATTCCCCTTTCCTTTTGTCCATTTCCAGCTGAATCATGAGAATGCTTACGTCTGCCGGGGAAACACCGGAAATACGGGAGGCTTGCCCTATAGACACAGGCCTGATTCTTTCCAGTTTTTCCTTGGCTTCGTTGGATAATTCTTTGATTGCACTGTAGTTTATGTTTTCCGGCAGCAGTTTGCTTTCTAATTTCAGGCTCCGTGCTACTTCCTGTCTTTGTTTGGTAATATAGCCCTGATATTTAACCTGTATTTCTGCCTGTTCTGCCACTTCTTTGGGTAATCCCGGCAGATTAAAGGCTTCTGCCATTTTTGCATAGGTTATTTCTTTGCGGCGCAACAGTTCCTCCAGGCTGACAGAGGACTTCAGGGGCACACTGCCCATAGCGGTGATTTTACCCTGGTTTTCTTCATTGGGAGAAATGTTTTCTTTAGACAAGGTATCCAGTGTTCTTTCTAGAAGGCCCCTTTTTGTTGTAAAAGCTCCATATCTAGCATCTGTAACCAGGCCTATGTCCCTGCCCTTTTGGGTTAACCGCAAATCCGCATTATCATTACGCAGCAGCAGCCTGTATTCTGCTCTGGATGTCATCATTCTATAGGGTTCATCTGTGCCTTTGGTAACCAAATCATCAATCAAAACACCGATATAGGCTTCGCTGCGTCCCAGAATCAAAGGTGGTTTGCCCTTTAATTTTAATGCCGCATTGATTCCTGCCATGAGGCCTTGGGCCGCCGCCTCTTCATAGCCACTGGTGCCGTTGCTTTGGCCGGCACTAAAGAGTCCCTTGATTCTCTTGTGTTCAAGGGATGGGGTTAATTGCAAAGGATCCAGGCAATCGTACTCTATAGCATATCCTGCTCTCATCATTTTGCAATGTTCCAGCCCGGGTATGGTCTGCATGAACTTGACCTGAATTTCTGCCGGCAAAGAAGAAGACATGCCCTGGACATAGGCCTCGTTAGTATGCAGTCCTTCCGGTTCAATGAAGAGCTGATGCCGTTCTTTATCGGCAAAGCGGACTATTTTTGATTCAATGGAAGGGCAATATCTGGGCCCCACTCCCTCTATGGTACCATTAAACATACAGCTGCGGCTGAGATTTTCCCTGATAATATCATGAGTCCGGTTATTGGTATAGGTCAAATAACAAGGAACCTGCTGTCTTTCTTTAATCTTACTGATAAAGGAGAAATTCAAAGTTTCCGGGTTGCCGTTCTGTATCTGCATTTTGTTATAGTCCAGGCTTCTGGCATCTACTCTGGCCGGTGTCCCTGTTTTGAAGCGCATTAGTTCCAGACCTGCCTTTTCCAAAGACCCTGTAAGATTCATGGCGCTGCGCTGGCCATTGGGCCCTGCCATATAGGCCACTTCTCCATAGAGTATTTTACCCCGCAAATAGGTTCCTGTAGCCAAAATTACAGTATCAGCCTCGAATATCTCATTTGTTTCTGCCTTTACCCCTACTACTTGTCCATTTTCTACTATTATCTCGTCTATCATTAATTGTTTTACGTCCAAATTAGGCTGATTCTCTACTACTTCTTTCACAATAGTATGATAGTACAGCTTATCTGCCTGAGCTCTCAGGGCGTGAACGGCATAGCCTTTACCGGTATTTAAAAGCCGCATCTGAATGCAGGCCTCATCGGCACAAATACCCATCTGCCCGCCTAAAGCATCTATTTCCCTCACCAGCTGCCCCTTGGCAGAGCCCCCTACAGAGGGATTGCAGGGCATTAAGGCAATATTATCCATGGACAAAGTCGCCAGCAAAGTCTTCTGTCCCAGCCTGGCCGCGGCTAAAGCCGCCTCCACACCGGCGTGGCCGGCCCCCACTACAACTACATTATAATGATCAACTATCATGCTTTTAAGCCTCCTACCAATATGCAAAACTCTATTTGCCCAGACAGAATCTGGCGAAAATTTCATTGATAACTTCGTCCGGCACTGCTTCCCCGGTGATCTCTCCCAGTTTGGCCATTGCCTCCCTGGTATCTATTTCTATACAGTCATAGGGCAATTGGTCATGAGCGCCTTGCCGGGCCTCCGATAAACAAGCTCTGGCCTCCCGCAGCAAATCCTCCTGCCGGGCATTCTGCACAAAGATGCCCTTCTCCGCAGAACCTTCCTGTCCATAAACATAGCTCTGAAGCCATTCTATAAAGTTCTGGACTCCTTCTCCGGTTTTTACGGATAATTCCAGAATATTATCCTTGCCATATTCTTGCTCCAAAGGCGTCTTGTCTAGCTGGGCGGGCAAATCTCCCTTGTTAATAATTATCACATGCTCTTTATTTTTAATTAAATCCAGCAGCTCCCTGTCGGATTTATCCAAAGGTCCGGACCCGTCCAGTACCACAATGGCCAATTCCGCATCAGCTAGTATTTCCCTGGATTTTTGCACCCCGATTTTTTCCACATAATCCTCTGTTTCCCGCAGTCCCGCCGTATCTGCCAGAATAAGCGGCACTCCCTCGATGAGCATTTGCTCTTCAATCACATCCCGGGTAGTGCCCGGCACAGAAGAAACAATAGCCCTATCGCTCTTGAGCAGGCAGTTCAGCAGGCTGGACTTCCCTACATTGGGTTTGCCCACAATAGCCGTTCTCAGCCCTTCCCGCATGATTCGTCCCGTGTGGGCATGAGCCAAAAGCTCGTCAATGGCTCCCATGGCAGTGCCAATGCCCTCGGCCACCTTCCCGTAGGTTACCGCCTCAATATCGTCTTCCGGATAATCTATGGTTGCCTCCAAATGTACGATTAGATCTTTTAAGCCTTTCCGGATTATGCTCACCTGCCGGGACAACTGTCCCTTTTGGGCACGAATGGCCACAGACAAAGCCTGAGAGCTTCTGGCCCGGATGATATCCATAACAGCTTCTGCTTCCGTTAGGTCCAACCTGCCGTTTAAAAAGGCCCGTTTGGTGAATTCTCCCGGTTCCGCCGGCTGCGCTCCTACCCGGTAGGTTAAAGCCAAAATACACTTTAAGGCCTCTACTCCGCCATGACACTGGATTTCCACCACATCTTCACCGGTATAGGAATGGGGTCCCGGCATGAAAACAGCCAGCACTTCGTCCACAATATTCTTCTCTTCATCCACAATATGGCCATAGGTCAAATGCCTGGCCGCCTTTAAACTCAAAGGGCCCTTCCCTTGAAATATGGAATTTGCTAAATCCAAGGCCTTTGGCCCGCTGATCCTGATGATACCTACGGCGCCTTCTCCCAAGGCCGTAGCAATCGCACTAATGGTCTCTTCCATGATTACCTCCAAAAAAAAGACTCCTGGCAGATGTAATAATCACCGGAGTCTTTGACACTCTACTGTACAATATGCAATTAATTTTCTAAAGCCTCTATACGAGGGTCGCTGTTTTCCCGCTTCTCATGTATTTATTCTTTGTCTTTCAAGGCAATTATGACCTTGCGATAAGGCTCTTCGCCCTCGCTATATGTTATGACCTCCGGATCATCCTGCAAGGACATATGTATCAGCTTCCGCTCGTAAGGATTCATGGGCTCTAAGGCCGCTTTGATTTTATTTCTCTTCACCTTGGCAGCCAGGCTCTGAGCCAGTCTTTCCAATGTTTCCTGGCGGCGTTTACGATAATCTTCCGCGTCCAGGATGATGCGCACTCTCTCTTTGGTGTGCTTATTGGCTACCAGATTGGTTAAATACTGTAAGGAATCCAAGGTTTGGCCGTGTTTGCCGATTAATACTCCCAGCCCTGCTCCGTGCAATTTGAACATGGTGCCGCTTTCTTCCTTGGCAAAGAACTTTTCAATAGTAACATCCATACCCATGGATTGGAATAATTTGTGTAAAAATTCTCTGGCTTCCCCAACCGCCGCCGCTTTTTCTGCTGCGTCCTCGGGACTTTCTGTTTTAACTTCGGTATGAACGGCCTCCGGAGCTTCTGTTTCTACCGGTGCTGCCACCGTTGCCGGTGCTTTGGTTTCGCCTGCTGCTGAGTCATCATGCAAAGTAACCCTCACTCTGGCTTCCCGTCCTCCGAAAAGACCAAATAAGGAACCTTTGGATGCTGTTAGTATTTCTATTTCTACTTGATCACGAGGCACATTTAATTCTTCTAAAGCTGCTTGCACAGCTTCATCAGCTGTTTTTCCGGTTTTTTCTACAACTTTCATCGTTTTACCTCCTAATCCCGCCTTTATTCTATGCTTTCTTCGTCATAATAGCTTGTTGAGCAATCTGCATTATGTTCATAACAACCCAGTATAAAACTAAGCCGGCAGGAAACTTAATACTGATATAACCAATGAAAATCGGCATAAAATACAACATGATTTTGCCTTGAGCGGCATTGGAACCTTCGCCGGAAGGCATGGTCTGCTTGGACTGAATGAATGTAGTCAGGGCAGAGAGGATGGGCAAAATATACAGGGGATCCGGATCGGCAATACTGGACATCCAGAGGAAGTTAGCAGGCCCGATGTAATTAAAATCCCTGATACCGTAGAAAATACCAATCATAATAGGCATTTGTACAATCAGCGGCAGACAGCCGGCTAGGGGATTGACCCCTTCTTCCTTGTACAATTCACCTAATTTGGCATTTAAAGTTGCCTTATCATCTTTGTATTTTTCCTGCAGGGCCTTCATCTTAGGCTGCATAGCAGACATTGCTTTTGTAGAAGCAATCTGTTTCGCCGTTAAAGGGTAGAGGACTATTTTGACCAAAACAGTCATAAGAATAATGGCTAAGCCATAGTTAGGAAAGCCCAGTGTCTGGGTAAAACTATAAATAACTTTGACAAATTCTTGAACCATCGAGCTTAAAAATTCCAAAATATCACTCCTTAATTTGTTCTCTGATTTTACTCATTGCCGCCCGGGTCCTCAAGGTACAGGATCATAGCCGCCTTTATGATAGGGGTGACATTTTAGGATCCGTTTCACGGCCAAAAATCCACCCTTTAAAAAACCATATTTTTCCACAGCTTCCAAAGCATACTGGGAGCAAGTGGGATAAAACCTGCAATGAGGAGGGAAGAGGGGTGAAATACATTTTTGATAAAAACGTATTAGCACAATCGCTATCTGTTTCATAGAACCTTCCTTATTTTCCCCGTAAAAGTCCGGCCTTGGCGGCCAAACGGTTAAACACACGCTCAAAGGTTGATAAATCCCCATGGGCAAGCCTTTGTCTGGCCACCCAGATAATAGATACCGGTTGAGAAAGCTCCTGCTGATGGGTCCGATAGGTTTCCCGCATTAATCTTTTCACTCGGTTGCGAACCACAGCGTTACCGATTCTTTTGCCTACGGCCAGACCGATTTTGCCTTGTCCGTCCCCAGAGGGGAGAATATAAAAAACTCCGTAAGAATCAACCACCGAACGGCCACTCTTATATATCTTCTGAAATAAAAGAGCAGCTTTTACACGCTGTATTTTTGTGAATTTACCATACTTTTTCTTTTCCAAGGACTTATACCGTCTGCATTAGAAAATAGGCCGCTTTCAGGCGGCCCATTTACATATTATGCAGACAACTTCTTTCTGCCTTTTACGCGTCTTCTTTTTAAGACTTGTTGTCCACCTTTGGTTTTCATTCTTTCTCTAAAACCGTGGGTCCTTTTTCTCCTGGTATTGTTAGGTTGAAAAGTTCTCTTCATGCTTACTTACCTCCTTGCCAAAATCTTTGTTTAAAAAAACAGTATTTTACCGTTTTTGACAGCTTTGAACTTCCCGCCACTGAAATAACGAGATTCTTGCTTCACTGACGATTGCGCATAACACAAGCGTTTGCGCCTTACATCATCTCCACAAGCGTCATTTTCCGTAGTTCCTACGGTAGTTGAATCTTTACATGCCGCCTCGGCTCCTTTTCAAACACGCCTAATCGACAGCTATCAAGATTATAAGTTAGAAACACAAAACTGTCAACATTAAAACATATTTTTTCTAAATTTCCCTTTTTGGGCGGAAAAAGTTATCCACAAAAGAAAAATTTTTTGCTGTTTTTTTCTTCAGCCTCTTAAAAACTTTCTATCCATAAAATACTGCCATCGAGTAGGGGATGGTATCTTAAAGTTATCCACAGCTGTTTATAACAAGAGGATTTTTTCCTCTCCTTGTTGATAACTTTTCTCAAGCGGATTATTACTTGTTGAAAAGACTGTTTACCATTTGAAGTTATACACAGATAAAAAAATTATGCACAGAAAAAACGTTTTTCTTTTTAAGGCTAAATGTTGTATAATATACAAGCGATTAACAGAAAAAGGAAGACCCGAAAATGAATAATATAAACATGTCCCAAATCTGGAACTCTTTTTTAGAAAAGATAGCCCAGAGTCCCGATCAACCTGGTTATACCAAATGGATTAAAACAGCAGCGCCTACCAGTCTGACCGGCGATGCTTTAACTATTACTGTGGATAATCTTTTTACCAAAGAATGGCTTGAGAACAAATATAAAAATGAATTAGAGGCTTTGATCAGTACAATTTGCCAGAAAGAAATGAAACTGCAAATCCTGGCAGCTCAGGAAAAAACTGAACCTCAACCTTCACTTTTCCCTGCAGAACAGCCCGCCGTCCAGCAAAAGCCCACGTCTTCCTACCGGGAAGAGCCTTTTCATTCCAACCTGGTAGGGAAATATGTCTTTGAAAACTTTGTTATAGGCAATTCCAATAGATTTGCCCATGCCGCTGCCCTGGCTGTAGCCGAGGCCCCGGCCAAAGTTTACAATCCTTTATTTCTCTACAGTGCCTCCGGACTGGGGAAAACTCATTTAATGCATGCCATTGGCAACAGAATTTTAAAAAATAACCCGGAAATGAAAGTTCTGTATATTTCCAGCGAAACCTTTACTAATGAGCTGATTAATTCCATTCAAAACAATTCCACAGAAGCTTTTCGCAATAAATATCGTAATATTGACGTACTGCTCATTGATGATATTCAATTCTTAAGGAAAAAAGAAAGTACCCAGGAAGAATTCTTCCATACTTTTGAAGCTCTGCACAGAGCAGATAAGCAAATTATTATAACCAGCGATAGAAAACCTTCAGAATTGGATACTCTGGAAGAAAGATTAACCAGCAGATTCGGCTGGGGGCTTATTGCCGATATTCAGCCGCCTGATTTGGAAACTCGTATGGCCATTCTTCATAATATGGCTGCCAAAGACGATATTCCCTTTCCTAAAGATGTTATTCTCCTTATGGCCAGTTCTATTACTAAAAACATTCGTGAATTAGAAGGGGCCTACACCAAAGTTATCGCTTATTCTCATTTTTCCCAGAAACCCATTACTATAGATTTAACTAAAAATGCTTTAAAGGATTTTAATCTCGATACTGCCCAAAAAATAATTTCCGTAGACGCTATTCAACAAATGGTAGCAGCTAGATTTAAAATCAGAAAAGATGATTTTCTGGCGAAAAAAAGAACGAGAAATGTAGCCTTTCCCAGACAGATAGCCATGTATTTATGCAGGGAACTGACAGATTACTCTTTGCCGAGAATAGGGGATTTTTTCGGAGGCAGGGATCATACCACGGTTATTCATGCCTGTGAGAAAATTTCTAAAGATATGGCAATTGATCCACATTTAAAATCTCTCATAGAAGAAATGGCTGAACGTTTAAAAAAATAGTTATCAACAGTTCGTGGATAAACCTGTGAAAAAGCTGTGAGTAAACTTGTGTATAAGTTCAATAAGAGAAAAATTTGTTAATATGTTTATAACCAACAACAAGTTATCTACAACTTTTTTACCAAAAAAATCTAGATAAAATGCGGTTCTAAACCACTTTTCCACATATCCACAAAGCCTAATACTACTAATACTATTTTTTATAAAATATAAAGATAATAGATAATAAATCCTTAAGGAGGAAAAAAATGAAATTTTCATGTGAAAGTACCATATTGGCAAAAGAGGTAAATATTGTCAAAAAAGCTATTGCCTCCAGTCCTAATGCACCTATTTTTTCCGGTATCCATTTAATTTTGCAAAGTAATGCTTTAGAAATTATTGCTATGGATGTAAATTTTTTTATGAGTGATATCTGTGAAGTTCAGGGAGAAAGTGATGGAGATATTTTAGTTCCCGCCAGATCATTTTCCGATTTGTTGGCAAAATTTGACAAGGAAACTATTTTTCTGGAAAAAAATGACACTGATACCGAGTTAAACATTACTTCTCAAAAGGGTAAATTCAGCATCCCTCTGATGGAAAAAGACGATTATCCGCCCTTTCCCGAATTTGCCGCAGACAAAGCCCTTGTTTTCCCGGAAGAAAAAATCAGTGATTTAATTAAAAAGACTATTTATGCTTGTTCTACTGATGAGAGCAGACCGCTTTTTACCGGTGTTTTAATGGAGAAGAAGGGCAATAGCATTACTTGTGTAGGTACTAATACTCATAGGCTGGCAATTAAGACAGTTACTTTGGATAATGCTGATGATACTGAGTATTCTATGATTATTCCTTCTCGTTTATTAAAAGAAATTGCCAATAATTTAAATAAGGATATCCCGGAAGATGTGGAATTATCTTTACAGCACAGACAGATTCAGGTAAAAATAGGCAGCTTGAAAATTATATCCAGCCTGATTGAAGGGTCTTTCCCCAATTACCGTCGGGTTGTTCCTCCTAATTTTTCCACGAAAGTTACATTCACTTGTCAGGATATGGAAAAAGCTGTACAGAGAGTTTCTCTGTTTTCTAAAGACGATTATAATATTGTTCGTATGACTATCGGTAAAGATAATATTATTTTAACCAGTGGTATCAGCGATTTAGGACAAGGCAAAGAAGTAGTGGATTGTACCACTTCCGGAGACGGTTTAAATATTGCTTTTAATTCTAAATATTTAATGGATATTCTTAAAAATTCAGGAAGTGAAGGGATTTCCATGGAAATGAATAATTCCTTAAGCCCTGCCTGCCTGCGTCCTATCAGTGAAGAAGATTATTTGTATATCGTTACTCCTGTAAGGGTAATATTCTAAGCTTATGAAAATAACTAATTTGCGAATGGAAAATTTTCGCAATTATGTAAGTGTTAGTTTACCTTTGGATAATAATATAAATATTATTTACGGTGATAATGCCCAGGGGAAAACCAATTTTCTGGAAGCTATTTATTATACTGCTTTTGGTCTGCCGGCCAGAACCAGAAATGAAGATGAATTGGTTAGATTTACCACTGACAGTTTTTGTTCTGAGGTTAAGTTCACTAATAATTACACGGAAAATAAAATTACCGTAAAAAGATGGCAGCAACTGAATAAATGGAAAAAAGAAATATTTTTCAATGATAAAAAAATTTCTGCTAAGGAGCATTACGGACTGTTTAACGTAGTGCTTTTTGCCCCTGATGATCTACAGATTGTCAAAGGAGAACCTGGTTTAAGAAGAAAATTTTTAGATATGGAAATTGCTCAGACTAATAAATATTATTACGAGTTATTAGTTAAGTATAATAAAATATTGTCGCAAAGAAATAAATTTCTTAAAAACGCCAGGGAAACAGCAAAAACAGATGAAAAACAGCTCAAAATTTGGGATGGGGAATTATCTGACGTAGCTGCAGAAGTTGTGATGATTCGCTTGGTTGCCTTGGAGAAAGTCAGCAAAATAACTACAGAAATTTATAGCAAAATTACCGAAGCTAAAGAAAATTTTAGTATTGATTATCTTTTAAAAACAGCACAAGATAGTGAAATTGAGAATAAATTTCAAGAAAAAGCAGAATTTAAGGAATTTTATCTGCAGGAATTAAAAAAAAGGCGAAATTTAGATGTTTTACGCGGTTATACCAGTATTGGTCCTCATAGGGATGACTTGGTTATTAAAGTAAATAACAATAATTTGCGTTCTTTTGGCTCCCAGGGACAACAAAGAAGCGGCGCCTTAGCTTTAAAATTGGCAGAACTGGAATTTATCAAAGAAAGCAAAGAAGAATATCCTGTGTTGCTTTTAGATGATGTTATGAGTGAATTGGACATTAACAGACGTAAGCAGTTATTAACTTTTATTAATGGTAAAGTTCAGACTTTTTTGACTGTGAATGATAAAGAATTAGGAAAATATTTACCTGACAGCAAGTTTTTTTATGTGAAAAATGGTAGTATAAGTGAGGAATAATGTGAAGGAACTGGAAAGTTGGATATTAAAAGGTCTAAAAACCAATTTTTCTAAGGAGAAATACCTTTTGTATTATCTTCGGGCTAATTGGGATAAAATAGTAGGAGAAGTTACTGCTAAACACGCCCAGCCTGTTCGACTCATTAACGGGGTGTTAACCGTGAATACAGATAATGCTGCCTGGTCCAATAATCTTTTAATGTTAAAAAAACAAGTATTGGGAAAAATTAATGGCTTTATGCCTGTGGAAGCTGGACGTAAACATGCTTTTAAGTTAAAAGATTTAAAATTTTTTACAGGAAGCCTGCCAGCGGAAGAATCTGTAGAGCAAGTAGAAGAAAGACCTTTTATTCCCAAACTTGATCCTAAGCGAAGATGTCCTGAATGTGGCGTGCCTCTTTTGCCGGGAGAAAAAATCTGCGGCTGTTGCGAAAGAAAAGAGGCCGGCGTTATTCGGCAGCAAATTCACAAAATGTTGTGTAGGGTACCATGGTTACAACATAGTGATTGTGTAAAACAGGTAAATTGTGATAGAATAACATTTAATGGTGTTAAAGCTTCTTTGCTGGAAAATGCAATTTGGCAGGCTTTAAAAAAAGAAGCAACTCCTGCAGAAAAGCTTTTTCCGGTTATGCTGGAAAGATCTTTAACCCCCGATCAAGTTACAGAAGAAATACTGAAGAAAGCTTTGGCAAGATACAAAAGGAGCAGAATTTATGTTTCTCCATCTAGGAAACAACTACATAATAAACAAAAATGAGATAATAGGTATTTTTGATATTAAGAAAAAAAGAGCTAATATTTATAAGTTTTTTTTAAAGCCTAAATTGTGCGAAAAAAATATTATAGATTTAACTAATAAATTTGAGCCGGTAAGTTGTATTTTGACAACGGATAAAATTATCTTGTCAAGTATTTCCAGCCTGACTTTAAAGAACAGATAATTGTTAAAAGGAGAGGTTCGGTTTTTATGGCTAAAAACACAATTAACATCGAAGAAGAAATTGCTGTCCATGGAGATTACGGCGCTGACCAAATACAGGTTTTAGAGGGATTGGAAGCAGTTCGCAAGCGTCCCAGCATGTATATCGGCAGCATTAGCAACAGAGGTCTCCATCATTTGGTTTATGAAGTTATTGATAATAGTATTGATGAGGCTCTAGCCGGTTACTGCGATCATATTAAGGTTTATATTCATCAGGATAATAGTATTACGGTTATTGATAATGGCCGAGGTATTCCTGTAGGTATGCATAAAACCGGTAAACCTGCTATCGAAGTAGTTATGACTATTTTGCATGCCGGGGGCAAGTTCGGCGACGGCGGGTACAAAGTCTCCGGTGGCTTACACGGAGTAGGTGTTTCCTGCGTGAATGCTTTGAGTAAATCTATGATTGTTGATGTCCGTAAAGAAGGTAAAATTTATTCTATTGAATTTGCCAAGGGTAAGACAGTCAAGCCTTTGTATGAGAAGGGAACCTGCGATGCCAAAGAAACCGGTACTTCCGTGACTTTCTGGCCTGACGACAGCATATTTACGGAAACTGTTTACAGTTATGATACCTTGAAGCTGAGAATCAGAGAGCTGGCTTTCTTGAATAAGGGTATTAAGATTGAATTAATCGATGACAGAACCGGTGCCGATGAAATATTCCACTACGAGGGCGGTATTGTTTCTTTTGTAGAATATTTGAACAAGGCTAAAGAACCCCTTCATGAAAAACCGATTTATATTGAAGGAGAAAAAGATAATAATATTGTAGAAGTGGCTATGCAGTACACGGATGGCTATACGGAAAACATCTATACTTTCGTTAATAATATCAATACCGAAGAAGGTGGTACCCATTTAGTAGGTTTGAAACAGGCTTTGACCAGAACCATTAATGGATATGCCAGAAAAAACGGGATGCTAAAAGATAACGAAGAAAATCTTTCCGGCGATGATGTACGGGAGGGTTTGACCTGCGTTATGAGTCTGAAGGTTTTGGACCCTCAATTTGAAGGCCAGACTAAAACAAAATTAGGTAACAGTGAAGTTAAAGGTATTGTTGACACAATGGTCAGTGATGCTTTAGGTGAATATTTTGAGGAAAATCCTGCAGTGGCCAAGAAGGTTGTGGAGAAATCCATTCTTTCTTCCAGAGCCAGGGCTGCTGCCAGAAAAGCCCGGGACTTAACCAGGAGAAAGAGTGCCTTAGAGGTCAGTGCCCTTCCCGGCAAATTGGCGGACTGCTCCAGCAAAAGCGCCGAAGACACGGAAATCTATATTGTAGAGGGTGATTCCGCCGGTGGTTCTGCTAAGCAGGGACGTGACAGGGAATATCAGGCCATCCTGCCTTTAAGGGGCAAAATTTTGAACGTAGAAAAAGCCAGGTTAGACAGGATGCTCAGCAATAACGAAATTCGTTCCATGATTACCGCTTTTGGCTGCGGTATCGGTAACGAATTCGATATTAGCAAGGCCCGTTACGGCAAGGTCATTATTATGACCGATGCTGATGTGGACGGGGCTCACATTCGTACTTTGCTTTTGACTTTCTTCTATCGCTTTATGCAGCCTATGATTAAAGCCGGTCATGTATTTATTGCTCAGCCGCCTTTGTATTTAATCAGAAAAGGCCAGAAGCATACCTATGCTTACAGTGATGATGAATTGCAGAAGAAGCTGGACGAAGTAGGCAGAGACAATAGTCCCTACGTACAGAGATACAAAGGTCTAGGCGAAATGAACCCGGAGCAATTATGGGAAACCACTATGGACCCCAGCAAACGTACGGTTTTGCAGGTTCAGATGGAAGATGCTGCCAATGCTGATGCTATTTTCTCCGTATTAATGGGAGATAAGGTAGAACCCAGACGGCAATTTATTGAAGAAAATGCCGGTAAGGTTACTAATTTGGATTTCTAATTGAAAGTAGGGTGAAGGAACTGTGCAGATTAAGTTACCGGCAGGTACTTTTACAGTGCCTCAAGCCCCATGTTACGAAAAGAAAAGTCTTATTGTGGCCGGAGGCCGCAGACCTGACAAAAATTGGCTGGCAACTATGGCCCGTGATTGTACAGTGTGGGCGGCAGACCGGGGTGCCGATTATTGCCGGGAGGCAGGAATCAAAGTTTCCTATCTTTATGGGGACAGAGACAGCGTGAATCCGGCGGACTGGGCGGCTATTGCCGCAACCAATCCTGTGATTAAAACTTTTCCTCCGGCGAAAAACGATACAGACTTAACCTTAGTTTTGCAGGATTTGCCTCTTTCCGCTGTGGTAATTGCCACCGGTATTTGGGGAGGCAGGGCAGATCATCTATATGCTAATATTTTTTCTTTGTATGCGGCTAAACAAAGAGGTCAAGGAGCGGTGCTTTTAGCCGATGCTTCCGAGGTAATGCTGCTTTTGGCAGCAGGAGAAGAAGCGGCTTTTACGGTAGCGGGTGTTTTGCCTCATGCGGTGAGTCTCTTGCCCCTGGGGCCGGAGAACAAGGTTTCCGTAGAAGGGGTCCAATGGCCCTTAGAGCAGGCAGATTTGTTGATGACACATCCTTATGCAATCAGTAATGTTATGCAGCAAGAGACCATGACAGTTAGTTGTACGAAAGGCAGCATTGGTTTTTACCTTAATTTTAAGGATGGTACCTAATTATGTGGGAATATGAAACAGGCTGTTTGTTTTTTGTTTTTGGAGCCGGGCTTATCGGTGCTTTTATTGATGCAGTGGTAGGCGGCGGAGGATTGGTTACTACGCCTGCTTTGTTGGCAGTAGGGCTTCCGGTGGCTACGGCCCTGGGATCCAATAAATTAGGCAGCGTTTTCGGCACCTTTACCAGCGCTTTTACTTTTTGGCGGCACAATCGTATTGATAAAAAAACCGTCATGAAATTAGTTCCCTTGTCTTTTTTGGGTTCAGGGCTAGGTGCTTATCTGGTTTATTTATTACCGGAAAAACTTATGAAAAACATCGTTGTGCTGGCTTTGGTGGTGGTAGCGGTGTATACCTATCGCCGGAAAGACTGGGGCGATGTTAATAAGTTGAAAGACTTTACCTCAGGAGTTGCGGTGCTAGTAGTAACTCTTGCCTTTGGTCTTGGATTTTATGATGGATTTTTCGGTCCGGGGACCGGCAGTTTTTTAATTTTTATGTTTTTATATTTAGGTTTTAATTTTGTCTTCGCCGCCGGCAATGCCAAGGCCTTAAACCTGGCCAGCGGTTTGGGAGCACTGTTAGTTTTTAGTTTAACCGGTTCCATTAATATTCCTTATGCCCTTACCATGGCGTCAGGACAGATAATCGGGGCAAGAATGGGAGCCAAGCTCGCTATTGCTAAAGGAGCATCCTATGTCAAACCATTGTATTTAACAGTAACCACTTTGCTTATTGGCAAACAGGTTTACGATTTATTATTTAAATAGAGAAAAAGGATTGGTGAAGAAAGTGGACGAAAATCAGAACGGGACACCCATAGCCAGCAAGGTTATTCCTGTCAATTTGGAAGATGAAATGCAAAAGTCCTATATCGATTACGCCATGAGCGTTATTGTGCAAAGGGCTTTGCCCGATGTTCGGGACGGCCTGAAGCCTGTTCATAGGCGTATTCTTTATGCCATGAACGAAGCAGGGATGACACCTACGAAGGCCTACAAAAAATCTGCCCGTATCGTCGGTGATGTTTTAGGTAAATATCATCCCCATGGTGATTCCTCTGTTTATGATGCTATTGTCCGTCTGGCTCAGGATTTCTCTACCAGGTATTTAATGGTGGACGGCCATGGTAACTTTGGCAGCGTAGATGGTGACCCGGCGGCAGCTATGCGTTATACGGAAGTCCGTATGGGCAAAATTGCTACGGAGATGCTGGAAGATATCGAAAAAGATACTGTGGATTTCATCCCTAACTATGATGAATCTTTGAAAGAACCAGTGGTTCTGCCTTCTAAAGTGCCAGCTCTGCTCATTAATGGTTCTGCAGGTATTGCCGTTGGTATGGCTACCAACATTCCCCCTCATAATCTAGGGGAAGTAGTGGACGGCCTGATTATGCTCATTGATAATCCCGAGGCTACCGTGGAAGACCTGATGAGCAAGGTCAAGGGCCCGGATTTTCCTACAGGAGCTCAGATTCTTGGCTTAAGCGGTATTAAGTCTGCCTATACAACAGGCAGGGGCGTGGTCAAGGTGAGAGCCAAAGCCACTATCGAACCCATGCCTAAAAATAAGCATAAAATTATCGTTTCCGAAATTCCCTATCAGGTGAACAAAGCAAAATTAATCGAAGATATTGCTCATTTAGTTCAAGATAAGACTATTGAAGGGATTACGGATTTACGGGACGAAAGTGACCGTAAAGGCATGCGGATAGTTATTGAGCTGCGGGCCGATGCGGTTCCGGATATTGTTTTAAATAAGCTGTATAAACACACCCAGATGCAGGATTCCTTTGGTATCATTATGCTGGCCTTGGTAAATAACCATCCCAGGATTTTGAATCTGAAACAAATTATGGAATACTATCTGGAACACCAAAAGGTAGTTATTACTCGCCGGACCAAGTACGAACTGGCCAAGGCAAAAGACAGGGCGCATATTTTGGAAGGATTAAAAATAGCCCTGGATAATTTGGATGCGGTTATTTCTACCATTCGGGAAAGCGAAAACGCCGATATTGCCAAAGAAGCCTTAATGGAGAGGTTCAAGCTTAGCGACAAGCAGGCCCAGGCTATTTTGGACATGAGACTCCAACGCCTAACCGGTTTGGAAAGAAAGAAGATTGAAGACGAATATCACGATGTGTTGGAAACCATTGCTTATTTGGAGAGTATTTTGGCAGATGAGCAAAAGGTTTGGGGCATTATCAAAGAAGATATGCTGGATGTGAAAAAGCGTTTCGGAGATGCCAGAAGAACCGATATTGTTCCCGATACCAGCGAAATCAATGTGGAAGATTTAATTGCTCAGGAAGATGTGGTTATTACCATTAGCCATCAAGGATACATAAAACGCCAGGCTTTATCCAACTTCCGGACCATGAACAGAGGCACTAAGGGTGTAATGGGGGGCGGCGGCAAGACCGACGACTTCTCAGAGCATATCTTCATGGCTACTACTCACGATAATATTCTGTTCTTTACCAACAGAGGCAGAGTGTATAGACAAAAGGGTTACGAAATTCCTGAATTTAAGCGTCAGGCTAAAGGCACGGCTATTGTTAATCTTCTGCCGGTAACCGGCGGAGAAAAAATTACAGCTGTTATTGCCGTAGCAGATAATATGGAAGCAGATCAGGATAAATTCATGTTCATGGCCACCAACCAAGGAACCGTGAAAAAGACCCCTGTTAAGGACTTTAATTCTGCCCGGAGAGCCGGTCTCATTGCTATTAATCTGGATGAAGGAGAGCAGCTCATTGATGTGAAGCTCACTGATGGCAATAGTCAGGTGCTTTTGGCTACCAACGGCGGCTACGCTATCCGCTTCGGTGAAGAGGATGTCCGTCCTATGGGCAGAACCGCTCACGGCGTCCGTGGTATCTCTCTTCGCAAAGAGGACACGGTAGTCTCTATGGACTGCTGCAATGATGAAGCCATAGAAGTACTTACGGCCAGCGAATTAGGTATGGGCAAACGTACCAGTCTGGGAGATTACAGAAAGCAAACCAGGGGAGGCAAAGGTATCATCAACCTGAAAATCACTCCTAAAACCGGTGGAATTGTAGGCTCTAAGATTATTAATAATGACCAGGAAGTAATCTTTATTACAACCTCCGGCGTTATTAACCGTCAGGAAGCTAAGAATATCTCCACCTATAAACGGAATACCCAGGGCGTGAAGCTGGTTAATCTGGATGACGGGGACAAGCTTGCTGCTTTGGCCGTAGTGTCTCCTATGGACGACGGGGAAGAAGAAACCACTGAAGAATAAATCTACAAATCTATATCTTGTGGCTCTGGCATAAAATGCAAAATTATACACAAGTTATCAACAGGCTGTGGATAATGTGGATAAAGGATAGAGTATAGGTAATTTTACCCTAAAAACCTTAAATAAATAGCAAAAACAAGGAGTTATCCACCGTATCTGTGGATAACTCCTTGTTAAATTGTGGAAAACCTAATCAATAGTGAATAGTAAAATCCTAGATATAGGATTAGAAAAGACTCTTTTAGCGTCACCGTCTTACTAAAGCCAAATTCTTTCTTGCGCGAATTCTAAAAAAATGCTATAATCTTTAAGCTGTATATATGAAAGTATATACTTCTTCTGCTCCCGTGATAGAGGAGCAAATCCAAAGGAGGAGGTGATTTCGTGAATAACTACGAAGTCATGTACATCGTTAAACCTATCGAAGAGGACGCATTTGCTGCTGTCGTAAAGAAATTCGATGATTTGCTGGTTGCTAATGGTGCTACAGTAGAAAAATCTGAAAAGCTGGGTAAAAAACACTTGGCTTACGAGATTCAAGACTTTAAAGAAGGCTTATATGTTCTGACCACTTTCAGTGCTGAACCTAAAGCTGTTAAAGAGCTTGACCGTGTAATGAAGATTACTGAAGAACTTTTGCGTCATATGATTATTAAAAAAGACGAATAAGCAGAGGGAGGTAGATTAGTATGAACAGGATTATCCTCATGGGCCGCCTTACCAGGGACCCGGAAGTGCGTATTACACCAACGGAGAAAACCGTTTGCACATTTACCTTAGCTGTTGATCGCCCATTCACCGGAAAAGATGGACAAAGAGAAGCAGATTTTATCAACATCGTTGTATGGGGTAAATCTGCGGAATTATGTGGAAACAATGTTTCCAAGGGACAAAGACTCTTAGTGGAAGGCCGTTTACAACTGCGTAATTACGTAGGCAAAGACGGCAATAAACGCTATGTTACCGAAGTTATCGCAGACCGTATTGAGTTCATTGAGCGCAAGAGCTCAGGGACTAACCCGGCCGCTGTTAAACCTGCCGGTGGCACAGAGGAAAAAACAGAAGAGAAAACCGGCATGGAGAGCTTCGGTTCTACCGTTGGTTTTGATGAAGAGATCCCATTTTAACAAGGGAGGTTAAAGAATGTATAATAATAACAATGCCAATAAACGCGAAAGAGGCGGACGCCGCCCCAGAAGAAAAGTTTGTTCTTTCTGCGTAGACAAAGTGGAAGATATTGATTATAAGGATGTAGCAAAATTAAGCAAGTTCATTACTGAACGCGGTAAGATTTTGCCCCGTCGTATCTCCGGCACTTGTGCTAAGCATCAACGTCAACTGACCATCGCTATTAAGCGTGCCAGGAACGTTGCTTTGCTTCCGTTTACAGCTGAATAAGCAATCTGAAAGACAGACCTTTTATGGTCTGTCTTTTTTAGTGGAAATATAGTAAAATAGGGGTATCTTTTCTTGAGGAGGAACCTATTTGGTAATCAAAAAAACATCTGCCCTGGTGGAGTCGGCGATTTTAGCCGCCATAGCAGTTATCTTTACTCTAGCGGGGGAATATATTCCCCTTGTGGGCATGTTCACTAATTTGTTCTGGCCCCTGCCTATTATCTTATGCGGTCGCCGAAATGGACTGAAATGGAGTACCCTTTGTTTATTGGTTACAGCCGCCATTATCGCTATGCTGGTTGGTCCTTTGACTGCTTTAACCACAGTACTGCTGCTGGGCATTATTGGCCTGGTAATGGGAGAAGGCATGCGGCGGAACATGAGTCCCGGGAAAATTCTTCTGGTAGGCACCATGGCTTCTATTGTTTCCATTGTGCTGAGCATTGCCGCCGGGTACTTCTTGCTGCACATTGATGTGGCAAAGAATCTTACAGATAGTTTGGAACAGAGTTTTTCTCTGACCATGGATTTGTACAAAAAAACCGGCATGTCTTTGGCCCAAATGGGAGAAATGCAAGCCCAGATGGGTGCCATCACGAAAATGCTGAAAATATCCCTGCCGGCCATTGTTTTTCTTTCTGCCCCTATTACGGTCTTGATTAATTACTGGGGAGCCAGGAAAGTCTTGTCCAGAATGGGGGAATATTATCCCTGGTTTCCGCCCTTTGCCCAATGGCAGCTGCCTAAAACCGCTATTCTGCCTTATTTATTGGCTATAGGTTTACTTTTTCTCATGCGGAACCGGCCGGAACATGTTTTGTATATTTTGGGGTACAATTTATTTATCTTTTTTAATGTTATAATGGTAATCAATGCTTTAGCGTTGATTTATTGGTATACTATTACCAGGCAAAAAAGCAAGGGACTTTTTTATCTCGGTTTGTTTTTAGTGTTTTTCAGTCAGCTGTTTTCTCAGCTGGCAGTTATTGTTGGGGCATATGATATAATTTTTGATTTTCGCAAATTGCGCAAGCGCCCTACAGAAAGCGAAAAATAGAAAGAGGAAGCTATATGGAGAAAGTGCAAGGCGGTATTGGGAACTACCTGCAAATAATCGGTGCCGTAGCCGGCGTTGTCATTATTATCTGCGGTGTTATTTACGCCAATATTTTCTGGGCGGCCATTGGTTGTATTATGGAGCTGGTGGCTTATTATTTCAGTCAGAGGCATTCCAAGATTATGGAAGCCTGGCTTAATCACTATATGGATACTGTGGTCCGTAATATTGAACGTGCCAATAGTTATGCCGTTCATCGGATTCCCGTGGGCATCGGGGTTTTTGACAAGCAAGGGCAATTACAGTGGAAAAACAAGCTTTTTGCCGAATGCACGGGAACCAGCAGTGAAGTGGGCACGGCCATGGAACTCATTCTGCCGCCTCCGGACAATAAATTTGCCACTTTGCATCTGCGGGATACAGATAAGCAGATTAAGATCGGGGACAGATCTTATAATATGCTGGTTCGCCGGATTCTTACATCTGAAGAGAGTAACGACGAGACCGGTGTGGTAGTTTATCTGATGGATGTTACCGATCGGGAAAGGCAAAAGAAACGCTATGAAGAAGAAAGAGTCTGCATTTGTTACGTGCAGTTTGACAATTACAGTGATGTGATGAAAGGCCTCAACGAAAGCACCAGAGCTAATTTGTCCGTAGAAGTGACGAAAGCTATCGGCAGCTGGGTGGATGAAATGAAAGGTATTTACATCCGTTATGCGGATGATTTGTATAGTCTGGCTATTAGCAGAAAAGCTTTGGCTGAAACTATAGAACGCAAATTTGATGTTTTAGACAAGGTGAGGGACATTAAAGTCGGTAACAAACTGGCTCCCACTATTAGTATTGGTATTTCCGGGGAAGAAAAAAATCTTTCCGGGTTAGGGCAAAAGGCCCAGTCCTGCCTGGATTTAGCTTTGGGCAGGGGCGGTGATCAGGCCGTTGTGGCTCAGGGCGGCGAATTGCTCTTCTTCGGAGCCAAAGGAACTGTGCAGGCCAAGAATACCAGGGTACGGGCCAGAATTGTGGCTCAGGCTATCCATGAGCTCATAAGCGCTGCCAATAAAGTATTCGTTATGGGGCACATGAACGAGGATTATGATTCCATAGGTGCGTCTATTGGTGTGGCGAAAATGGCTATGGATCTCCAGAAGGAAACTTATATTGTCACCAGCGGTCAAGGATCTTCTCTGGCAAGACTGGAAACCGTGTCTAAGGATCAGGCTAAGCCCTATTTGGACTTAGTGGTAAATGAAGAAGAAGCGTTAAAACATATTAGCGATGACAGTCTGTTGATTTTGGTGGACCATCACCGGGAAATGATTACGGCGGCACCTAAGGTGCTGAAAGCCATTCGCAAAAAGGTTATTATTGACCATCACCGCAGGGCAGAAGATGCCATTAAGGATGTAATCCTTCAATACATGGAGCCGTCCTCTTCCTCATCCAGTGAGTTGGTAACGGAAATGCTCCAATATTACGATGATAAAATGCAATTAAGCTCCGTGGAATCCACAGCTCTCTATGCCGGGTTGATTGTGGATACTAAGAACTTTGCCGTGCAAACCGGTCAGCGGACCTTTGAGGCGGCAGCCTATCTGAGAGGCAGCGGTGCTGACCCCAGAATGGTATTCCAGCTGTTTAGGGATACAGAACAGACTATTGTTAACCGGGCCAAAATCATTGCGGAAATGAAGGTCCCGCTTCCCGGTGTGGCAATTTCCGTGTTCAGGGATGCCCCGGAAAGTCCGGAAGTTCCCCTGATAGTAGCTCAGGCGGCTGACGAGCTTTTGACCATGGATGATATTAAAGTCAGCGTAGTTATGAGTGAAAATGCCCAGGGCGTTGGTATCAGCGCACGAAGCGACGGGACGGTAAATGTTCAGGTTATCATGGAAGAATTAGGCGGCGGCGGTCACCAAACTGTGGCCGGGGTCCAAGCCAAAGGCGTTACCGCCGATGAATTAATCCCCAAAATTATTGCAATGGCAGAAGAACAAATGAAGGAGAATGATAAAGATGAAAGTAATTCTACTACAAGACGTGAAGAAGCTGGGCAAAAAGGGTCAGGTAATTGAGACCGCAGAAGGTTATGGCCGGAATTATTTGCTGCCTAAGGGTTTGGCAGAAGAAGCCAGCACTCAAAATTTGAACAAAGCGAAACAGACTGCAGAAGTGGCGGAGCACAGAGCTGCCCAAAAAAAGGACGAAGCTGTTCTTTTAGCCTCCCAGTTAGAGAAGGTTGTTGTCAAAATGAAGGCTAAGGTAGGAGCCAATGGGAAGATGTTTGGTTCCATTACTTCTAAAGATGTGGCAGAAACCTTAGTGCAGCAGACGGGTCTGGTAGGGGTGGACAGAAGAAAGATTGAACTGCTGGAGCCGGTTAAAGGCCCGGGTAGGTTTAATGCCATCGCTAAATTATTACCGGAAATTGCGGCAAAATTTGTCGTAGAAGTAGAGGAAGACAATGATTGATAGAATACCGCCGCAAAACATTGAGGCAGAGCAAAGTGTCCTGGGGGCTATGCTCTTGGACGGTAATGCCATAGATCGAGTAGGGGAAATCCTCCGGCCGGAGGATTTTTACCGCCAGGACAATCGGATTATTTATGAGGCCATTCTGTCCCTGAGGGAGAAAAGTCAGGCTGTGGATTTGGTCACGGTAACGGAAGAATTGCGCCGGTTAGGCAAATTGGAAGAGGTAGGGGGCACTGCTACAATTACCGCCCTCTCTAATGCCGTGCCTACTGCTGCCAATGTTATGTACCATGCCAAGATTGTGGAAGAAAAGGCTCTCCGCCGTCAATTAATCAGCGCAGCTACAGATGTGGCCAGCACCGGTTACGAAGAAGAGGCGGATATTGACGAGACCATTGACTCGGCGGAACAAAAGATTATGGCGGTAGCCAATCGGAAAAACACCGGGGAAATATCTAAAATAAAAGATGTGGTAAAAGCCGCTATGGGCCGTATTGAAAAGCTATATGATTCTAAAGAAGCTTTTACGGGACTGCCTACCGGTTTTGCAGATTTTGACAGAATGACCAGCGGGCTCCAGCCTTCCGATTTGATTATTGTGGCGGCCCGGCCCAGTATGGGGAAGTCCAGTCTGGTACTGAATATTGCCCAGCATGTGGCTTTAAAGGGCAAGAAGTCGGTAGCATTTTTCTCTTTGGAAATGAGCAAAGAACAACTTGTTCAGAGGCTGCTCTGCTCCGAAGCAGGTATTGATGCCTCCCGTTTGCGCATTGGTCAGTTGCAGGATGAGGAATGGCCCAAGCTTGTTCAGGCAGCAGATAGGCTCAGCAATGGGAAAATTATGCTGGACGATACTCCCGGTATTACGGCCCTGGAAATGCGCAGTAAGGCCAGACGCTGGAAGAACGAGAATGGGCTGGATCTTATTATTGTGGATTATTTACAGTTGATGCAGGGAAACAGCAAGCGCAGTTCAGACAACAGGCAGCAGGAAATGAGTGATATTTCCCGGTCCTTAAAAGGTCTGGCCAGAGAGTTGGATGTTCCTGTGATTGCCTTGTCCCAGTTAAGCCGTAGTGTGGAAAGCCGTACCAGCAAGCGTCCTATGCTCAGTGATTTGCGTGAGTCAGGGGCCTTGGAGCAGGATGCGGATATTGTGGCGTTTATTTATCGTGAGGATTACTATGATCCGGAAACGGAAAATAAAAATATTGCAGAGTTTATTATTGCCAAGCATCGTAATGGGCCGGTAGGAACGGTAAATCTGTTCTTCCAGAAAGAGCTCACAAGGTTTTATGATTTAAGTAAAAATCAAGAGTAAAAGAACGACGATTGACACTAAAAGGTCGGTCACTCTCCCTACGGCTTGCGCCAATCATCTTCGTGGCTCTTTTTCGTCGCCACTACGAAGAAAGCGATTTGGCACGATTCTTCACTGCGCCTATGGCTTGTGAGCGAATCGGCAATCTGCTTTTGGTCGAGTATGACCTCCCGTTTTTAGTGCTCCATCGTCGTTTAAAGTCAGAGATACACGCAAAAAAAGAGCTGCGGATAATATTGAAAAATTATCCGCAGCTCTTACTATGTTTTATATACGGACCTGCCTTTGACGAAGGTTTGGCAGATATTGCAGTTTTCGTCGAAGATGGTGATGTTGGCCAGTTTGTTAGCCTCCAGGGAGCCGATTTGGTCATCTAGGCCGAATTCTGTGGCCGGATTTAGGGTGGCCATGTTGACGACAGTGGGCCAATCGGCTTTGGTATTGGTCTTAAAGTTGGCTACCACTTTATTCATGGGAGCTACGGAACCGGCCATGGAGCCGTCTGCCAAGGTGGCTTTGCCGTTTTTTACGTAAACTTTTTGATTTCCCAATTCGCTTTCACAGTCACCTAATAAACAGGCTCGCATAGAATCGGTAATGAGAATAATGTTCTCCGGTGCTTTAGCCTTGAAAACTAGCCGTTGTACTGCAGGATGCACGTGGACGTTATCGGCAATAAGCTCGCATTTCACGTGGGTATCCAGGCCTACTCCTACCAGGCCGGGAGCCCTATGATGAAGAGGACTCATGGCGTTGAACAGGTGGGTAATATGGGAGGCCCCGGAACGGAGGGCATCCAGAGCCTGTTCGTAAGTAGCGGCACTGTGTCCCAGGGAAACAATAATGTCATTATCTACACAGGTTTCAATAAAATCGGGGCCAGTCAAGGTTTCCGGTGCCAGAGTCAAAATTTTTATAATATCTTTAAAAGGTTCCAAAAGACTAAAATCTGCCTTTTGGATATATTTTTCTGCCTGAGCCCCTTTATATCGGGGATTAATAAAAGGGCCTTCCAGATTGGCGCCCCGGACCAGGGCCCCTTCTTCTTGGTCACGGGCCTTTCTGATATTACTTAAAGCCGTGGCGATTCTGGCAAAATCATAGGTCATAGTAGTAGGCAAAAAATCTGTTACCCCGGTAGCAGGCAAAGCTTTAGCCATAGCACCAACGGCAGCAGTAGTTTCGTCCATGGCATCGGCGCCTTTAATACCGTGGAGGTGAATGTTGAAAAAACCGGGAGCCACGTAATGACCCTGGGCATCATAAATCCGGTCATAGTTTTCTGCCTGAAAGTTATCTCCGGTTTCTAGGGCTTGAATGGTGTCATTAAAGATAAGAATATGTTTTTCCTCTACGCTATGTGGTAAAATAAGTTTACCATTAATAATTGCTTGCATAATTATCACCGCTTTTCTTAATTAATTATAACACATTGGCATAGGGGGACAACAAGTGATAGATTTAGATAAAATCGCAACGGAACAACGGAATAAAAAAAGCGTTCACATTGACCGGGTTTCTACTTTGGAAATGGTGAGAATTATTAATAACGAAGACAAAAAAGTGGCAGAAGCTATCACTCCTTTACTGCCTAAAATCGCCCAGGCTGTGGATATTATAGCAGACCGGCTCCGTCAGGGAGGACGATTGTTCTACGTGGGCAGCGGCACTTCCGGACGGCTGGGGATATTGGACGCAGCCGAGTGTCCTCCCACTTTTAGCACGGAACCGGAAATGGTTCAGGGGATTATTGCCGGCGGTACACCGGCTATTTTTCGTGCCCGGGAAGGGGCGGAAGATTCCGAGTCAGGCGGCGCTGCAGATTTGGAGGCCCATAAGATTACCAAGAAAGATGTTGTGGTGGGACTGACTGCTTCCGGGCGGACACCCTACGTGGCCGGGGCTTTGGCCTACGCCAGAAAGCAAGGGGCACCAACCATCAGCATTACTTGTACAGATCATCCTGAGGTGGGGAAGTGGGCAGATATTAGCCTGGAGGCCTTGGTTGGACCGGAGGTGGTTACCGGCTCCACCCGCATGAAGGCAGGAACTGCCCAGAAAATGATTTTAAATATGCTTTCTACCGGAACCATGATTCGTCTGGGGAAAGTTTACGGAAATTTAATGGTAGACGTGAAAGCTTCCAATAAAAAATTAGCAGCAAGAGCCCGGAGAATCGTGCGGACTGCCACAGGATGCACGGACCGGGAAGCAGACCTGGCTTTGACTAAAGTCCAGGGACGGGCTAGGGAAGCTATTGATTGGTTAAGAGGGAATTATGACAAATAAAGAAATTGCTCAGGAAATTTTAAAAATAGTGGGGCCCGCCGGGAATGTTACCCAGGCCACAAATTGCATGACCAGGCTGCGTATTCAGGTGGGAGCAGAAAAATTTACCAAAGAGGAACTACAAAAAGTCCCGGGAGTTCTGGGCGTCAATAAGCAGGGTGAAGAGTGGCAGATTGTGCTGGGGCCGGGGAAAGCAGGATTGGTAACTACTGAGTTCCAAAGCCTTTTGACCCGGCAAGGTTCTGAGCAGCAAGAGGAAGACGATACGGTGCTGCAGGATGCACCAGAAACAAACGAAGCAATAACGAAGGCACAAGTGGGAGATGGGAAAGTTCTTCATGCGGCAATACGTGAGAAAAATGCCACACCCTTTAAACTTTTCCTGAAAAAGATTGCCAATATTTTTATGCCGTTAATTCCGGCTTTTATTGGCTGTGGGCTTATTATGGGATTGTTGAATATAGCCGTTAAATGGCAGCCGGCCTGGGGTGAGGAGTCGGTGGTCCAGATTTTGGCCATGGCCGGCAGTGCGGTTTTCTGGGGCATGAATCTATTCGTAGGTGTTAATGCGGCCAAGGAATTTGGCGGTTCGCCCATTCTGGGCGGCGTACTGGGCGCTACTCTGGCCCATCCTTTGTTAAATAAGATTACCCTGTGGGGAGAACCTTTGGTCCCTGGTCGAGGCGGCATTATAGCAGTACTTTTGGTAGTAGCTTTTGCGGCTTGGCTGGAAAAGAAGCTTCATAAGATAATTCCGGAAATGCTGGATTTATTTCTCACACCTCTTTTGGTGATTACCATAGCGGCTTTAGCAGGTGTTTTTGTTCTGCAGCCCATAGGAGGATATATTTCTGAGGGCATTGGCGCAGGGGCTACCATAGCCATTGGTAAAGGGGGAGCTGTTACAGGATTTATCCTGGGGGGCACGTTTTTGCCTTTGGTTATGTTAGGTGTCCATCAGGGTTTGACCCCTATTCATGCGGAGCTCTTAAGCCGCTACGGAGTTACGATTTTACTGCCTATTTTGGCCATGGCGGGAGCCGGTCAGGTGGGAGCAGCTATAGCAGTATATTTTAAGACAAAAAATCCCCGGGTGAAGAAAACCGTGGCTTCTGCCCTGCCGGTAGGCATTATGGGAGTGGGAGAGCCTTTGATTTACGGAGTGACCTTACCTTTGGGGAAGCCCTTTATCGGAGCCTGCATAGGCGGTGCCATAGGCGGCGCCATTCAGGCAGCAGGAATAGTGGGGGCTTCGGCCCTGGGCTTGTCCGGTTTGCCCCTGGCGGCTAGTACCGATAACATACCTGTGTATTTAACGGGTTTGGCGGCAGGCTATGCCGGTGGTTTTATTGCTACTTGGCTTTTAGGTTTTGAGGATCCGGAAAATTAAGGAGGAAAGATGATGGCAAAAGGCATTGCCCTTTATCCGGGACTGGATAATTCGGCGGAAGAAAACATTAAATTAATCGAAAATGCAGCAGCATTAGGCTACAGAAAACTTTTCGTTTCCCTCCATATTCCGGAAACCAATAAGGAACAGCTGGAAAAAGAAATGGCCGGGTTATTGCGGCAGGCGGTAAAGTACCGGATGGAAGTGGTTGCGGATATCGGTCCTGATACACAGGATATGCAGGGCATTACTTCCTTGCGGCTAGACGATGGTTTCAGTCCGGAACAGGTGGGAAAATTACTGTCGTCCAATGGTAAGCGTAAAATAGTACTCAATGCTTCCACTGTTACAGAAGAATTTTTGCAGGAATTGCAAAAATCCGGTGTTGATTTCCGGCGTATTACCGCTCTTCACAATTTTTATCCTCGGGAGAATACAGGCTTGTCTACAGGGTTTTTTGAGGGACAAAATTTTCTCTTGAGCAAGTATGGTATAAAAGCAGGGGCCTTTATTGCCAGTCAGGCAGGCCCCCGGGGTCCTCTTTATGCAGGTTTGCCTACTCTGGAAAGAACCAGGGAAATGGTATCGGGCCTGGCAGCAAGATATTTGGCTGTTTTGGGGGCGGAAGATATTTATTTTGGGGACGGGCGGCCCTCGGATCAAGAATTAAGGGAGGTAGCTGCAGTACAAGATGGCAGGGTGGTTTTAACCTTGCTAGGCGTTACCCGGCAGACTCGGCTACGGGAATTTTTGCAGAATACCTTTATGGTAAGACCGGAAGGGGCGGCAGATTTAATCCGAACAAGGGAAAGCCGCGTATTGCTTAAAGGACAGACCATCGAGCCCAGTGTCATGCAAATGCGGCCGGCGGGCACTGTGACCATCGACAATAAATATTTCGGCCGGTATCAGGGGGAACTGTCCATTGTCCGACGCTTACTGCCACCGGAATTCCGTACAACAGTAGTGGGCCATATTCCCAGGGAGGAACTCTTCCTGCTTCAATTCTTAAAACCGGGGAGCAAGTTTAAATTCCGAACGTTTGCGTTTTGATGGTAAAAAATATTCGTAAGTATTGCGTACAATACAAGAAAATGTTAAAATATTGACTGGTTGTTGCCGGGCAATTAATCCGGCACACGAGAACAGGAGGCAATACTGTGATTCCACGTTATACAAGCAAAGAAATGGGCGCTATTTGGACCGAAGAAAACGAGGACCGCACAATGATGCAGGTGGAAATTCTGGCCTGCGAAGCCATGAACAAGCTGGGCATCATTCCCGATGAAGATTTAAAAAATATTCAAACTAAGTCTGACTTTGATTTGGACAGAGTCCATGAAATCGAAAAAGTTACTAACCACGATATTATTTCTCTTTTGACCGCTATCGGCGAGCACGTAGGGGAATCTTCCAAGTATATTCATAAAGGACTCACCAGCAGCGATGTTAAAGATACTGCTGTGGGAGTTATGATGAAGCAATCTGCGGAGCTGCTGCTGAAACTGGAAAAAGAACTTCGCGAAGTGCTGCGCAAACAAGCTGTTAAATACAGAAATACCATCTGTGTGGGACGTACCCATGGCATTCATGCGGAGCCTACGATTTTTGGCCTGAAATTCCTCTTGTGGATGGATGAAACAGACAGAAATATTGAAAGACTGGAACTGGCCAAAAAATATATTTCCATTGGCAAACTCAGTGGTGCAGTAGGGACTTATTCTAATATTAATCCTTTTGTAGAAGATTATGTCTGCAAGAAATTAGGTATAGATGCAGCTAAACTTTCTACCCAGGTAATTCAAAGAGACAGACATGCTTTCTATTTGAGCACTATCGCCGTGTGCGGTGCTTCCCTGGAAAAGATGGCCTTGGAAATCCGCCACCTGCAAAGGACTGAAGTGCGGGAAGCAGAAGAGTATTTTGCTCCCGGCCAAAAGGGTTCTTCTGCCATGCCTCATAAACGGAATCCCATTACCTGCGAAAAAATCTGCGGCTTGGCCAGAGTGCTGAGAGGCAATGCAGAAGCAGCTTTGGAGAATGTTGCTCTCTGGCATGAAAGAGATATTTCCCACTCTTCCGTAGAGCGGATTATCCTTCCGGATTCCACTATTTTGTTGGATCATATGCTGAGAAAGACTACAAACCTTTTGGATAAGCTGCTGGTTTATCCTGATGCCATGATTAAGGATTTGAATATAACAGGCGGCCTGATTTACAGTCCTAATGTACTTACTGCCTTGGTGACCAAGGGAGCAGCCAGGAACGATGCTTATGTCTGGGTTCAGAGAAACGCTATGGCTCGTTGGCTTAAGGGTGAGGACTTCAAAACTAACTTGGAAAATGATGCCGATATTAAGAAATATCTTAGCGATGAAGATATTGAAGCCTGCCTGGAACCAAAACACATGTTGAAGAATGTTGATATGATTTATGCCAGATTTGGTCTATAAGGAGATGCTCATATGCCATCAGTAGTAGTAATTGGCGCCCAGTGGGGCGACGAAGGAAAAGGCAAGATTGTAGATTATTTAGCACAAAAAGCCGACGGAGTAACAAGATATTCCGGCGGGTCCAATGCGGGACACACTGTAGTGGTCAATGACGTGGCTTACAAACTGCGCCTTCTGCCCAGCGGTATTTTGTACAAAGACAAAACCTGCTTTTTAGGTAACGGCGTGGTTATTAACCCGCGTGTGGTACTTCAGGAAATTGCCGGCATGCACGAAAAGGGCATCGACACAAGCAATTTGCACATCAGCGACAGAGCCCATGTGGTGCTGCCCTATCATGAGATGTTGGACGGCCTGCAGGAAGCTGCTTTAGGCGACAGGAAGATTGGTACCACCGGCGGCGGCATTGGACCTTGCTATATGGACAAAGCAGCCAGAGTAGGCATCAGAATGTGTGATTTCATTAATCCTGAGACTTTCGCCGAAAAATTAAAACGCAACTTGGAAGCCAAAAATACTTTGTTCACTAAAGTATACGGTGCGAAGCCTTTGGATTACGATGCTATGCTGAAAGAATATTTAGGCTATGCAGACCAGCTCCGTCCCTACGTCAGCGATACAGCTGTAGCCTTGGGAGCATTATTGACCGGCGGCAAAAATGTTTTATTCGAAGGAGCCCAAGCTACCTATTTGGACATAGACTATGGTACATATCCCTACGTAACCAGTTCCAACCCTACAGCCGGCAATGCAGCAACTGGCAGCGGCATAGGCCCCAGATTCATTGACCATGTGGTAGGAGTAGTAAAGGCCTATACTACCAGAGTAGGAGAAGGACCTTTTATTACCGAGCTTTTTGATAAAGACGGACCGGGGAATCATCTGAGAGAAAGAGGCCATGAGTATGGTACTGTTACAGGACGTCCCCGTCGCTGTGGCTGGCTTGATGCCTTCATGGTGAAGAATTCTGTGCGTATTAACAGTCTTGATTATATTGCGGTGACCCGTCTGGATATTTTGGACGATATGCCTACTATCAAAATGTGCGTAGGCTATGAAATCGATGGGAAACAAATCAGCACCATTCCTGCGGATTTGCAAATCTTGGCTACAGCCAAACCTATTTATGAGGAGTACCAGGGCTGGATGACAGACACCAGTAAAACAAGGACCTACGAGGCCCTGCCTGCTGCGGCTAAAAAATACCTGGAAAGACTAAGTCAGGTAGCCGGAGTAAAGATGGGGATTGTTTCTGTAGGACCCAACAGAGCCCAGACTATTGTCTTAAAAGAATTATTTTAAGCTAAAAATCGTTAGATAAATTCTTGACATTTATAGGCCGGTACTTGTATAATGGTGGAGTTGCAAAACCGATTCACTAGCTCAGTTGGTAGAGCACCTGATTTTTAATCAGGGTGTCCCGGGTTCGAATCCCGGGTGGATCACCAAATTTGTTGCTAAATAACACTTTTACCCATAAGGGGAAAAGTGTTATTTTTTTGAAAAATATGTGTTGTTAATTAAAAATAATGTTATAATAAAGTATGCAATAAAGCTAAATATAATTGGGGGTGTTACGAATGAACAAAAAATTATTAGCTTCTTTGGTTGTAGCCGGGATGTGCGTAACTGCAGTGGCAGGCGCCGCCCCTATGACAGATTTCCATGCGGGGGTAGGCCAATTGGACCTAGGTGCTTGGGACGTGAAAACTAATGTTGGGGATTATGATTTTGGAACCCATTGGAATTTTGATGGTGGTTTGACCTATGGTCTGGCCGAAAAAATTGGTTTGGGCTATGAATATCATGGCTTAAAAGGCGGGGATACTTTAAATATAACCGGGAACAATGTTGAAATGGATGGTAAAGAACATGAAGTAAATCTGTACTATACACTGGATCCTAAAGTAGCTGTTTTCGTAGGCTGGCATCGTATTTCCGATGAAGGGGGTTCTAATAACGTAGCTCAACTGGGCTTTGTTGGTAAAGCGCCTCTGGGCTCTGACAAATTTAATATTTACGGTAAAATTGCCGGTGGCACTAAGAGCACTTGGTTAGGCGAAGCAGGGTTAGCTTATACCTTTGCTAAAGATTTAGACTTTAATGTTGGCTATCGTTATTTACAAACCGATACTGATTCCGATGCTGGCAAAGCTAAATTCAAAGGCTTAATTATGGGCCTCAGCTATCGTTTCGGCGGCAAGAAAGCAGCCGCTGCTCCCGTAGCAGAACCTGTGGTTGAGACTCCTGCTGTTGCAGCACCGGCTCCTGTTGCGGCTGCCAACGATTACTATTTCAATAGCATTCACTTTGACTTCGATAAAGATAATTTGAAGGCTGACCAAGTTCCTAATGCTGACAGCGTAGTTAACGCAGCTAAACAAACCGGTCATGTATTTAAACTGGTTGGTAATACCGACGGTATCGGCACCAATGCTTACAATGATGATTTGTCTAAGCGCCGTGTTGACAGAGTGGCAGCTTATGTGAAGGATCATGGTGTTCCTGCTAATCAAATCGTTACCATTTACAGAGGCAAGACTGATCCTGCCGCTACCAATGCTACCGATGCAGGCCGTGCTACTAACCGTCGTGTAGATGTTTGGGAACACAAATAATAGTAAAAACGACAAGATTTAGCTGATGCTTCGTCAAAATTAAAGGCCCGAGAATGGGATGAACAGCGGTGTTCTATCCCGTCCACGGGTCTTTTCTTTTTCTTCGACAAGAGTTCAGCTCAGTCGCACATTTTCACAGCTTATTCATGGGTGGCATCAGGCGGTACTTGAGGACCGGGGTGCATGGGGTTAAATTTAGGATTATGCCTGCCCATACCGTTTCTTGGTTCCGGACGGCCATGGACTTCTCCCTGGCAATTAGCAATAAGTTTAGTAACATTAGCCAAACGTTTATCAGCTTGCTTTTGGGTTAAAACACCATCTTTTACAGCCTTTTCCAAAAAGGTTTTTTCCGTGGACAAGCGTTCTGCTTTATAGGCATCGAAAACACCTAGTTTTTTGGCCAGTCCTGCACAGGTGAGCTTATTTTTGTAGGCTTCGGCGTAGAGGTCTTGAGGAGTTTTGCCGGTTAATTTGGCCAGAGTGTCAAAGGGCAGATGTCCATACATAGGATGCTCTCTGTAGGCCATGCCTTCGCAGCCTTGGGCGGTTGAACCATCCGGGTTGCAGCGTACAATCACATCTCCTTGGGGACCATCGCAAACAGGCCCTGTTTTGTGCAATATAGTTCTCATAGGACGCTTGGGCCGTTTGCCCTGTCTGGCTAGTTCCAGATTGTCGCCGACTATCTTGAGAGCATTGTCGGCCTTAGCACGGGTTATTCTACCCTCGGACACAGACCTGTCCAAGCGGGTTTTGGCCAGGGCCAGGCGTTTGGCTTTAAAAGCGGCGAATTTGCCGGCCTTGTCGGCATATTGAGCCGGATTAATCTTTTGGTCACGACATTCCAGAATAATGGCCTTTTCGTCTTTGCCGGTTAGTTCTGCCAGAGTATTAAAAGGACTGTTTTTCGGACGCTTGGGCCCATTGATTCTGTGGGGCCTGCCGGCGTCGGTGTTTTTAGCCTGAGTGCTGGCAGCTACCAAATCACGCATTTTATGAGGATTTTCCTCGGTAGCAGTTGTGGCTGCATAGGCTGTAGTCAGTCCTAAAGAAGCAACCACTGCAGCTGTTATAGCCAATCTCTTCATGTTTTTCATGTTTATCACACTCCTGAATTGTTTTATTGGCTCTTGCCTATATTGTACAATAAATGAATATTATGTCAAAATCATGTTTTTTTGAAAAAAGTTTCACGAAATTTTCTAAAAAGGACAAAAAAGGCTAAATAATGTATAATAGATAATATGCAAAGGATGGGATGCTATGGGAAAAATATTAATCGTAGACGATAACGAACAAATAACCTCTATTTTGGCTACCTATGCCCAAAAAGAGGGAATGGAAACGATTATTGCCCTGGACGGAGAGGACGCCCTAGACCAGTTTTATCGTTACCAGACTGCTATTCAGGTTATCTTGCTGGATGTTATGATGCCCAAAATGGATGGTTTCACAGTTTGTAAAACCATCAGGAAAACTTCCATGGTGCCAATTATTATGATAACCGCCCGAGGAGAAGATTTCGATAAAATTATGGGGCTGGACATGGGTGCCGATGATTATATTGTTAAGCCTTTTTCTGCCAGGGAAGTTATGGCCAGAATCCGAGCCCTGCTGCGCCGGATTCATTATCAGGAGACAGACGGGAAAGGGTATCAAATTGGCAATCTTACAATTAACATAGAAGATTATAAAGCTTTTATTGACCAGCAAGAGCTGCCATTGACAAAAAAAGAGATTGAGCTGCTTTGGACCTTTGCCAAAAACAAGAATAAAATTTTTAGCCGGGAAAATCTTCTGGACAGTATTTGGGGCTATGAATACGATGGGGACAGCCGCACGGTAGACTCCCACATTAAGAGGCTCAGGGCTAAACTGGACAAGTTTAAACATCCTGAATGGGACATAGAAACCAAATGGGGTGTAGGCTATCGCTTTGAGGATAAAGGTCATGAAAAATAAAATATTCGTTAAAATGTTTTTGGCGTTTGCTTTTGCTCTGCTGGTTTTTTCTTTAGTAGTAGGCAGCGGGTTTGGCTATTTGTTCAGAGAACATGTTATTAGTGTTAAAAAACAGGATATGGAACAAAGAGCCGTGAAGATTGCTCAAGCTCTGGGAGAGAGCAGGGACCAGTGGCTCACATGGCAGGCCAAGAGGAAAGAAGCCCAGGCCCAGGCTCAGGAGGACCGTCATCTATTTGGGGCAAATCAACAGGGCGACCTAGTGCGGCCTCAAGGTCCTCTGGGACTGAGCTTCGGCGCAGTGCTGAGGTTCTTGGGCAGCGCGGCGGCAGATGATGTATGGATTGTAGACAATAATCAACACTTAACCAGTACTGCGAACAACAGACAGGGGAAGCATTCTACTTTCATGTTTAAAGACCTGCCTCCTGATGCGGCGAAAGTGGTGGATCGAGTTATACAGGGAAACGTTACTACCACCGAAGGTTTTAGTACCTTGCTGGAAGTTCCCACCCTGACAGTGGGTGCTCCCGTGAAGGATAAAGACGGCAACATTTTGGGAGCCGTTCTGGTTCATGCACCTATTTCGGGCATGGAAGAGGCGGCCACCCAGGGCAATCGGATTTTGCTCATGTGCGGCGGTGCCGCCCTATTGTTATCTTTCATCCTGGCTCTTGGTTTTGCCTGGTGGTTTACCAAACCACTGCGTACTATGCAGTTAACCGCCGAAGAAATGGCAGAAGGTGATTACGAGGCCAGATGCAACGTGCGTCAGAAGGATGAGGTAGGGGAATTGGGCAGGGCTTTGGATACCTTGGGGGATAAGCTGCTGGTGGCCAGCAAGGAAAGTGCTCAGCTGGACCAGTTAAGAAAAGATTTTATTGCTAATATTTCCCATGAACTGCGAACTCCGGTAACAGTTATCCGCGGCTCTTTGGAGGCCTTGTGCGATAAGGTAGTTATTGCCCCGGATAAAGTAGAGGAATACTATGGGGAAATGTTGAAGGAAACGATTTTTCTTCAACGGTTGATTAATGATTTATTGGATTTATCCAGATTGCAAAATGTTAATTTTAAAATTGAAATGAGCAAAGTTAATCTTTACGATGTTTTACAGGACGTTCTTCATAGTGGCTCCCGTCTGGCTCAGCATAAAAACATTACTGTGGCCTTAAATGCCGATGCTACATGTTACCCTTTGACAGGAGATTACGGAAGACTGCGGCAGATGCTCATGGTTTTTGTAGACAATGCCGTGAAGTTCTCTCCCCAAGGCAGCAGGGTAGAAGTGAGCCTGAAGGGCCGGACCATAAAAATCACGGACCATGGCTGCGGGGTTCCTCAAAAAGAACTGGCCCATATTTTTGATAGATTCTATAAAACCCGCAACGAACGAAATAAGACCGGCACAGGTCTGGGTCTGTCTATTGCCAGGGAAATTGCGGAACGTCACAAGATGAGAGTCCATATGGAAAGCCAACCGGAAGTTTATACCAGTGTTGTGGTAGAGCTGCCAGAGCCTTTGGCAGTCACGACTTAGTGCTAAGGAGGAAGAACGATGGGGATTAGGGAATCCGGGCCTCAGGAAGCAGGGGTACTAGGGCAGCTATGGCTGACCAGTACTGCTGCATCACATGATTTTTTGCCTAAAACCTATTGGCAGAAGAAACTGCCGTCCATAGAGAAACAATATTTAAAACAGGGCCGGACCTTTGTTTACGAAGAAGCGGGAAGGCTTCTGGGCTTTGTGACCTTTCTTAAGCCGGGCTTTATAGGCGGTCTTTTTGTGAGAGAAAGCAACCAGCGACAGGGTATCGGCACAGAGCTTTTAAACTACGCCAAGGCCATGTACCCTGAACTGGAGCTTGATGTCTATGCCAAAAATCACGAGGCCCTGGATTTCTACGCCAAGGCGGGTTTTAGGCCCATGCTGCTCCGCCGGGGAGCAGAAACCGGGGAAGACAGTATGCGAATGAGGTGGGAAAGTGAAAGATAATTTACAAGGCAAGCGGGCCCTTATTAGCGGGGGCACATCTGGGATTGGCCTGGCTACAGCCAAAGAGCTGATTAACAAGGGAGCCCGGGTTATAATTGTAGGCCGTGACGGGGCCAAGGGTCAGCAGGCGGTGCACCAGCTGGGGCCTTTAGCTATCTTTGTCCGGGCAGATTTGAGTACGGCCCAAGGGTGTCACAGTGTGGCTGAGGCCGTAGCCGGTCTTACAGGCGCCGCTAAAGCCCCAGGTAATCCGGGGCAGGGGCAACTGGACTTTCTAGTTAATTGTGCCGGCACCTATGAAGAAGCAAGTATCGGGCAAATAACGGAAGAAGCTTATGAAAGAGTGCTGAACAATAACTTGAAAAGCACCATATTTTTGACTCAGAGCCTAGTGTCTCACTTAAGGGAAGGGGCGGCTATTGTAAATATAGCTTCTGATGCGGGTATTTCCGGGAACTACGGCTGTAGTCTTTACAGCGCCGCCAAAGGTGCCGTGGTGGCCTTTACCCGGTCCCTGGCTTTGGATTTGGCACCGCAGGTCAGAGTGAACTGCGTATGTCCCGGAGACGTAGATACGCCTTTAGTGGCAAAGCAATTGGCGGCCGGTAACTATACTAAAGAGGAAATGGCGGCAGTTTATCCTCTGGGGCGCATCGCCACAGCGGAAGAAATTGCCGCGGTAATCTGTTTTGTCTTGTCACCGGCCAATAGTTTCATGACCGGGGCCATAATTCCCGTGGACGGGGGTTTAACGGCAAAGTGACATAGTCCCACTACCTTAGAAATGGGGGTATTCCCGACAATGTTTAAATAAAACAAGGGGTTTTGCCATCAGCATAATTTTACTTAAAAAAAAGAAAACTGTTTGCTAAAAAGAAGAAAAATAGTATAATTAGAACATGAAGTATTTTCAGGAGGTTGAAAACAATGAAAAAAATAATTTTAGGCACATTAGTTGCCGGATTACTGGTATCATCCGTAGGTTTTGCATCACCATTATCTAAAATTGAAGCAGGGAAAGGCAAAATTGATGCATCTTTGTCTTTTGGTTCCGGATTAAAAGGCGAAGCTAATGACCTCAGTCGGGATTTGAATGGCAAAACAAGATATCGTTTGGGAGCAACCTATGGGTTAAGCGATAAATTGGCCGTGGATTATTTGTACGCCGCTCACGCCGGGGACTATGATTCTTCTGTGCAGTCCCATCAGGTAAATTTGCTATATCAATTAAATCCCAATGTTGGGGTTTTCGGTGGCTATGTTCATAATAGAGGCGAAATTAATAACTACAGCAACTCTACCAACGGCTACCAGGTTGGAGCTCTCGGCAGATTGGCTCTCAATGATAAAACCAGCGCCTGGGCTAAATTTGGCATAGGCAATACCATTACTCAATATGAAGTGGGTGTTGGTTATGAGCTGACCAAAGATTGGGAAGCAAATCTGTTCTACAATGATACGAAGTATAGGGATTTCGATAGAGATCTTTCCTTCAAAACCCACAGCATTAATTTGGGTGCTACCTACAAGTTCTAAACTAGATAAAGGCAAATTAAAAACGCTGCTGAAAAAGCAGCGTTTTTGTTAGAGGACAGGAATAGATGAAAAAGATATTAAGTGTATGTTTGGGTATTATTTTGGCGGCCGGGCTCAGCACCGGAGTCTATGCTGCCCAAGAAGAGAGCTCCATAGACAGTATTTCCACAGGAGTGGCAGATACAGGGGAAACCAAATTCGGCAAGGCTAAAGGAAACATCAAGGCCTCTACAGCCAGCTATTCTGTGGCAGTGCTGCCCTATGTGGATGCTTCCGGACTGGAAGGACGCAGCAGGGAAATGGCCGTTAACGCCGTCAAAGGTGCCCTAAAAACCAAATATCCCGGCAAGGGAAAGGTGAAAATAGCCAGCGCCCAATTGGTGGACAAGGCCATGAAAGCCTATCCCCTAGAGAATACAGATACACCGGTTTTAAATGAATTGGTTACCCTGGGCCAGGCCATGGGAGTGGATCGGGTCATCTATATTAATATGTTGCCCGTTCGTCAGAAAGAAACCGGGTTTATGGTTATCGCCGGGTCTCAAACCTATTCGGCAGTTGTCTCTATGAAGCTCAAGTGCGTGGATGTTGCCGCAAAAAAATATTTGTTTAACCAAACTGTAGAAGATATTGGTTCTTCCTCATCCATTAATTTTTGGAAAATCGGCCAGCCCAGCAGGGCAAAAGCTGTTAAGCGCGGTGCCAGCAACTGTATGCGGGATTTTCTGACAGCCTTTGAATGACGGCAAGGGGACGGCTTTCTTTTGTCACAACAAAAATAGACACTATAAACCAATTAAGGTTTGTATAGTGTCTATTCTAATTTTCCTTTACCTTTTATTTCATCATCGTTCTTTGCCGGTTAATCAAGTCGGCTAAAGTAGTATTGTCCACTACTTTGTCCACGGCATCCTGAATCTCTTTCCAGAGAACCAGGGTAACACAATTAGCCGCCCGGGTACAGTTCATATGACTGTTTTCCAGACAACTGACCGGGGCCAGAGACCCTTCCATAACCCGCAGAACTTCTCCTACGGTAATGTCTTTGGGGTCCTTGGAAAGCTTGTACCCTCCTTGCGCGCCACGGGCGCTTTGGACAAAATGGGCCTTATTTAATCTGGTAATAATTTGTTCTAAATATTTTTCCGAAATATCCTGTCGTTGAGAAACGCTTTTAATAGTAGTAAAGGTAGTTGGATCGCTGGTGGCTAAGTCTAGCATCAAACGTAAGGCATAACGTCCTTTGGTAGAAATTTTCACAATATCACAACTTTCTCTTTTGATTGAATTACAAAGCAACTAGCTTTCCTACTATTTTACTATAAAATCGTCTTTATGAAAAGCAATAATTTTTATTGACATTAACAAGTTAAAAACATAAACTCTTATGTATACGATAAAAAAGGCAGATACCGCTTTGTTTTGTCGGCCGGTAAAATCTTTTGCGGCTTCACATGTAGCAAAAAGTATTCTCGGCCCTTTCCGCTGCGCTATGTCTGACCATATGTCGGGGAGCACTGAAAATGGTGTATTGACCGATTTTTTAGTGTTCACGTCGACCAAAAGGAGCTTGTTTATGGAGAAAGAACCGGTTTTAATTAATGTGCCAGCTGCCAAAGACAGCCACAGATGGGTAGCTGTTACAGCATTATTGTTAGCAATTGGCATAATTTTGCACACCATCAGTCCGAATGTAGGCGGGGTAACACCGAACTGGACAATTGCCATGTATTCCATTACTATTTCCTTAACTAATCCCAGCTTCAGTCGTGCCCTGGGGATTGGCTTTGTAGCCGGGATGACCATAGTGCCTTCTTCTAAGTCCGCATTCCCACTGGGAAATATTGCCAGTGAGCTGGCCGGCGCTACTACTGCCTGTCTTTTGGTGAAATTGTTTCTGGCAGCCCATTTGGACAAATTTAAATTCAAAGGTTTCTTTATTGGCGGCATTGCTACCATGGTCAGCGGGGGTTTGTTTACCTTTATCTTAAAATTAGTTCTTAATCTTCCCCTTAAAGTATGGATTACCGCCATGCTGCCCGTAGTTGCCCTTGTGGGTTTGGTAAACGGCATTGTGACTCAGGTCCTTTACACTCCTGTAAGAAGATTGTTCTTTATGCAGGGAGGTAAAAAAGATGAGTGAGGCTGTTATTAAATTCACGGATTTTTATTTTAAATATTTAGGCAGCGGCTTAGTTTTGCAAAATGTTAATCTTGCTATTCCCCAAGGTTCTTTTACGGTTATGGCAGGTCCCAGCGGCGCAGGGAAGACAACTCTGTGCAAAGCCATGCTGGGTATTGTGCCTTTCTACTATGGTGGCAGCTACTATGGTTCTATTGAAGTACTGGGTGAGAATATCCAAGGCAAAAGAGTATCTGATTTGGCCATGAGAGTAGGCCTGATGCTGGATGATTACGAAAGTCAGCTGGTTTCTCTCACGGCAGGGGAAGAGGTGGCTTTCAGTCTTTTGAATCATGGGTTTGATCCCAAAGAAGTGGAAACCAGAACCAAACGGGCTTTGGCAGATGTAGGACTGCCGGGCCGGGAGAACTATCAGCTGGACGAATTGTCCGGAGGCCAAAGGCAGAGATTGCTGCTGGCTTCGGTACTGGCCGTTCATCCGGAAATATTGGTGCTGGATGAACCCGTTTCCGCCATGGATCCCGACGGAGCCAAGTCACTGTATGCTTTGCTCTATAAAATTTACCAAAAATATAATATGACGGTAGTTGTTGTGGAACACGATATTAATAACTTATTGTCCTATGCTACCCACATGGTTATTGTGGACAAGGGCCGCATTGCTGCCCAAGGTCCTGTTATGGAAGCGGCAAGAACCACCTACGATAATCCGATTTTACGGGAAAATCTGCCCAGATTATGGCAGATAAAGTTTAATCTGGAACAACGGTTTAATATTCAACTGGGGGATTGGCGCAGCGAAGAAGAAGCTCAGCAGGAATTACAAGAAAAATTTCAGGGAGGGATGGGTAAATGATAGAAGCACAAGAAGTTAATTTTGCCTATCGCCGTGGTGAGCCGGTGCTGCACGATATTAGCTGTTCCATTGCAGATGGGGAGAGCCTGGCTCTTTTGGGGCACAACGGCAGCGGTAAAACCACTCTTACCAGATTGTTTATGGCTTTGGATCATCCCAGAAGCGGGCAGGTCCTGGTGGACGGCAACAATATTGAAAAGTGTGAGCCGGCGGATTTGGCTGATAAAATCGGCTATGTTTTCCAAAACCCGGATTTACAAATTCTGGAAGACACGGTTTTCGACGAAGTCGCCTATGGACTTAAAAACAAAGAACTTTCGGAAGAAAACATTCAACATCAGGTATCCGTGGCCCTGGAAGCCATGGGACTGTCAGAGCTGACGGATATTTACCCCAGGAGCCTGTCCTTTGGACAAAAGCGCCGTCTGGGAGTAGCTGCGGCCCTGGCTCTCAATCCCCGGACTCTTATTCTGGACGAGATTACCAACGGTCAGGATGAGCAGGAAAAAGAAATGATGATGAATTACCTGAAAAAGTTAAATGAAGAAAAACATATTACTGTTATTCTTATTACTCACGATATGGAAATTGCCAGAAAGTATACCAAACGGTCTCTGGTTCTTTATAACGGGGACATGGTGTTTGACGGGGCTACGGAGCAGCTTTTCGATGGAATGAAAGACCTGACACCCTGGGGTCTGTCTCAGCCGCCTTTGGCCAAATTAGGCGCAGCCTTCGGGATTAAAGCCCTGAATACGGCGGATTTCTGCGACAGTCTGGCAATTAAGGAGGCGGCAAAATGAGAATTACTGCTTTTACCCAACTAATTTTGGTCTTGGCTGTTACAGCCTGGGTATTTTTGCTTCCTGTTCCGGCGGTAGCCATGCTTCTGGCCTTGGAACTAGTGCTGCTCTTGTATATTAAGCATGATAGAATGACCATGGCGGCTATTGGTGCCTTGACAGTATTTACGGGAATGATGATAGTTCTTCAGTTACTCTTTGGTTCTTCTCTGTACATTTCTTTGACCGGTGGTTTGAGAATGTTCGTAATGACTACGGCTTTTTTGGACCTTTTGGCAGCTACAAAAATTCAGGATATTGCTCAGGCTTTGGTGGAAAAGTTTCACATGCCCTGTGAATACGCCTTCATGCTGACCACGGCTCTGCGTTTCGTACCTGATTTTCTGGCAGACAGCGCTAATACCCTGGATGCCCAGTCCTGCCGTGGCTATTCCAATCGGGGCAATGTGCTGAAGCGTCTCTATGCCTATCTGGCAGTGGTAAAGCCGCTGGTGATGCGGGCCATAGCCAAATCCGATACTTTGGCTCTTTCTATGGAGCTGAAAGGCTTTGGGGCCAATACCTATAAGAATATGCAGCCGCAGGTTTTGAAAATAATGGATTACTTGGTGCTTTTACTGATACTTTTGCTTAGCACCTACCCATTCTGGCACAAATTAATAGTGAAATAATAATATTGCACTGAACACTTTGGAAAAAGGTTTAGTGCAATTTTTATAAAAATGTGATATTTTTGTAAACAAAAACTAATTCTTCCTATAAATTGAAAAATATAGTATAATTATGGTGTATAATTTTATTATACACCAAAAAAATTTAGGATAAAAGGATTTGCATAAAAAATTTTTTGAAAGCTGGGTGGTATGATGTTGACAAAAGAAATGTCTATCGGTGTTTTAGATTCCGGCGTTGGCGGTTTGACTGTTCTTAAAGAACTTCGTCGGAAGCTGCCTAATGAAAACTTCATCTTTTTGGGAGATACGGCTCGGGCTCCCTATGGTGTGCGCAGCGAAAAAGAAATCCGTCAATTTGTGGAAGATATGCTGTGCTTTTTTGATACCCAAAATGTCAAGCTGGTAGTGTCCGCTTGCAATACCATTACCACCTTGGGCATGGACACTTTGCAAAAGGCCCATAAGTTCGGACTCATTGGTATGTCCAAGGGGGAAAAGCTAGTGATGGCTGCCAGCAAGAAGAAGAAAATCGGTTTATTTGCCACACAGTTCACAGTGAATTCTCACATGCATCAGAAGGCATATAACGCCATAGATGTCAGGGTACAGGTTTACGGGGTGCCCTGCACGAAGTTCGTGCCTTTGGTAGAGGCTGCTAAGTTCGGTACACCGGAAATGTCCGCGGCTATTATGGAATACACGGATGAAGCCAAGAAAGACGGAGTAGATGTAGTTCTTCTGGGCTGTACCCATTTCCCGTTTTTGCAGAAGGAAATTCAAAAGGTCATGGGTCCCAATGTGACTGTCATTGACCCGGCGGCGGAAACGGCCACGGATGTAGAACATTATCTGATAGAAGAAGGCTTGTACAAAATGACAGGTACAGGCAGTACGGTGATTAATTTCACGGGAGATATGGAAAAGGGTAAGAAACTGGTTTCCTATGGCATGCCCGGTGAAACATTTGTTTTCAATAAAATAACCCTGGGGTAAAAGACATAAGATAATCTAGCAAAGGTGGTGATAAAATTGTCAATGATTGAAGAAATTAAGGCAGCAGAAAAGGCGGCTGATGAATCACAACAATTGGCAACCCTGGAAGCCAGAAATTTATTAAGAGATGCAGAAGATAAGGCCCGGCAAGAAGCAGAGGCATTACTCGTGACTGCCAGAAACAAGGCCAAGGAAGCAGTAACAAAGGCAGAAACCACAGCGAAAACACAAGCTCAGGAGATTTTGACTAAACGGTCTGCGGAGGATGCGGCGCTGACGCAAGCCGCCGAGGGAAACATACCTCAGGCAGTAAAGTATATTCTAGAAAAGGTCGTGGTCTAAAATGTTAGTGCCAATGAAAAGACTAACTTTATATGCCCTTAAAGACGACCGGGATGCCCTACTGCTGGCATTGCAGAAAGACGGAAATGTCATGTTCATCCAAACCGACGATAAAGCGGCCCTGCCCGGAGCAGAAGAGGTCAGCAGTCAATTGGACAAAGCCAAGGAAGTGATTCATTTCCTGGATAGCCACGGGGCTAAAAAATCCATCCTGGCACCTAAGGCTCCGGTACCGTATCGACAGTTCCTTATTGAATCAAAAAGCGGTCAGGACACTATGGGTGAGGCAGAGGCTTTAGCCGGTCAGATTGCTACTCTTCGTAATGAGGAAATGAATTTAAATACCCAGGCGGAAAATCTGGGGCCTTGGCTGAATCTGGACATACCCTTGGAAGAACTTAAGGCTACGGAAACAACAGATTGCTTTGTAGGTTACCTGCCGGAAGAAGACTTGGCGGGCTACCTTAAGGCAACAGAGGAATTTCTGGTGGACACCAATCGTTTAGGCGTTGGCCCGGAAGGCATAGCCATGGTAGTTATTGCCCACAAGAGCCAGGCGCAGGAAATCAAACATATTTTGAAAGAGCACAATTTTTCCGATGCTCTTCTGCCCAAACGTACCGGTATGGCTACTCAGGTAGTGGAAGAACTGAAAACAGAAGTTGCTAGGAAAGAAGAAGAGGTTCAGACCTTAGAAGCCAAGGCTAAAGAAATCGCCGGCCGAAAAGACCAGGTAGCTCTTTATGCCGACCAAATGGCGGCCAAGGAAGCCAGACTGGCTAACGGCGGCACTGAAACAGTAAAAACCTTCTGTCTCCATGGCTGGGTACGCAAGGATCGTACGGAACGGGTGGAAACAGCCTTAAAAAGTGTTACTGATGCTTATGAACTGGCTTTCAGAGATCCTCAAGAAGGGGAGACACCTCCTTCTGTTATGGAAAACAATAAATTAGTAGCGCCTTACGAATCCGTTGTAGAATTATACTCCCTGCCTAAAGTCGGCACGGTAGATCCTGATTTAATAATGGCACCTTTCCATTTTATTTTCTTCGGAATGATGTTGTCTGATGCAGGTTACGGATTGGTTCTCACTATTGCTCTATTTATTGCGGTGAAGTTATTTAAGCCTCAGGGCTTTGCGGGAAAATTAACCATGGTTATTTTTTTCGGCAGTATCTCGACGGTAATCTGGGGCGCCATGTTTGGCGGCTGGTTCGGGCTGGAGTGGCATCCGCTGCTTTTTGTTCCCATGAATGAACCTATTAAGATGCTGGCTTTGTGCTATGGGCTGGGTGTTATTCATCTGGTTTGCGGCATACTCATCAAAGTCTACACACTTATCAAAGCAGGAGATATTATGGGCGCTGTTTGCGACCAAATCAGCTGGCTGATTATGTTTACCGGGTTCTTCTTTATGGGAATTATGCCGGGCCCGGCGGGCAAATATATGGCACTCTTCGGAGCGGCTATTATCCTGCTCTTTGGAGGAAGGGAAAAGAAAGGTATCATTTCCCGGATTATCGGCGGCCTCTTGAGCTTGTATAACATCAGCAGTTACTTAAGCGATTTACTCAGCTATTCCCGTATTTTCGCTTTAGGTTTGGCTACCGGCGTTATTGCCATGGTACTTAATACCATTGCTAAGATGCTCATCGGCATGGGACCTGTAGGTATTGTTTTTGCAGTTCTGCTGCTCATAGGCGGACACACCTTTAATATTATCATCAACGTATTAGGTGCTTTCGTACACAGCTCCCGGTTGCAGTACATTGAATTTTTTGGCAAGTTTTTTGAAGCCGGCGGCAGAGCCTTTGTACCCCTTGCTTTGAGAACCAAATATACAGACGTAACTAAATAAATCAGAAAATTTAAGGAGGATTTAATTATGATTACATTAGGAACAGCACTGGCTTTTGCCGGAGCAGCATTTTCAGCAGCCCTGTCAGGTGTGGGCAGTGCAAAAGGATTGGCAATTGCAGGTCAAGCAGGCAGTGGTGTTGTGGCAGAAGATCCGGATAAGTTCGGTAATGTTTTGGTATTGCAAGCTTTGCCGGGTACTCAGGGCATTTATGGTTTGCTGATTGCTTTCATTATTTTGTTAAAGATCGGTGCCGTAGGCGGCAGCGGTGTACAGGAATTAACTACTTATCAAGGCTTAGCATTATTTTTTGCAGCCTTCCCTATGGGCATCGGCGGTTTGCTTTCTGCCATTGCTCAGGGCAAAGTTGCTGCAGCAGGAATTTATCTGACGGCTAAGCGTCCTGAAGAATTTGGTAAAGGCGTTACCATGACAGCTATGGTTGAAACCTATGCTGTATTGGCTTTGCTTATTTCCTTCTTAATGGTTTATGGTATTAATGTCTAATAAGTAAGGAGAAAAATACTGTGGCAGCAAACAAAATTATCGAAAAAATACAGCAGGAAGCTCAGCAAAACGCTGCGGACATTCGTTCTGCCGCTGAAGAAAAGGCTGCTGGCCTTAAAGCAAAAATTATGGCTGATGCCAATGAACAAATAAAGGCTATTAATGCCCAAGCCACAATTGATGCGGACGAAGCCGGACGTCGTCAAGTGCTGATTGCCGAGCTGGATACCAGAAAGAAATCTCTGGGCAGCAAAAGGGATGTTATCGAAAAGGCCTTTGCGGGAGCACAAGAGGCTTTGGCTCAACTTCCCGAAGACCGGTGGGAAAAACTGATTACCGACATTGTATTGGGTGCCAGTACCACCGGCACGGAAAAGCTTCAAGTACCGGCTCAAGATGCGGATAAATATAAAAACGGCTTATTAACCAAGCTAAATAATGCCTTGGTTCAAGCCGGTAAAAAGGGCGGGTTGACTTTAAGCGAGACCCCGGCTGCTTTTAAGGGCGGAGTTATGCTTATTGGTGAAACCAGTGATTATGATGGTTCTTTTGCAACCCTTCTGCAAGACATCCGTACCCGGGAGGAAAAGAATGTGGCTAACATCCTGTTTGGTACGGAGGTGAAGTGATATGCCGCAAAGCAGCTTAGAATATGCTATTGGTAGTATCAGCGTTCTCTCTACCCATTTACTGACCCAGCCGCAGCTGAGAAGGATTGTGGAAGCACCTACAACGAAAGAAGCCTTGTCTGTGCTTTTGGAAACAGGCTATGCAGAAGGTGTTTCCGAAGCCATTGTGCAAGAAGGGGAAATCGATAAAATCATCCGTGAACAAATGCAGCTCTCTCGCAAAAAGATTATGGGCCTGACACCGGATGAGGATTTGACCGGACTTTTTCTGCTGGATGTGGATACCCACAACATTAAAACATTGTTAAAAGCGCGTCTTTTAGGTACAGATGGGAGCGAGTTTTTGCGAGATGGCGGTGTCTTTTCCTTAGAATTATTAAAAGATGCCATTGCTACGAAATATTACGACGATTTGCCGGAAATTTATGCGGTCACCATGAATAAAATTGAGACAGAATTGGTCAGGGGCATTGATCCTCTCCGCTTCAGCGCTCAAATTGACGGGGCTATGTTCAAGGAAGTGGCAAAAGTTCTGCAAGAAAAAAATGAGCATGGCTTCATTAAAGACTATTTTTCTCTTTGGGCAGATTTTCTTAATGCAGAAAGTTTGCTCAGGGCCAGATTAATGAAGTGGGATGTTGACAAGCTCCGTTTTGTTCTGGTAGAAGCCGGGGACATGGATTTCAAGACATTTACGGAGAATATGGAAACACCCCCAGAGCAATTTGTCCAAAAGCTTAATGTAGGTAAAAATGGCACGCATATAGCTCAGGCCATTAACGAATATATGCAAACAAAAGATATGACCATTATTAACAAACACATGCATACAGCTCTTTTAGATATTCTGCGGGAAAAGAAATGGGACTACGAATCAATGGGTCCCGTTATTGGCTACCTGGTAGCCAGACAGACAGAGGCAATAGCTTTGAGAGCAATCTTTGGTGCAAAGCAAGGTGGCTTTGAAGTGGAATTGCCGGAACTCTTTTCTTAAAGAAGTTCTGCTAGGGAGGTAAGATTATGGCAAAAAGAAAAATAGCAGTAATCGGTGATCCCAGCTCTGTTATGATTTATAAGGCAGTAGGCTTTGATGTTTTCTACGAAACAGAAAAAGCAAAAATAGAGCAGAGGATTCACAAGCTGGCTGAGGAAGACTACGTGATTATTTATATTACGGAGACTGCCGCCCAGCTGGTACAAGAGGTAATCAACACATATGCGACCGCAACCTTTCCTGCCATCATACCCATTCCTGCCGGAACAAAATCCTTAGGATTAGGTATGAAACGGATTAAGTCCAATGTAGAAAAAGCGGTTGGCGCTGATATTCTATTCAAAGAAGGGTAGGGAAAAAATCAATGAGTGGAACTATTGTAAAGGTATCCGGTCCGTTGATTGTTGCTGAAGGTATGGGCGACGTGCATTTGTATGACGTGGTTCGGGTCAGCAAGCAGCATCTGATTGGCGAAGTAATTGAACTAAGAGGAGACAAGGCCTCCATTCAGGTTTATGAGGAAACCGCCGGCTTGGGCCCCGGTGAGCCTGTAGAAACCACAGGTGCCCCCTTGTCCGTAGAATTGGCCCCCGGTCTGATTGAAAGTATCTTTGATGGTATTCAAAGACCTTTGACTGAGATTTATAAACTTACCGGAGACCGCATTACACGCGGTATTGATGTACCGAAGCTGAACAGAAGCAAAAAATGGGAATTCGTTCCCGTGGCTAAAGTGGGAGAGGAAGTAAGCGGCGGTGACGTGCTGGGTACCGTTCAGGAGACTCCTGCCGTACTGCACAAAATCATGCTGCCTCCCGGCAAGGAAGGTACCGTGGAATGGATTTATTCCGGTGAGGCAACTATTACCGACCCGGTTTATAAGATTAAGGATAAAGAAGGAAAAGTTACTGAATATCCTATGCTCCAAACTTGGCCTGTGCGTGTAGCCCGCCCTTATAAGGACAAACAGGCACCCGACGAGCCTATGGTTACCGGGCAGAGAGTTATTGATACGCTGTTTCCTATTGCTAAAGGCGGCGTGGCAGCTGTGCCGGGACCCTTCGGCAGCGGCAAGACGGTTATTCAGCATCAGCTGGCCAAATGGGCCGATGCAGACATTATCGTTTACGTAGGCTGTGGCGAACGGGGTAACGAAATGACGGACGTTCTGAACGAGTTTCCGGCTTTAAAGGATCCTCGCACAGGACTGCCTTTGATGAAGCGTACCGTTCTTATTGCCAATACTTCCGATATGCCTGTGGCAGCTCGTGAAGCATCTATTTATACAGGTATTACCCTGGCAGAGTATTTCCGTGATATGGGTTACAAAGTAGCCATTATGGCTGACTCTACTTCCCGTTGGGCCGAAGCACTTCGTGAAATGTCCTCCCGTCTGGAAGAAATGCCCGGTGAAGAAGGCTATCCTGCCTACCTGGCATCACGTATGGCTGAGTTCTACGAAAGAGCCGGCGTAGTAGACTGTATAGGCAAGGAAAAACGCGTAGGAGCAGTTTCTGCCATTGGGGCAGTTTCCCCTCCCGGCGGCGATATTTCTGAACCTGTATCTCAGGCTACCTTGCGTATTGTAAAAGTGTTCTGGTGCTTGTCAGCATCACTGGCCTATGCCCGTCACTTCCCGGCTATCGACTGGCTTCAGAGCTATTCCCTGTATTCCGATAGATTGAGAGCCTATTACAATAGCAGCGTTGCACCTGATTGGGGCGAGCTGGTTGGTAAGACTGCGGTCATTCTTCAAGAGGAAGCCAGCTTAAACGAAATCGTCCGTTTGGTTGGTATTGATGCCCTGGGCTTCAAGGACCGTATTACTATGGAATGTGCCCGTTCTATCCGTGAAGATTATCTTCATCAGAACTCTTTTGATGAAGTTGATACCTACACTTCCCTGACTAAGCAATACGATATGCTGAAATTAATCATTACCTGGTACGACAAGGCTCTGGCTGCTTTGGAGCAGCATGTCCAATTAGATAAATTGATTGATATGCCCATCCGTGAGCATATAGGCAGAGCAAAATATATTCCGGAAAAGGAAGAGAAGGAAAAATTTGCCGCATTAAACAAAGAAATGGATAAAGCGTTTTCAGACTTAACAGAGGAGGGTGGAGCTAATGCGTAAAGATTATAAAACAATTCGCGAAGTAGTAGGCCCTCTGATGATGGTAGACCACGTAGAAGGTGTCAAATATGATGAACTGGTAGAAATTTACCAGGCTAACGGAGAAACCCGTAGCGGCAAGGTTTTAACCGTAGACGGGGATAAGGCTCTGGTTCAGCTTTTCGAAAGCTCTCAGGGTTTAAAGATTGATGACTCCAAGGCTCGTTTCCTGGGCCATGGTATTCAATTAGGCGTATCTCCTGCTATGCTGGGCCGTGTGTTTGATGGTATGGGCCGTCCTAAGGACGGTGGCGCTCCCATTATTTCCGAGGAATACAAGGACATTAACGGTGTACCTATGAACCCTGCAGCCCGGGACTATCCTGCCGAATTTATTCAAACCGGCGTTAGCGCTATTGACGGACTGAACACATTGGTACGTGGACAGAAGCTTCCCGTGTTTTCAGGAAGCGGTTTGCCCCATGCTCAGTTAGCTGCTCAGATTGCCCGTCAGGCCAAGGTGCTGGGCACCGGCGAAGGTTTCGCCGTTGTCTTTGCTGCCGTAGGTATTACCTTCGAAGAAGCTAACTTCTTCATGAACGACTTTAACAGAACCGGTGCCTTGGAACGTGCCGTAGTGTTCATCAACCTGGCCAATGACCCGGCTGTTGAGCGTATCGCTACACCTCGTATGGCTATTACCGCTGCTGAATATTTAGCTTTCGAACTGGACATGCACGTTTTGGTTATTATCACTGATATTACCAACTACGCCGATGCCCTTCGTGAAATTTCCGCAGCTCGTAAAGAAGTGCCAGGTCGTCGTGGTTACCCCGGTTATCTGTACACCGACTTGGCAACTATGTACGAAAGAGCCGGACGTATCAGAAACAAAAAAGGTTCAATTACCATGATACCTATCCTGTCTATGCCGGAAGATGATAAGACCCATCCAATTCCTGACTTAACAGGCTATATTACGGAAGGTCAGATTATCCTGTCTCGTGAACTGTACAGAAAAGGACTGACGCCTCCTATTGACGTACTGCCTTCTCTGTCTCGTTTGAAAGATAAGGGCGTTGGTAAAGGCAAGACCCGTGAAGATCATGCAGATACTATGAATCAGCTCTTCGCCGCTTATTCCCGTGGTAAACAGGCTAAAGAATTGGCTACCATCTTGGGTGATGCTGCCTTGAGCAAGGTTGATAAACTATATGCTCAATTCTCTGATGAATTCGAGAAGCAATACGTTTCTCAGGGTTATAACACCAACCGTTCTATTGAGGACACTTTGAACCTAGGTTGGAAACTGCTGGGTATTCTGCCCCGCAGCGAACTGAAACGTATCCGCGACGAATATCTGGATAAGTATTACAAACCGGCCAACGGTACTACCGAGGGGGAATAACCCATGGCAACTAATGTAAACCCTACACGTATGGAGCTGACCAGGCTGAAAAACAGGCTGGCTACGGCTGTTAGGGGGCATAAGCTTTTAAAGGATAAGCGGGATGAAATGGTCCGTCAGTTTATGATTTACATCAGGCGGAACAATGAACTGCGGCAAAAAATGGAAGCGCACCTTTTGGAAGTGTCGAAAAACTTCATTAAGGCCAGAGCAGAAATGGGCTATCTCAGCATGAGCGAAGCTCTGCTATATCCTGCTCGCAGCGCGGAGTTTGAAGTGGGCGAGAAAAACGTTATGAGTGTGGATGTACCGACTATCACTTATACGGGAGCCACAGAAGAGGAAACCACGGAAGTCCCCTATGCTTTTGCCTTTACTTCCAGTTATCTGGATAGCTCTGTGATGGATTTAACTAAATACCTACCGGAGCTTTTGGAATTGGCAGAAGTGGAAAAAACCTGTAATATGCTGGCGGATGAAATCGAAAAGACCCGCCGCAGAGTTAATGCCCTGGAATATGTTATGATTCCGGAAATGCAGACCAGCATTAAATTCATCACAATGAAATTGGCGGAGAATGATCGTGCCAGCACGGTACGGTTAATGAAGGCCAAGGAAATGATGAACAAAGAACAGGAACAATAAAAAAGCGCCGCTACGCGGCGCTTTTTTCCGAGGAGCGTGAGATTATGGTTGAAGCTAATATTGCTAAATTCGTAGAGATGGTCAAAGGGTCGGATAATATAGTCTTCTTCGGCGGGGCCGGGGTTTCTACGGAAAGCGGGATTCCTGATTTTCGTAGCGTAGATGGGCTCTATAACCAAAAATATAAATATCCCCCAGAAACGATTTTAAGTCATACTTTTTTTGAAGAGAACACAGAAGAATTTTATAAATTTTATCATGATAAAATGTTGTGCCTGACAGCGAAGCCTAATGCTGCCCATTTAAAATTGGCAGAACTGGAAAAAGAGGGCAAGCTGAAAGCTATTGTTACCCAAAACATCGATGGGCTCCATCAGGCCGCCGGCAGCAAAAACGTACTGGAACTGCACGGCAGTGTTCACAGAAATTACTGTACTAAGTGCCATAAATTTTTCGATGCCAGATATATGAAGGATCATGAGGGCATACCACATTGCGATAAGTGCGGGGGCCTGATTAAACCGGATGTGGTGCTTTACGAAGAAGGTTTGGATTATGGCATTCTGGAAGCGGCTACTCAGTTTATTGCCGATGCTGATATGCTGATTATTGGGGGAACCTCCCTGGTAGTGTATCCGGCTGCCGGATTAGTACAGTATTACAGAGGCCACAAGTTGGTAGTTATTAACAAAGGTGCTACGGGCATGGATGCCAGCGCAGATCTGGTGATTCCGGCTCCTATCGGTCAAGTGATGAGTGCTATAAAATAGCTAAAAAGCAGTAAATAGTCAGTAAAAACTGTAAATAAACAGCCATTTGTGCTATAATAGCAGGCATAAAGTTAATTTTTATGGGGGTATTACTATGTTAGACATGAAATTTGTCAGAGAAAATGTGGATAAAGTCGTCCAAGCCATGAAAAATCGTAACATGGACAGGAATCTGGATGATTTCGTGGAGCTGGAAAAAAGGCGTCGTGAACTGTTGCAAGTTGTGGAAGCAGACAAGAGTGAACGTAACAGTGCCAGCCAGGAAATCAGCAAAATGAAAAAAGCCGGGGAAAACGCCGACGAGAAAATTGCTGCCATGCGTGCTTTGGGCGATAAAATTGCCGTTGATGACAAAGAACTGAAAACAGTTGAAGATAAGCTCCAAGCCATTATGTACGAAATTCCCAATATGCCGGCGGAAGATGTGCCCATCGGCACCAGTGACGTGGACAATCCGGTAGTTCGTACCTGGATGGAACCGACTAAATTTGACTTTGAACCGAAGGCTCATTGGGACATTGGTGAAGGCCTGAATATTTTGGATTTTGAAAGAGCGGCCAAGGTTTCCGGCGCTCGTTTCACTTTCTACAGAGGACTGGGTTCCAGACTGGAACGCAGTGTCTATAACTTCATGTTGGATACTCATACTGCCAAACACGGCTACACAGAAATATTCCCTCCCTATATCGTTAACAGAGCCAGCATGGTGGGTACCGGCCAATTGCCTAAGTTCGCAGAGGACATGTTCAAAGTAGAAAATCAGGATATGTACCTGATTCCTACGGCGGAAGTACCTGTCACCAATTACCACAGAAGCGAGATTTTAAATGGCGATGATTTGCCTATTAAATACTGTGCTTACAGCGCTTGCTTCAGAGCTGAAGCCGGTAGTGCCGGTCGTGATACCCGCGGCCTGATTCGCCAGCACCAATTCAACAAGGTTGAACTGGTCAAATTTACCAAGCCGGAAGAATCCTGGACTGAGTTGGATAAATTAACCAATGATGCAGAAGATATTTTGAAACTCTTGAAGCTTCCTTACCACGTAGTGCGCTTGTGCACCGGGGATTTGGGCTTTAGCTCTGCCACTACTTATGACTTGGAAGTATGGCTGCCGGCGTCCAATTGCTACAGGGAAATTTCTTCCTGTTCCAATTTCTTGGATTTCCAGGCTCGTCGTGCTGATATTAAATTCCGTCGAACTCCTAAGTCTAAACCAGAATACGTACACACGCTAAACGGTTCAGGCTTGGCCGTTGGGCGTACGGTTTCTGCTATTTTGGAAAACTACCAGCAAGCAGACGGCAGCGTAATCGTGCCGGAAGTTTTGCGTCCCTACATGGGTTGCGACGTAATTAAGAAATAAAATAAAAGAGAGCGCCTAGCGCTCTCTTTTAACATACAAGGTAAAGAAATATTAAAAACTGCAGCGAATTGCTGTACAGGGGGAGTTAAATTTATGAAAGAATTGTTTGCTGCTATTAACAGCGTTTTGGCTTTTATAGGTCCTTTATCTGATTTCTTCTGGGATTTCCCTACGAATTTTGGCTGGTACAAAGCTATTCCCGTTATCGGGAACTTTTCCCTGGCTATTGTAGTGCTCATGGGTTCAGGTTTGTATTTCAGTTTTAAAATCGGCTTTATGCAATTTACTTATTTAGGACGGGGCTTGAAAATTTTAACTCAGCGCAAACACGTGGAAACCGGTATTTCGCCATTGGCAGCCTTTTTCCTGAGTACAGCTATGCGAGTTGGACCGGGGAATATTCTGGGTGTTACAGGTGCTATCGCCGTAGGCGGGCCGGGTGCCTTATTCTGGATGTGGACATCAGCCTTCTTTGGTATGGCTACTGCCTATATGGAAAGTGTTCTGGCACAGATTTTCAAAGAGAAAAAAGACGATGAGTATGTAGGCGGTCTGCCTTTCTATGGACGCAAGCTTTTAGGAAACAGCGTTTCCGTAGGGGTGGCCTTATCTTGCATCTATATTCTGTACGCTATGTTCTGCCTGCCGGCTCAGGGCTTTAACGTAGTTTCGTCTATCGGTGCTATGGGTGAGATTCTGACGGGCAGTAAGATTCCCACTGTTTCTACTTTTTACTATGTGACGGCTGCTGCCGTTTTGCTCTTCACGGCAGTTATTGCTTTTGGTGGTATCAAAAAAGTTACGGCTGTTACGGACAAGATGGTACCTGTTATGGCCGTGGTGTATGTTATTACTGTTATCGTCCTGATTGTCGTTAACGCCGGAACAGTGCCCTATTTCTTCCATGCGGTATTTACGGGAGCCTTTACCCCGGAAGCTGTCTTTGGGGGTATTTTTGGTACCGCTTTGGTACAGGGTGTAAAGCGTGGTCTAATGAGCAACGAAGCCGGTCAAGGTACCATTACAATGAGTGCGGCTTCTGCTGATGCGGATCATCCCTGTGACCAGGGGTTGGTTGCCGCTATCGGTGTTTGGCTGGATACCATAGTTATTTGCACAATGACTGGGTTTATTGTGGTTATGGCTCATTACTGGCATGTGGATCCGGCAGCCTGGAAAGCAGCAGGGAAGCTGCCCAAGTTCTTATTATCAGTTGCAGAGCTGACACCGGGTACCGATTTTAATGCCATCGTTACCTTCCTACTGACCTTGTGCTTCTGTCTTTTTGCTTATACTTGTTTAATCGGCATGATTTCTTTCTCGGAAATTGCCGCTAACCGTATCAGCAGAAGTCAGTCCTTTATTAATGGCATTCGCTGTCTGGGAATTTTCGTAGCGGCTTTTGGTATTTTGGTTAATATCGGCGGTTATGATTTAGGCAATTTGTGGGCATTCTCTGATTTTGCCAATATCGTTATCGTGTATTGCAATATACCTATTTTGTACATTGGCGCTAAATACGTGTATAAAGCCACGGAACAATACAAGAACCACCCGGGCGAAAAATTCACAGGCGATATTATTGGATTGGATGTAGAATGCTGGAAAAAATAGAATTTCAAACAAAACAATAAATATTTAATCATTGAAAACTAATATTTATTCATAAAATAAAAGGCCACTGCTATATATTGTAGTGACCTTTTTTATAAAAACGTTTCAAATCTCTTATTTTCGTCCAAAATCTATTCTATACGCCCAATATCGTGTAAATGAGAAAAAATTCAGTTTTTCCTTTTAAGTCCTCAAAAGTCCTCAATTTTCCTCAATTTTCCTCTTGCACTTTCTGCGTTTAAGTGTATAATAAACTACGACAAAGAACAGAGAGCGATTGTGTAATTTACACATGCAAAGGGGGATGGATATGAAAAAACAAAGATATTTTCAGCTGACTCAGGATGTTGTGACAAAGCTGGCGGAAAATTATGGAACTCCTTTATTGGTGTTGTCTTTAGAACAAATTGAAAAGAATTATAATTTTTTTAGGGAAAATCTTCCCCAAGTAAAAATACATTATGCTATGAAGGCCAATCCGGATTTACGGATTCTGGAAACCTTGGCAGAAATGGGTTCTTGTTTTGATGTAGCCAGTGACGGCGAAATCAGGACATTGGCAGAGCTGGGTATTAGCGGGGACAGAATGATTTATGCTAATCCTGTTAAAACCGGCTCCGGACTTCAAGCCTGCAATGACAGCGGTGTTTACAGAATGACCTTCGATAGCGAAGCGGAAATCAAAAAAATTGCAGCCACCTGTCCGGGGGCTACAGTCTTATTGCGCTTGCGCATTGATAATGCCAAGGCTCATGTAGATTTAAATAAAAAATTCGGGGCACCTGCGGACAGAGCTTTGAGCCTGCTGAAAGCGGCTAAAGATGCCGGACTAGATGCAGCGGGCATTGCTTTTCATGTAGGTAGTCAGACTGTACTGGCAGACCCGTATTTGGAAGCACTTGATTTAGTTCGTAAGATTTACGAGGAAGGCGCCAAAGAAGGACTGAAATTCCGGGTTCTGGATATCGGCGGCGGCTGGCCTATTCCTGAACCGAGAGTACGCTTTAATCTGACGGAAATGATGGCTCAGGTAAAGGCTCGTCTGTATGAGGACTTCTCCGGCGTGGAAATCTGGGCAGAACCGGGCCGCTATATGTGCGGTACGGCAGTGAACCTGATTACCAGTGTTATTGGTATTAACGAAAGAAATGGTCAGACCTGGTACTTCTTGGACGATGGTATTTACGGTTCCTTCTCCGGAGTTATTTTTGACCAATGGGATTTTAAATTAATCAGCTTTAAGAACAGCGGGAAAAAGCATCAGGCAACCTTTGCTGGCCCCAGCTGCGACTCTTTGGACATTATGTTCAGGGGCAAGATGACCGAGCCTCTTGATATCGGGGATTTGCTGCTGGTACCTTTGTGCGGAGCCTATACTTCGGCTTCTGCTACAACCTTCAACGGCTTCCACAAGGCCAAGATAGTAGTATGGGAAGAGGTAAGAGAGCAGTTAGGGTTAAGATTGGCTAAGGCAGTCTAAACGTATGAATATTAGCGTGATATTTTGTCAGAGATAGATATCTCGCATCTAATCTTCACACTTAGCCTCTGTGTATTATGTTTTCGCCGAATTTTTTCTTAAGCGCATCGATAGCGTCGATGCGCTTTTTCTTTTTGGTGTTATCATCCAGCTCCAGGAGCAGTTCTCCTTCCGGAGCAATTTTCCCCAGGGAAACACCTAAGAGACGCACGGGACGTGACCATTTCACGCTGCCGGTTAACTGCTGAATAAAAGAAAAAATATCTTCGTCCAGACTAACAGGCACTTCTGTAGTAATGCTTCGGGTAATGGTTTTAAAATCATTGAATTTTACTTTTAATGTAACCGTATGACCGACCTTTTTGTTGAGCCTAATGCGCCAGCCAACCTGTTGGCACAAGTCCCAGAGGGCGCTGTGGCGCTCATCTTCTGTGGCCAGGTCTGCCATAAAAGTATTTTCCTTGCCAATGGATTTTTGCTCCCAGTCATTAATCACAGGGCGGTCATCCAAGCCCAGAGCCAACTGACGCAATTCCTCCGTGCTGTTACCCAACACCGGCAGTAGATAGGCACCGGGAGCAGCAGCCAGCTGTCCGATAGTAGTAATACCCAGGCGTTTCAGACCTTCTTGGGTTCGTTCACCTACTCCGAAAATTTTACTGACGGGCAGCGGAGCAATAAAAGCCGCTGCTTCTTCCTGATGAATAATGACCAAACCATCCGGTTTGTCTAAATCGCTGGCCAGTTTAGCCAGAAACTTATTGGGAGCTAATCCTACTGATGCGGTCAGCCCCACATCTTTTTTTATTCGTGCTTTTATTTTGGCACCGAGAGATTCTACGTCTCCCACTAACTTTTCCATACCGGACAAGTCCAGGAAAGCTTCGTCTATGGACAGGGGTTCCACACAAGGTGAGAACTCACGAAAAATAGCCATAATCTCAGAAGAAACCTCTTCATAGCGCCGGTGCCGGCCGGGAATAAAAATCCCCTGGGGGCAGAGCAGATGAGCTTTCACTGTAGACATGGCCGAATGAACGCCAAATTTACGAGCTTCGTAAGAACAGGTAGATACTACGCCACGGGAGGAAAGACCGCCCACAATCAAGGGCTTACCTTGATATTCAGGATGATCCATTTGTTCTACGGATGCAAAAAAAGCATCCATATCCACATGCATAATCCAACGCATACTTCCTCCTCTGTTACAAAAGGGACAGGTCCCTTTGTAACAATTTTTGTTACAAAAGCACCTGTCCCTTTTGTAACACTTTTAGTATCTGATTCCCAATCTTTCCATTATGAGGACGGTAATGGTCCGCAAAAATTGCAGCTCTTTTTCGCTGTGACGTTTGTCGTCACTCATTTTGCCGAAGACTTCCAAAGCAGTTTTCAGCATTTTCTTCGTAATACCGTGCTGTTTTACCCCATGGACTTTCACGGAATTGCTGATGCCGGTCAGTACTGTCAGGGCTTCCCGCTTCCGGGTGCCGGTTAACTTGTCGTTATTCAAAACCTGATTGCGGATTACTATCTCCTGCTCAAAAAAATCTTTTTCATCTAATACTTTTGGTTCTTTCTCTACCATAATTTATCTCCTTATGCTTATTGATGGATTTTCACAATAAGATTTTTCTTGAAGCTTCTCTTAAACCATTTGCTCACAATTTTCAACTGATGAAGTTCAATAGAAGGAAGAATGGGTGAGGTTAGGTTTAAAACAGCACCTTTCTTGCCAAGACTGGCATGAACCGCTGTGAGTGCCCCGGTCTGGGAGTAGTCTAAACTTTCGGCAATGGACAAAAGCAAAGCACCCTTTCCTAAGTCGGTATATAATTTCTCCGGCAGCAGATTCTTGTAGGCTTTGGAGCGCATGTAGCTCCGGGAGATACCATTGTGCCAGGCGGCCATAATAGCAGTGCAAATAATTTCCCAGTGAGTGAGGCCGAAAATCTTGGCATTTTCAATCATATAGCCGCTATGCCTAGCGTGGCTGTAGTAGTTAATGGTGATACCGATATCGTGAAGCAAGGCGGCGGTTTTCACCAGAGGCCGCCAGGATTTGTCCAGCTTTAGCAGCGGAGCCCAGGAATCGAATAGTTCTAGGGCGTATTTCGCCACTAAGTGATTGTGCTGAATATCGGAAGCATATAAGGTCATGGTCAGCTCTGTGCTGGTAGTGAGAATGTCTTTGGAAATAAGAGGACGATGAGTCTTCCGTGTATAGTATTCGGTGAAGAGACCTTCTCTTAGGCCGCAGCCTGACACAATGAACATTTTGGTTTTTACCTGTTCTGCCAAGGCCCTGATAATGCCGGCACCGGCTACGATAATATCAGCACGGTCTGCAGACAGCCCGGAAATATTCTTCCTTTCTTCCATGGTTGTATTCCGCAGGGTTTTAAAAACCAGTCGTAGGCTGGTCATGTTCATTTGGTAATTGTGAATCTTGGGAGTATAGTATTTAATCCGTTTCTGATCTATTTTCCCCACACTGCGTGCGGTACCGCCCACACCGATAATGGGCAGCCCTTCAGCTTCTTTCAGCCAGGGAACTTTATTAGTGTAAGAAGCAATAATTTTGTGCATTCTGGTTAAGACGGCAGGGGTAATCTTATCGCCGACTTTCGCCAGGCCGGTCAGATTAACGCAACCAATGGGCAAGCTGACGGATTTAACCATCTTGCGGTTTTTCACTAAAACCAATTCTGTACTACCGCCGCCCAAGTCGAAAATCAGGGCATCTTTCACGGCTAGGGTATTGACCACCCCTAGATAACTCATATAGGCTTCTGTTTTTCCGGAAATGACTTCTACTTTCATGCCGGTTTCCATACGAATCCTGCTGGCTAGGGCCTTGCCGTTAGGGGCATTGCGAAGGGCAGCTGTACCTACGGCAATAATGGCCGTAGCGGCATACAGTTTGCACAGAGAAGCAAAATTCCGCAGACACTCTATGGTATCATTGCAGCCCTCTTCGGTAATCTCACCTTTTTTATTAACCTTGGAAGCCAGGCGCAGGGGCTCTTTCTGGTTGTACACCAAATTGTAAGCACCGGTTTCGTACATTTCCATAACAACTAAACGTGCTGAGTTGGAACCAATATCGATAACAGCGATTCTTTGCATTTTTTCTCGCTCCATAATTCCGAAATTCAAATCACTCTATACGAACTCACATCATTATATATAGTTTACTCTATTTTGGCAAAAATTTCTCTAATTAATTCCCATTATTGTAAATTTTGCGTTAAAATAGGTATAATAAAGGTACTTTTTGCAGAAAATTTGTTAGAATAATAGTGTTGGGAGGGAAAGTCATGACCAAGAAAAAAATAGCAACTTTTGCGGCTATACATTTGGGCTCAGAACTTATCAGCCTGAAAATAATTGAATATACTGATCTGGATAAAATCAAGGTTTTGGAAGAAGCCACGCAAAGGGTGCGCTTGGGAGAAGAGACTTTTAAAAGCGGTAAAATCTCCTTTAGTACGATTCTGACTATCTGCGAAATTCTGAAGGGGTACAAACGCCTTATGGCCGAATACGGAGTTACTAAATACGTGCTCCAGGCTACCACCGCCGTTCGGGAAGCATCCAATCAGATATTTTTCTTGAACCAGATTCAGGTGAAAACCGGGTTTAAAATCGACGTAGTGGATATGCCCCGGGAAATATATACTAAATTTACTACGGTTATCCGTACTCTGGGTCTTTATGAGAAAAGCGCTGCAGGAAAGGGCATCCTCTATTTGGACATTTCTTCCGGGGGCTTAGGCATTGTGTATTTCAAAGATGGTGCCATTAAGTATCAGCAGAATCTCCACATTGGTATAGTACGCATAAAAGAAGCCTTTGACCGGAATCAGCGCTCCAGCATGAATTTCAGCAAGGCTTTGGAAGAATACATTGCCAGTAGTATCGGTCCCGTGAAAGAAGATATGAGACGTGAGCAGGTGGATTATCTGGTTCTTACCGGTTCCGAAACCCAGTTGATTTTAAAAATGATTGATAAAACCTATTGCCCGAATAAAGTAGCAAAACTGGAAGCAGTCAAATTCTCCGCTTTTTACAACAGAGTGCGGAAGCTGAATATTACTCAGCTAATGAAGGTCTATAATATTGATGAAGAATCGGCGGAAATGGTTTTGCCCACAATTATTCTTTATCAGCAGCTCCTTAGCATTACACCAGCGGAAAATATCGTAGTGCCGCCGGATAGGTTTATAGACGGCATGAAGGTGCTCTATGTTGCCAGTGCCAAAAACAAAAAGTTCATTAATAAATTGACGGAAATGCGGTTGTCCCTGGTTCGCAGTATTGGGGAGCGTTATCACTATGATGCCAAACACGCTCAGGCTGTGGAAAAATTCGCCCTGATGATTTTTGATGCAGTGAAAGAAACACAGGGACTGGACGAACAGGCCAGGCTTTTGCTGCAAGTGGCCAGCAATCTTATTGACATAGGCAAGTATGTCTGTCTCAGGTCCCACACAATCTATAGCTATCGGCTGATTAATTCCATTGATATTCTGGGTTTCAGCATGACAGACAAGCGGATTATTTCTCTGGTGACTTATTATCAAGGCGGTTCATTAAGCGAGCATAGAGCCGTGGACAGGCCTTTTGTGGAAAAAGAGTATTTGTCACTGGTAGCCAAGCTGGCGGCCATCCTAAGGCTGGCAGATGCTATGGACCGTAGCTATAAACAGAAGATCAGTAGTTGCAGAGTGGAAATCAACGGCAATACCTTAATGGTAAAGGTAAAAAGTAAAGAAGACCTTTCCCTGGAGGAATGGAATTTTGGCAACAAGGGCAATTTATTCGAAGAGGCCTTTGGCTTGATGCCTGTCATAGAAAGAGGGTCATGAAAAAACGATGAAAGCTGATTTGGCGAATCCCGAATATTTTTTTAATAGAGAACTTAGTTGGCTGAAATTTAATCTGCGTGTACTTCAGGAAGCGGGGGTCAGGAATATACCCCTGTTGGAAAGAATGCGCTTTGTGGCTATCAGTGCTTCCAATCTGGATGAATTTTTCATGGTACGGGTGGCCGGTCTCTGGAGCCAGTTCGAAGGCGGCGTAAATAAAACAGATGCGGCAGGACTGTCGGTGGAAGACCAGCTCCGGGAAATATCCAAGGCTGCTCATACCCAAATGAAATTAAAGTACCGCTATTTCTTCACGTTGCTTAATGAACTGGAAAAGTACGGGGTCACATTCAAACGGGTGCGCTCCGTAGACAAGAAGAGCAAGGAATGGCTGGAGAATTACTATCGGGACTATGTTTATCCTGTGCTGACACCCATGGCAGTAGATGCTTCCCGTCCTTTCCCTTTCCTGGCAAATAAGTCCCTGAATCTGGCGGTAGAACTTAACAATAAAGATAAGGAGCATTGCATGGCCTTCGTGCAGGTTCCCTCCCTGTTGCCCAGAATTATTGCTGTAGAGGCAGATACAGCCGGTCACACTTTTGTGTTTTTGGAAGATTTAATCTATGAACATTGCAAAGACCTTTTCACCGGCAGCGAGATACTGGACATCGTGCCTTTCCGGATTACCAGAGATTCTGATTTGGATGTGGACGAAGAGGAAACGGAAGACTTATTAAAAGAAATCGAAAAATCCCTGCGGAAGCGGAAGAGGGGCGCTGCGGTGCGCCTGGAAATTTGCCCCACGGAAAACAAATTGCTTAAGGATTTTCTCATTGAAAATCTGAATCTGTCCCCCACGGAAGTTTACGAAATCAAGGGACCTTTGGATTTGACTTTTTTATTTAAATTTTTTGATTATCCGGGCATGGAAAAATGGCAGTACAAGCCCTTTGTGCCGGCTCGTCCGGCGGAACTTCCCACTATGGACAATCTCTTTGAGCAAATAAAGGAGCATGATATTCTTTTGCACCACCCCTATGAAAGCTTTGACCCTATTGTCAAATTAGTCAGTGATGCGGCAGCAGACCCTAAAGTCCTGGCCATTAAGGCTACTTTGTACAGAGTCAGCGGTAATTCACCTATAGTAGGAGCCCTGGCCCGTGCTGCGGAAAATGGCAAACAGGTTACGGCCTTGGTGGAATTAAAAGCCAGATTTGACGAGGAGAATAATATTGTCTGGGCCAGACGGCTGGAAAAGGCCGGCTGTCACGTAATCTATGGCTTGGTGGGACTCAAGACACACTCCAAGATTATTCTGATTGTGCGGAAAGAGAGCAGCGGGATTAAGAGATATGTTCACTTGGGCACAGGAAACTATAACGATAAAACCGCCAAGCTCTATACAGATATCGGCCTTATGACTGCCAACGATGAATTTGGCAGGGATGCCTCAGCCTTCTTTAACCTGCTCAGCGGCTATTCTCAGCCACCCGTATGGAATAAATTGGTTATGGCACCTTTGGGCCTCAGAGATAAATTCTATGCCCTGATTGACAACGAAATCGCCAAGGCCAAGGCAGGTAAGGAGGCACATATTATCGCTAAAATGAACTCCCTAATCGACCAACCCATGATGCAAAAGCTTTACACAGCGTCTATGGCCGGCGTGAGAATCGAGCTCATCGTCAGAGGGATTTGCGGGCTCAGGCCTGGGCTGAAGGGTGTCAGCGAGAATATTACGGTTCGGTCGATTATTGGCAGGTTTTTGGAACACAGCAGAATTTTTTATTTTGCCAATGGTGGTCAGGAAGAGGTCTACCTGTCCAGCGCCGACTGGATGCCTAGGAATCTTAACGACAGAGTGGAGCTCTTGTTCCCGGTGGAGAGTGCCGGACATAAACAAAAAATTAAGCACATTCTGGAATTGTGCCTGACGGATAACGTGGGGACTCATATTATGTTAGCCAACGGGGGCTATAGAAGAGCCAGCGGCCGGGATAAAAGGCCCATTAGCGTACAAGAGATACTAGCCAAAGAAGCAAGAGAAGCAGCCAAAGTGGAAAAGCTGCCTATTGAACAAAGATTGCAACCAATCTATCGCAAGGATTGAAACTTTGTGTTATAATATACCTCGTGAGCCAAGATATTTGCAGGAGGTTTGTATGGCTAAAAATAATTTCACCATTAACTACAACGGCAATTATGGTGTAGTTTGTTATGATGACGAAACAAAAGAAATCACGGCACAGATTCCGGATAACGATGCCGTGGCACAAAAAGTTGTGGAATTCCTTTCTGTGCCTCATACTATGGAGATTCCTAAAAATGAGTTTTTGAAGGAATTTCAAACGATAACCATTAATGCCAAGGACAGTTTGGGAGATTTCAAGCAAACTCTTACTCGTCTCTGGGTAAATACAGGTGTATTGGTGGAGTGGAGTATGCCTCCCTTTGCCATGGACAGTTTGTAGAAGAATTATGCACAATTTTATCAACAGGAACGCTTGTTTTGTGGATTAAATAAGACAAAAGTCCTAAAATATAGCTTTTAAACATATTGCCTGTGGATAAGTTTTATAAGCTAAAAATTTGTTTGTGCACTGGACGCAAATTGTCAGAAATGTTTAGAAAATACGACAAAAGACCTAGGCCACAAGCGGTTCGCCATCATGTACCCACGAAACAACGAAACAAAGCCATTTGTTACAAAATTGTAAATTAGTGATAAATAAAACCATTAAGATAACAGTTTATCCACAAGCAAAAATTTCAGCCTGTGGATAAGTCTTTGATATTTTGGTTCCGTAGCTCAGCTGGATAGAGCGACCGCCTCCTAAGCGGTAGGTCGGCAGTTCGAATCTGCCCGGGATCACCAGAAAACATGCGCCTCTAGGAGAAATCCTAAAGGCGCTTTTTTAGTTGGTGTGGCATTCTTGTGGCGATGGTGTTGCAAATAAACTGATAAAATGATAAAATATCAGTGTGAAAGCAACGGAGGTAGTATCATGGATTATGAGGAGCAAATCAGAAAACATCTCAAAGAGCATGGCGGTATAATCACAGCAGCATTTTGCCGGGAAAATAATATTCCAACAATATACCTGAGCCGGCTTACAACGGCAGGAGTGTTGTCGAGAGTAGAAAAAGGAATTTATTTGACTAAGGACGGAGATTTTGACGAGTATTATTTTTTTCAATATAGATATAGCAAAACAATATACTCCTACGAAACTGCAATGTATCTTCTTGGCATCACAGATAAGATTGTACAAAAAATGGATGTAACGGTTAGTTCTGATTATAAGATTAATGCTGCCAAGCTAAATATTAATGCTCACTACGTTAAAAAATCTATGCTAAATGTTGGCGTGATCAATGTAAAAACCATGTTCGGTAATGTAGTAAGGGCATATTCTTATGAACGGCTTATTTGTGATTTTATTGCTCATAGAAAAGCGATGGATTCTGAGACATATGGAAAGCTGCTACGTTCTTATGTAAAGTATAAAAACAGGGATATTAAGGAACTATATAAAATTGCAAGGGCAATAGGGATGGAGGGCAAAGTACACGACGTATTGGAGGTAATATATGAACAAGGATAAGTTGACAGCAATATGCCACAAAGTAAGAAGTAAAACCGGTTTGCCATTCAATTCTGTTTTAATTTATTTTTTCATGGAAAGCATTTTAAAACGTTTGGCCAAAAGCAAATACGGAGAAAAATTTGTTTTCAAGGGAGGGTTCCTGCTTTCCAATATTGTAGGACTTAATACAAGAAGTACAGTTGATATTGATTTGCTTTTGAAAAACGAAATGCTTTCAGAAGAAAATGTCAGAAAAATATTTAGCGAAATTTTGACGAATAATCATGGTGATGGAATTGCATATTCAATACAAAGTGTTGATCCCATACGTGAAGAAGATCCATATGGTGGTTTTAGAGTTGCAATTTTGTGTAAACTGGATAACATAAGGCAGGTGGTGCCGTTAGATATTGCCACAGGAGATATTATTACGCCGGGGCCAATGACCTATAAATATACCAGCGTATTTTTCAATGAAGAATTTGTTGTTAAGGCTTATACCTTGGAGACAATATTGGCAGAGAAATTGCAAACTCTTTATGTGAGAAATTTCTTAAATAGCAGGAGCAAGGATTTTTATGACTTTTATATAATTTGTAAAATGCAGAAAGAACATCTGGATCAAAGGCTGTTGCTTAAAGCTTGTGAGAATACCTTTAGATATAGAGGCACAGAATTCAATTTGCCTGAAATAGAAAATTTGCTTTTGCAATTAAAAGGCAACGAGTCATTTGCTGTACGGTGGAATGCTTATGCAAAGAAAAATTCGTATGTAGGGATAATTTCGTTTAATGATACGGTAGAAGAAATCTTGAAATTAGTGCACAATATGCAGAGAAATGATATGAGGAAGAGTTAGTATTAGCGGATGCATTAATACTTTGAACCTCCCACGACTAAAGTCGCGGGAGGTTCAAGTAATAGGACAAAAGTATTGTTTTTGTGGAAAAAATAAAAAATTCTATTATTGCCGGGACGTAATTCCCAAATATCTTCTTCCAGATGTTTTGTGATTTTATCCGGCAATAAAGTTCCGTTATCTTGAAGAAGTTGGATATAAAGAGTTATTTGTTTATATTGAATGCGGGCATCTTTACTGGTCTTAGATTTTAAACGGAGTTTTTCCATAAAATCCCATAGTTCGGATTGGTCGGGAAATTTTTCGTAGAATATGACTATGTACATTACTAGGGCACCAAACCCTTCAATATTGAGTTGTAATTATGATAGCATAAATGCTATCAGACGTCAAGGCTGGCTATATTATTGAGAAAGCGGAGGTCGGCAGTTCGAATCTGCCCGGGATCACCAGAAAATACGCGCCGTGCCTCAATTGAGACACGGTGTTTTCATATAATAAAATAGCTTGATTTTCACCATATAATCTAATATAATGCGAGTATGAGGTGAAAATATGCTTAAAACTACGGCTATGATTTTAGACGAATTGAAAGAATATGCGAGTCCGGCTGATAAGTTGACCAGAAAGGTCAAGGCAGGGATGTACATTTCCGTTGTCAAAGGATTGTATGAAACGGACAAAACAACATCGGGCTATTTATTGGCGGGCAGTATTTATGGGCCGTCTTATTTGTCTTTTGAATTTGCCTTGGCGTATTATGGCTTGATACCGGAAGCAGTGTATTCTTTTACCTCAGCAACATTTGAGAAGAAGAAAAAGAAATCATATAACACGCCTTTTGGTTTTTTTACTTATCGGGATATTCCGTCAGCGGCATATCCATACGGTGTGCAATTAAAAGACGAGGGAGAGTACTCCTATTTAATTGCGTGTCCGGAGAAGGCTTTATGCGACCAGCTGTATAAAAGCAGGAGAATTAGGAATTATCAGGAATTGTGCAGTCTGCTGTTTGATGACTTGCGGATTGACGAACAAGAATTAGCAAAACTTAATCAAGAAGATATTGCTTTTTTGGCAACTAAATATAGCAGTATAAATGTGAAGAAATTCAGCGGTTGGCTGAAAAAGGAGAGAAGATGAATACTACAGTGGAAGCAATGGTCAAAGCATATAATCCAATAACATCCTACGCTAAGAAAAATACCATGAAAGAAATTATGCAGGAGATCGTTCTGTGCGGATTGAGCAGGTCAGGATTTTTTAAAGAGGCGGCATTTTACGGTGGTACAGCTTTGCGGATATTTTATGGGCTAGATAGATTCTCCGAAGATTTGGATTTCTCTCTAATGCAGAAGCAATCGGATTTTGCAATGACAGAATATTTTCCTACTTTGGAACGAGAAGTGCGGTCCTTTGGTCTAAATGTGCAAATAGATAAAAGGGAAAAAACAGTTGAGTCCAATATCCAATCGGCATTTTTAAAGGGTAATACCAAAGAACATTTGTTACTCTTTTATCCGGAAGATGCGGACTTAACAAACGTTCCGGCCAATGAAATCATAAAAATAAAATTTGAAGTAGATGTCAATCCTCCTGAATATGCGGGATTCGAGAAAAAATATCGGCTTAGACCCATGCCCTACGAAGTGAATATGTATGATGAGGCGTCTTTATTTGCAGGAAAAATTCATGCTGTTTTGGGAAGAAGTTGGAAGAACAGGGCCAAAGGTAGAGATATCTACGATTATATTTTCTATCTTTCCAAAAACGCCAAGGTCAATTTAAAACATTTACAAGCCAGACTAATTCAATCAGGACATTTAGGAGTAGATAAAGAATTTTCCATAGATATCCTGAAAAAACAGTTGCGAAATAGGTTTGCCGGCATAGATTATGCACAAGCGAAAGCAGATGTGCTTCCCTTTATCCAAAACGCAGAGGTACTGAATGTCTGGAATGCAGCGTTCTTCACGCAAATAACAGAAGAATTGAAGGAAGAGTAAGATGTAACGGTAGGTCGGCAGTTCGAATCTGCTCGGGAGCACCACATAAGTATGCGCCTTTAGGAGAAATCCTAAAGGCGCTTTTATGACCTTACACGCCGCACACTCGTGACTTCAGCCGTGAGTTAGGCGTGCTTTTTTGTGTGCATAACGTGTGTGCATATGTCATTTTAAATATCTGAATAAATCAGTATAGTTACTTGCTATTAGCATATGCGTATGTTAAAATAAAACTGCAAGCTATTTAAAAATGTAAGTTTTGTGAGCTACTAATAATGAAACGCACAAAACATCCTTTATTAAACTACCGTAGGAACTACGGGAAGTAACGCTTGCGGAGACGGTGTAAGACGCATGAGCTTGTGCTATGCGCAGTCGTCAGCGAAGCAAGAATACCGCGACTTCAGTCGTGGGGGGTTCAAAAAGTAACAAGAAAATAATACAAACAGAAAGGAAAGAAAATTTATGAAAAAGTACCAGTTGAATGTACCCACACCCCATCGTTTTACCTTTGCTGTCCGCCATATTCCCAGTGTGACAGTGGAACAAAGAGAAAGAGTCCTAAAAGCCACCCACTACAATGAATTTGCGTTTCCATCCGGCATGCTGACCATAGACATGCTTTCAGATTCCGGAACAACAGCCATGACCAATACTCAGTGGGCTTCCATGTTTCTGGGAGATGAAGCATATGGCCGCAATACAGGTTATTATGTGCTGCTCGATACCTTCCGGGATATTTTTGAACGGGGCGGCGAGAAGCATTGGCACAAAGCCTTGGATTTGGTAAGAACTGATTGCCGAGATGTTGAAAAGATGATGAAAGAACTTTATCTTTGTGAATATGAAGGCGGTTTTTTCAATGGCGGCAGTAAGCAAATGGAACGTCCCAATGCCTTCATTATCCAACAGGGACGGGCCGCCGAATCTGTTTTAATGGAAATCGTCAAGAACATCTTGAACCGCAGAGAACCAGGCAGGAAATATATCATTCCGTCCAATGGACATTTCGACACCACCGAAGGAAATATAAAACAGATGGGTTCCATTCCGAGAAACTTGTATAATAGAAAGCTATTATGGGAAGTCCCGACAGGCGGGTGCTATAAAAAGAATCCCTTTAAAGGCAATATGGATATGGAAAAATTGGATCAGCTGATTCAAAATTCCGGCCCGGAAAATGTGCCTCTTGTGTTCTGCTGCATCACGAATAATCCTGTTTGCGGGCAGCCCGTTTCTATGGAAAACCTGAAAGAAATAAACCGGGTTGCCCACAAATATAATATTCCTGTTGTCTTTGATGCTGCCAGGTGGGCCGAAAATGCTTACTTTATCAAGATGAACGAAAGTGGTTACGAGGATAAATCCATTGGGGAAATCACCACGGAAATGTTCAGCTATTGTGATGTGTTCGCCATGTCTGCCAAGAAGAACGGTCATTCAAATATGGGCGGCATGTTGGCATTCAGGGATCAAGGTTTGTTTTGGAAAAAATTCTCGGATTTTGCCGAGGATGGGACCATCAAAACTGACGTGGGCGTGTTGCTGAAAGTAAAACAAATCTCCTGCTATGGAAACGATTCTTACGGCGGTATGTCCGGTCATGATATCATGGCACTAGCTACGGGCCTATACGAAGAGTGCAATTTTGACTATCAGCAGGAAAGAGTAGAGCAAGTGGAATACCTAGCACAAGGTTTCTATAATGCGGGTGTAAAGGGCGTAGTGCTTCCTGTCGGTGGTCATGCAGTATATATCAATATGGATGAATTTTTTGCTGGCAAGAGAAGTCATGAATCTTTTGCCGGTGCAGGATTTGCCTTGGAATTAATCCGCCGGTATGGGATTCGCGTGGCTGAATTAGGCGATTATTCCATGGAATATGATTTGAAGACACCGGAACAACAGGCGGAAGTTTGTAATGTTGTGCGGTTCGCCATCGATAGAAGCCGTCTCAGCAAGGAGCATTTGGACTATGTTATTGCCGCAGTAAAAGAATTATATGATGACAGGGCAACCATTCCCAACATGAAAATAACCTGGGGGGAAAAATTGCCAATGCGCCATTTCCACGCTTTTCTTGAACCCTACGCTCCCACAGACGCAGAAAAATAGTAAGGAGCAGTTTCTTTGATGCGTCAAAGAAACTGCTTTTTTATACCCAAATTTCAGATCTAGCACTAGACGAGGAAAACATCATGAAACTAAAAACTACTACGAATGAAGCAAGAGACGGTTTTGCATCAAAATGGGGATTTATTTTAGCCTGTATCGGCTCGGCAGTTGGCATGGGGAATATATGGAGATTTCCTGTCATGGTTTCCAAATATGGGGGCATGACCTTTGTAATACCTTTTCTGATCTTTGTGATTTTAATAGGAGCTACCGGTGTCATTGAGGAGATGTCTTTTGGACGAATTGCCAAGGCCGGACCAATCGGAGCCTTCGGCAAGGCAACAGAATTACGCAGCGGCAACAGGAAAAGCGGAGAAATGGTTGGCCTGATCCCGGTCCTTGGTTCTATGGCATTGGCAGTTGGCTATACTTGTGTTGTAGGCTGGGTTTTCAAGTATACATATATGTCTTTTGCCGGAGAAATCACGGCTATGGAACAGAATATGCAGCAAATTGTGGAGATGTTTTCAACAACGGCAACGATAATGGGAAACAATTTTTGGCTTATTGTTGCCTGCCTTGTTTCGTTCCTCATTATGGCACTGGGGATTGCCAGCGGCATTGAAAAGGCGAATAAATTTATGATGCCGGCCCTTTTTGGCATGTTTGTCCTCTTGCTCTGTTACATTGTTTTCCAAGAGGGAGCAATAGAAGGGTACAGATATATTTTTGCTTTTTCTCCTGAAGGATTTACAAATCCCCAAGTTTGGATTTATGCCTTTGGACAAGCGTTCTTTAGTCTATCTGTGGCAGGTAGCGGAACGGTAATCTATGGCTCATACTTAAGTGAGAAGGAAAATGTGAGCGAAGCGGCAAAACATGTGGTCTTTTTCAATATCTTGTCTGCCCTGTTGTCGGCCTGTGTTATCATACCTTCCATAGCGGTAAGTGGCGGAACCTTATCTTCCGGTGGGCCGGGATTAATGTTCATCCACTTGATCCACGTTTTTAACGGTATGCCGGCGGGACAGCTGGTAGTTATGGTATTCTTTGTTTGTGTGCTTTTTGCCGGCGTGAGTTCCTTAATTAATCTATACGAAGCCCCGGTAGCTACCTTACAGGAACAATTTGGCCTTGGTCGTATTCCGGCCGTATTGGTCATAGGTGTTATTGGCTGCGCATCGGCATTGAGCATACAAGGAATCGTGGCAGAATGGATGGATGTAGTTTCTATCTATATTTGTCCATTAGGTGCTTTATTGGCCGGGGTTATGTTTTATTGGGTGGGGGGCAAAGAATTCGCTCTCCAAGCAGTTAACAGGGGGCGCAAGGATTTAATCGGCGCATGGTTCTATCCCTTGGGGAAATACGCCTACTGTATAAGTGCCTTGTCAGCCTTACTTATTGGAGCTTTTATGGGCGGTATTGGGTAAGGCAAACAAGCAAAGTTGCTTGCCGGTGTTAAATATTGTATAATTTTTCTGATATATGACGTTTAACTTCATACAATTTTGTGTGTTCATCAGTATTTACGGGTACGTCTTTGGTAAATGCTTGACCGGATTATTGGTGGCAGATTGTATCAGGAAGTTGTTACAAAAAGCGGGATAACTTGTTTGAGGGGGATGGAGAGAGATGGAGACGGGAAAATTCAAGGTTCGTACAGCTAACGTAAATGATGCAGAAGGGCTTTTGACTATTTACAAACCATACGTGGAGAAAACTGCCATAACTTTTGAATATACCGTACCCAGTGTGGAAGAATTTCAGAGACGAATTAGGAAGACGCTGAAAAATTATCCGTACGTTGTGGTAGAAAAGGCGGGAAAAATTTACGGCTATGCCTATACAAGTGCTTTCAAGGGAAGGGCAGCCTATGACTGGGCGGCAGAAACCAGCATATACGTAGACATGAAGTGCCGGCATGAAGGCCTGGGGAAAATGCTTTATGAGGCTATTGAAGACCTTTCCCGGCGACAAAATATCTTAAATTTAAACGCCTGCATCGCTTATCCCCGTAAAGATGACGAACATTTAACTAAGAACAGCGTAGAATTTCACGCTCATTTAGGCTATAAAAAAGTAGGCATTTTTTATAAGTGTGCCTATAAGTTCAGTACATGGTATGATATGATTTGGATGGAAAAAATGCTGGGCCGGCATAACGCCAACCCAGCACAGGTAATTCCATTTTCAAAGTTAAAAATGTGACAATTGCACACAATTTTGTGATAAAAGGGACAGACCCGTTTGCCGCACTGCAGAAAACTATGGGGCGTTACACAAAGACCAGTCCCTTTAGTCACATTATTTTTGTAAGGAAGTCAGGACGGCGGCTTTCGTGACTATGCCAAGAAAGAACCCGTCCTTATCTACAACAGGCAAAGGAAAGCCTGTAGAGGCGGATATTGGTACAATGTCGCTAATAAGTGAATCGGGATTAGTAATACAGGGGACGGAGGTAATCAAAGCGTCCTCGTATTTTTTTGCCCCGTTGAGAACGGCCAGAGCATCATCCAAAGTAATGATGCCTTTATAGCTCAAGTGCTCGTCCAGAACATAGGCACTGGATACACCATTTACACCCATGACCTTAACAGCCAAGTTAATACCGCTGCTCTCTCTCACTACAGCACCGGGGACCTCGGTAATACTACGTACAGTTAAGACTTTAGTAGTATCTACGGCACTGATAAATTTGTGCACATATTCATCGGCAGGGTGACTGAGCATTTCTTCGGGAGTGGCTATTTGGACTAATTTCCCGTCTCGCAAAATGGCTACTTTGTCCCCTAATTTGAAGGCTTCGTTGATATCGTGGGTAATAAAAACGATAGTTTTTTGCATTTTTTCCTGAATTCGCAGCAGTTCCAATTGCAAGTCATTACGTACCAAAGGATCTAGGGCGGAAAAAGCTTCATCCATAATCAGAATATCAGGATTATTGGTTAAAGCCCGGGCAATGCCGACACGTTGCTTCATACCGCCGCTTAAGCTGCGGATACTTTTATTTTCCCAGCCTTGTAACCCCACCATTTCCAGCATTTCTGTGGCCTGCTTTTCCCGCTGGCCACGTTCTATGCCACGGACTTCCAAACCATAGGCCACATTTTGCAAAACATTGCGATGACTCATTAGGCCAAAATTTTGGAAAACCATGGCTATTTTTGTCCGGCGAAATTCCTGCATTTGCCCGGGGGAATAGTCCAAAATATTTGTTCCTTTGTAGAAAACTTTTCCTCCTGTGGGTATGTGCAGCAGGTTCAGACAGCGGACCAAAGTGGATTTGCCGGAACCGGACAAACCGATAATGACCAGAATCCTGCCTTCTTCGATGTCTAGGGAAATATTATTTAAGGCCACCATGACCTGATAATGTTTGCTTACTTCGTCCAAAGGCCTATCCTTTATTAAGGCCTCATAGGCTTCTTTTTCCTTGCTTTTGGTGTTTTGCAAAGAGAAAATCTTATATAAATGTTCCACGCGCATAATAGGTTCTGCCATTATTTATCACCTCTTTTTGCCAGACCTTGGGTCAGGCGGTCTAGGACTATAGCTAAAAAAACAATGGAAAGGCCGGCTAGTAGACCACGTCCAGATTCGGTCCTGTTAATAGCTATTAATACTTCCATACCCAAACCGTCTGCACCAATCATGGCACAAGTGACCACCATGGCCACACCCATCATAATGGTCTGGTTTACACCTGTCATAATAGTGGGCATAGCCTGAGGAATTTGCACTTTCCACAGGAGCTGCCAGGAAGAGGTACCAAAACTGCGGGCCGCTTCGATTACTTCTTCATCGACCTGTCTAATACCTAGTGCTGTCAGGCGGATAATTGGCACAACAGCGTACACAACAGTAGCTAAAACAGCAGGGACTTTGCCCGGGCCCAAAAGCATAACGGCAGGAATCATATAAACGAAAGTGGGCATTGTCTGCATAGCATCAAGAATAATTTTGGCATAGGCACCGGAAGACTTAGATAAAAGAACGCCTATAGGCAGCCCAATTAAGAGGGAAACCAAGACGGATACTATGACTACAGCTAGTGTCTCTAACATAAATTCCCAGTACCCAAAGAGTCCAACTATAAAGAGAAGTCCGGCAAAAATAAGGCCATTGGTTGTCTTGTGTGTGGACTTCTTACCGGCGTAGGCGGTCAAAGCTAAAAGTACAAACCAAGGAATGGCATTTAGCAGATTTTGTGTGCCACTGATTAGGAACAAGAGGATTGTGCGTACGTTGTTAAAGAAGGTTCCCCATTTTTGCGTGACGTACAAAACTCCTTCGTCAATAGGACCGGCTAAATGCAACTGCCATTTTGCCGGGAAAGAGAATAAATCCATTCTGCCTTCCTGAGCAGCTTTGCCTTCCAGGGCTTTTTCCACTAAATCTGCTTTGGCTGGGGGCAGCCATTGGCTCACTAGTTCCGGATGGGCCCGCAGGAAAACTTTGGCGGCATCTTCGTAGGAGCTTTTATTATCGGCAATATAGGCCAGAGCTTCGGCGGTCAATGCGCTGCTAGTGTGATAACGTTTTAGGAATTCTGCAAATTCCGGGAATTTTTCCGGAAAGCCGGGAGAAGAAGCTATCATAACCTGTACAGAAGGTGCGGCAGTTTGTCCTTCCGGAAAACCGTCTACAGTGTAAGGGGCATCTTTTAACAGTACCAAATCATATTTGCCGGTGAGCCAGGTGGGCTCCCAATAGTAACCAACAATGGGCTGATTTTTGCCGATTGCGGTAGCAAAGGCCGCACTCAGATTGGCTTCGGAACCGGGACGAAAATAATTGAAGCTCTTATCCAAATTATAATAAAGGAACTTCTTGTACATAACCTTGTCGATTTCCCAACCGGGGATGGCACCATAAATCCTTCCCTTTTTAGGATTTTCCGGATCGGCAAAAACCTGATTGTAGCGAGCCAAATCAGCCACAGTCTTCAAATCGGGGGCCAAAGGAGCAAGTCCCTTGCTGGGATTGCCTTCTATAACGTAACGGGGTACATAAAAACCCTGTTTGTTATCACCAAAGTTTAATCCCAAAGGGATAACTCTTTTATGGGCTACATCGTCCTTATAAGTTGCAATGTTGTCCACCCAAGTTTCGGACAGGATGTCCACATCGCCCCGTTTCAGTGCGGTATAGACAATGGCCGAAGAACCGCTCAGGGTTTTCGTTTGGAGACCATAGCCATACTGAGCAACGTAAGAAATAACGCTGTTGTGAAATTTAATACTGTCCCAGCCGGAATCACCCAAAACAATGGTTTTGTCGTCTTGGGACAGGCCCAGTCCGGGGGAGAAAAACATGCTCGCAAGAGTAAAAACCGCAAGAATCAGCTTTTTTACCATGAATGCCTCCTTATAGGTTGAATGCCATAGTAATCAATAAGTTTTACTGATATAGGTAAATCACACACATAATTATTAATGGCTCCTGGGTAAATGGCAGGGATACGTACACAAAGATTAGTAACTATTGGGGTGATGAGCGGAGACCCCTACGCATTAGATAGCCATTTCATTTAATAATTATACCATTTTGTATCATAATAACGTAAATTTATTTTTTTTGGTATTTGATGACCGTATACGCCGCACACTCGTGACTTTAGTCGTGGGAGGTTCAAATGCCTTCTTCTACAGGAATTTACAAGAAAACGTAAAACTTCGCATCGAGGAATACATGATGATACAAAGGTGACTGTCACCCTTGTATTATGGTATAATTAGGCAACGAAATTTTAGGAGGACTATGATGCTTAAACAATTGATTACCTCAACCATTATAAGTGGCATTGTACTTACATCTAGCGTAATAGGGCTGGCAGCAGCAGCACCTGTACGTCGCATCCCTACACCGGCCAATCCTCTGGGAGCCGCTTCGGCACCTAAAGAAATCAATCATAAGAATTCGCCTTATTTCACCCAGCCGGATTTTTTTAATATGAAAAGCAACAAGCATTTGACCATTCTTACTCACTATCCTACTTATCAGCAGACCACGGAAGAGACTTGTGCATCGGCGGCAGGCTTAACAATTCTTTATTATTTTGGTGACACGCGCTGGACAGAGGCAGCTCTGACTAAAGAGATGCACACACAACCGTATCCTATTGGTACCAGCACTAAAAATATAGTAGGCTTTTTTACAAAGGCAGGATATAGGGTAGACAGCAGCCTGACAAATAAGAAGACCTTCCCTGACTATGTTACATTTCAGAACTTCGTTTTGAAAAACTTGCAGGCCAATACGGCCATTCTGGTAGAAAATATAGAGTGGGGAGGCCATTGGCGGGTAATTATCGGTTATGACACGATGGGTACAAAATCTACCTTAGATGATGTCCTTATAATGCAAGATGCCTATGACACTTCCGACCATTACCAGGATGGTTATGCAATAAATAACGGGGAGAGATTTTATGCTATGTGGTTCGATGAGCCAAGCGGCCGTAATGAGCCATCCCTAAAGAATATTTGGGTAACGGTGAAAAAATAAAATATCACAAAATAGCGCAACAGTTTAAAGCTGCTGCGCTATTTTTTTGCCAAAATGGCGGGCTGACGCCAAGTATTTTAGCGCAAAATGGCGGACTGACGACCTATATAAAAATGGTTTAATTGTGCATAATAAAAAATGAGAGAGTGCTTTGTTTTTGTAAAAGGCATTGTCGAGAATAATTATACGAGGAGGTATGGCGATGAAAGTATCTAAGGAAATATTGAAGGATATGTATTTACGCATGGTACGCATTCGTGAATTTGAAACTAAGGCACAAAACCTATTTGCGGATGGGAAAATTCCGGGTTTTGTTCATTTGTACCTTGGGGAGGAAGCCATTGCTACCGGTATTTGTGAAGGCTTACGTGATGATGATTACATTGTAAGTACACATCGTGGGCATGGACATATTGTGGCCAAAGGGGGAGATTTAAATTTCATGGTGGCGGAGCTTTTCGGTAAGAGTACTGGTTACTGTAAGGGCAAAGGCGGATCAATGCACATTGCTGACCGAGATAAGGGCATTCTGGGTGCCAATGGAATAGTCGGGGCCGGACAGGACATTGCTGTCGGTGCGGGGTTATCGGCTGCCTATCGAGGTACAGACCAAGTGTGCGTTTGTTTTTTTGGTGACGGTTCCACGAATCAGGGGACTTTCCATGAAGCATTGAACTTGGCAGCCATTTGGAAACTGCCCATTATTTTCGTTTGTGAAAACAATCATTACGGAATTTCTATGAGTCAATCAAGACATCAGGCTATAAAAAACATAGCAGACAGAGCTAAAGGCTATGGTATTCCCGGTTTTGTGATAGACGGCAACGATGTTATGGCTGTTAACGAAGCGGCCAATAAGGCTATTGCCAGAGCAAGGAAAGGAGAAGGGTCAACCCTGCTGGAATGTAAAACCTACAGATGGAGAGGCCATTTCGAGGGCGATCCGGCTAAATATAAACCGGCTGAAGAACAAGCCGCCTGGTTGAAAAAAGATCCCATTCCAAAGTTTAAAAAATATTTATTAGACAACAAAATTGCTACGGAACAAGAACTTGATGCTTTGGTTCAGCAGGTCAGGAAAGAAATTGCGGCAGCGATTAAGTTTGCTGAGGAAAGCCCCGATCCGGCTTTAGAAACAGTAGCTCAGGATATTTATTCCGATATTGTTGAGGAGGTACGTGTCAGATGAAAACAATGAGTTATGGGGAAGCTATTCGTGAGGGCATGAGTATTAGAATGCGCGAGAATGATAAGGTTTTACTGTTTGGCGAAGACGTAGGGGCCTTTGGAGGATGCTTTGGTGTGTCCGCCGGCATGTTTGAAGAATTTGGCGAGAAAAGGGTGCGGGATACCCCCATTAGCGAAAGCGCGATTATTGGTGCAGCCATTGGCGCGGCAGCAACCGGGCTGCGTCCTATTGCAGAGCTGATGTTCTGCGATTTTCTTACGGTGGGTATGGACCAGCTGGTTAACCAAGCCGCCAAAATGCGCTATATGTTTGGCGGCAAAATATCACTGCCTATGGTCGTGCGTATACCAACCGGGGCCGGGATGAGTGCCGCAGCCCAGCACTCCCAGTCTCTGGAGGCGTGGCTGACTCATGTTCCCGGACTAAAGGTTGTATATCCATCTACGCCTCAGGATGCACTGGGGCTGATGCTTTCTGCCATTGATGATGATAACCCCGTTATCTACGTGGAACATAAAGGCCTCTATGCAAGGAAGGGAGAAGTGGATAGCTTTGAGCCTATTCCTATCGGCAAGGGTAAAATCGAGCTGGCAGGCAGTGACGTGACGCTCATAGCTACAGGCAAAATGGTGCAGGAAGGACTTTCTGCGGCTAAAACATTAGCATCTGAAGGGATTTCTCTGGAGGTTTTGGACCCCAGGTCTCTGTATCCGCTAGATAAGGATTTGATTAGAGAGTCTTTGAGCAAGACACACAAAGCTGTTGTTCTTACGGAGGAAAATCGCAGAGGCGGCTACGGGGGCGAAATTTCCGCCATTATCGGCGAGGAAATGTTTGATTACTTGGATGCCCCGGTAGTGAGGATAGGGGCTTTGGATACACCGGTACCTTTTGCGCCGGTACTGGAACAAGCATATCTGCCTGCGGCCCAAGATGTTATTAAAGCCGTGCGCAATATGGGCTAATCGGAGGTGAAATGATGGCACAAGAAATATTGATGCCAAAGCTGGGCCTTACTATGACAGAAGGAACCATTGAAGAATGGAAATACAAAGAAGGGGATGCGGTAAAAAAGGGCGATGTCCTGTTTTCCGTAGCAACTGATAAATTGGTAAATGATGTAGAAGCGGAAAACGACGGTATCTTGCTGAAAATATTACTGCCCGTGGGTGAAGCAGCCCCCTGTAAAGCAGTGGTCGGGTATCTGGGCCAGACAGGGGAGAAGTTTCCGGATACGGTTAAGGACGGTGCTGCTACACTTATTTTGGCTTCACCGGCGGCCAAGAAATTTGCCAAGGAAAAGGGTGTAAGTTTAGAGAAGCTTACCGGAACCGGTCCCAAAGGCAGAATAACTTTGGATGATGTGGAGGACTATTTAGCCTCCATGTCAATAGTTAAGACCGAAGCTATGACAGATACTTCAGCAGAAACAACGGTCAAAGCCAGTCCTATGGCTGCAAAGCTGGCTAAAGAATTAAATATTGATATGAGTACAATCAACGTACAAGGTCGTGTCATGAAAGCCGATGTGCTGGCAGCAGAACATACAGAAAGCAATGATTTGCCTCCCGTCAAGGTGAATACCTTGCGGCGCAGTATTGCGGCAAATATGACAGTATCCTGGCACACGTCTCCCCGGGTGACCTATACTCGTCCGGTGGACTGTACTGCCATGAAGAATTTACGCCATTTAGTAAAAGAAGATTTGAAAAATAGGGGAATTAAGCTAACTTACAATCATATTTTAATGAAAGTTGTTGCCAGAGCCCTTACGGAGTTCCCTGATGTGAACGCAAGCTTTGTAGATAACCTGCTGACTCAGCACAAACATGTTAATGTAGGATTGGCCGTAGCTAAGGGAGATGGCCTGCTTGTGCCCAATGTGAAAAAATGCGAAGAAAAATCCCTAGCAGAAATCGCTGAAGCAACAGAAGCATTGGTTGAAGACACTCGTTCCGGGAAAATTTCTCCGGAAAATTTAACGGGAGGAACCTTTACTATTTCCAACCTTGGGACTTATGGTATTACCTGCTTTTCTCCCATTATTAATCAGCCGGAACTGGCGATTTTAGGTGTGTGCGATATGGTGGATACACCGGTGGTACGGGAAGGACAGATTGTGGTCAGAACCATGATGAATCTGAGCCTGACGGCAGACCATAGGATTGTGGACGGTGTCATGGCAGCTAAATTTCTCAAACGTGTTTGTGAAATTCTGGAAAATCCCAGTATTTTGCTTATGTGAAGGGAGAAAAGATGAGTGCAAAAAACATTATAGTTATCGGTGCCGGCCCGGGCGGATACGTTGCTGCTATTAGAGCAGCCCAGCTAGGAGCGGAGGTCACCATCATAGAGAAGGAACATCTGGGCGGTACTTGCCTAAACATTGGCTGTATTCCTACCAAATGCTTGCTTCATAGTGCAAAATTGTTGGAAGACATCAGAACTCAAGGCAAAGAAATTGGCATAGAAGCAGAAAACGTCAAGGTCAATTTTCCCCAGGTTATGGCATATAAAAATGCTATTAGCAAGAAACTGACTAGCGGCGTGGCAAGCCTTTTGAAACTGAATAAAATCAAAATAATTTACGGTGAGGCTACATTTATAGGACCAAGGAAATTACAGATACAGCAAGCAGATGGAAATAGTGCAGAAATAAGCCCGGACGCCATTATTGTAGCTACCGGATCGGTTAATTCCACCCTTTCACTTCCGGGGTTGCTGGACAATCCAAACAATCTGGATTCTACAGGTGTTTTGAACCTAAAAACACTACCCAAGAGTATGATAGTTATCGGAGCCGGTGTTATTGGTTTAGAACTGGCTTGCGCCTACGCAGCATTTGGCACGAAGCTTACCGTAGTAGAAGCTTTGGACCATATGCTGCCTATGCTGGACGGAGAGCTGGTTTCCATCGGAGTAAAGCACTTGAAAAAAATGGGGATAGATATTCATTTGTCATGTTATGTGCAATCTGTAGAAAATTCTGACCTTGGGGTTAAAGTTGTTTGCCGAACCAAGGATGGCAGGACAGTTTCCTTCGAGGCCGAAAAGGCTTTGGTGGCCATCGGCCGCAGAGCAAATACTGCAGGGCTCAATCTGCAGGCAGGGGAATTAAAAAATGAAAATGGTCAAATAATCGTTAATGCTAAAATGGAAACATCTGTACAAGGGGTATATGCCGTCGGAGATTGTGTTTTTGGGAGGGCTCAGTTGGCACACACAGCTTCTGCTATGGGGGAAGTGGCGGCTGAAAACATAATGGGACTGAATGCAAAGTACGATGAGTCTACAAATCCAGTCTGCGTGTACATTGAACCGGAAGCAGCATCAGTTGGTATCACCGAAGAAGCAGCCAAGGCGAAAGGCATTAACTATAAGGTGGGAAAGTTCCATATGAGCGCCAACGGCAAAGCCTTGATTTTGAACGGTGGTGAGGGACTGGTGAAAATAATTGCTGACGAGAAATACGAACAGATATTGGGTATGCATATTATAGGCCCCAGGGCTACGGACCTTATTGCCGAGGGAGCCTTAGCTATCCGCTTGGAGGCTACTGTTGATGAATTGATTTCGACGATTCATTCTCACCCCACGGTTACCGAGACAATGCGTGAGGCGGCACTGAATGTGCAAAAACGTGCTGTTCACAGTATTAATAAGTGAAGTAAACGTACTTTGCAGCTTTGGACTTTTTCTGAGATTTATGTTACAATACAAACGCAATAAGCATTCTTAGCGAAGTAAGACCGATTGCTAAGAATGCTTATTT
>DAIQMR010000008.1:0-50493 GCA_036788835.1 Acidaminococcaceae bacterium
CGACTATGCCACCGTTAATAGTCGCAGTCTTACTGTTGGTTATAGCTTTACTGCTGTCCACATTCACATTATGCTGTCCGAACACAGTACCACTGTTATTTATACTTCCATCTTTAGCTATGACATCAACCTCGCCACTAGCCACCGTTCCTCCATTGGTCACAGCATTCCCGCTGATAATATCTACTTTTTCTTTGGCAGAAATATTACCCGCCGTATTGATACTATCTTTGGCCGTTAACTTTACTTTAGTCTCCGCTTCAATTTTACTTGTACTAGAATTGACTATTGTGCCCTTGGTATCAATATCTATTTTATGAGCGTTGATTGTTCCGCTATTGTTAAACCCGGTGGTTGCCTTTATATTGGCATCATTAACACAATTAATTATCCCGCTGCTGGTCATGTCTTTAGTGACAGCAATATTAGTGCCCTTATCACTGAAAATAGTTCCGCTGTTTTCCAGTCTGCCATTGGTAACAAGATTCACATCGTCCTTAGCCCCAAGCTTTCCTTTGTTTATTATGTCTCCTGCTTGAGTGACTATAACTTCCGTCTCCAGACAGTTAAGATTTCCTGCCATATTGACGCCCAGACCTTTGGCAGTACCTATGAGCCGAATCTGTCCCGCATACATGCCACCTAAAGCCGCAACATCCAGACTGACTCCCTTATCTGCGTCCGATGTTACCTTGGCCACCTTCCCAGTGTTGTAGTCTATTTCATTACTGCCTGTGGTTATATTAAGCTTTTGTGCCCAAATTCCTGCATTGACCCTAGCTGCTCTGGCATATATATCTGTAGCAGCAGTCGTCTTTCCATCTAAGCCCAATCCTTCAATGGTAATTGTCCCTTGAGAAACATTAAGGCCGCGCAAATCTCCCTCAGGTCCCATTAAAGGGTTGCCTGTGGTGAGAACTGCGCGACCTGTATTAATATAACCAAAGTTATTGCCCACGATTCCGTTAGGATTGGCAATGATTAAGTCTGCCTTGTTTCCGGCTATTTCCATGTAGCCATTTAAAGATGTAGACACTTTACCGGTAACTTCATTAAGAATGGCTTTAGCACTGATATCCCCTGCTAAATGACGATTCCCATTAATGTATCCAGCCAACTGCGTCTGTGATATCTGGCTGGTGTTATTAAAGATTACTCCTTCTTTACCAACCTGAAGGTCGGTGTATTGGTTGTGAGATAGGCCTTTGCCATTGGGCAGACGTATGTCTACTACCTGTACGCCATTGGCAGCCTGACTGACGCTCGGGTTTTTCCCATCTGCCTTATCCGGGATGACAACACTGGCTGCATACGTAAGGCTGTTAAGCTGCATGGACAAAATCACAGCATAAGCCAACATTTTTTGATATTTTTTCGTTTTGGGGGTAAACATATGATTAACTTCCTTATCGTATATTTACTCCGTTCTGTCCTCGTGGTAAAGATTATATAATAGATAACTTGTTTTAGCAATAAGAAATTAGTCTTATTTATAATTAATTGCGCAATACATTTCCAAATTATTATAGTCCACCAAAATATAATAGGTTCCGCCCCAAGGTCGCCCCGGTGCAAATCTAAACACCTCCATGGGCATGAACTTTTTCACCCTGCGCCATGTTGTAAATTCATAAGTGGGAAAATATTTATGAACCAGTTCTTCGTTCCGCCAAAAGTTCAAAGTCTTCTCCCGCATTTCTTCCGTATGCCAGGTAATTTCCTCCGGCCGCCAATTAGGCTGCAATGTAAAAATATTAAAACAACGATAAGCAACTCATACTCGCTCATAAGCAAATCTCCTCGTATTATATCTGTATAACCACTTTACCTATTTTCCGGTCTGGGTTATGCTGTTTAAGATGCGGTGGATTGGTTCAGTCGCACTTCTACCTGCAGATATTCTGCCATGAAAAAGCCCGCAAAGTAAGATAGCATCTTGCTTTGCGGGCTTTCGTGCGTGCGAAATTGCAAACTACGGTCTTGGTAATTAAGCCTTTGCTACGCTCTGCCCTTTCTTTCTCTGGTAAAGAACTACCGTAAGCATAATAACAAACCCAATCAAGTCTGTCCGCCAACCACTGAAAATTAAGCAGCCGGACCCAACAGCACATAAAATTCTGAATAGCATATTAACAGGTGCATACACATATCCCTCAACAGCAACAGCTATTAAGAATACCCCCAGACAGGCAGTAATGGTTACCCACAGCCCTTCCAAAAATGTCGTATTAATCAACATTAACTGGGGAGAATAAATAAACATGTAGGGCACAATAAATCCTGCAATAGCCAGCTTAACAGATTGGACACCTGTTTTCATAGGATCCCCGCCGGACAAACCGGCTGCAGCAAATGCGGCTAGAGCAACAGGAGGCGTCAGATTGGCAAACATAGCAAAATAGAAGGAAAACATATGAGCAGCCGGAGCAGGAATGCCTAATTTGCCCAAGGCAGGAGCTGCAATAGTAGCAGTAATAATATAGGCAGGAATAGAAGGCAGGCCCATACCTAAAATCATACAGGTAATCATGGAGAAAATCAAAGTAAATAGCAGACTCTTGCCACCAATAGCAATAATCGTATTGGCAATAGTCAGACCGAAGCCGGTCTTGGAAGAAACGCCGATAATAATACCAACGCAGGCACAGGCAATAGCTACGGAAACAGTTTGTTTAGTTCCTTCTGACAAAGCATCAAACAAATCTTTCACACTCATACGTGTTGATTTTCTGAAACAGGACACAATAACCGTAACTATAATCGTCAGAAATGCTGCGTTAATAACCGTCCTACCTGAAAAGAACAACATATAAAGCAAGAAAAAAATAGGAATAAACAAATGGCCTTTATCTTTAATAACTGCCATAGGATGAGGCAGCTTTTCTCTAGGCAGACCCACCAATCCATCTTTAGAAGCACGAAGCTGAATCTGAATCATAATACCCAGGTAATACAGCAAAGCAGGAACAGCAGCCCAAACTACAATACTGGAATACTGAACTCCCAGCATTTCAGCCATAATGAATGCTGCTGCGCCCATAATGGGGGGCAATAGCTGACCGCCTACGGAAGCAGATGCTTCTACAGCACCGGCGAATTCTTTGGAATAGCCGATTTTCTTCATCAAGGGAATAGTAAAAGCACCGGTAGTAACAACGTTAGCCACGGCAGAACCATTGATGGAGCCTAACAAACCGGAAGCAAGAACGGAAACTTTAGCTGGCCCGCCTTTAGTTCCTCCGGCCAAAGCCAAGGCCAAATCATTAAAGAATAAGCCCATGCCGCATTTATTCATAACACAGCCAAAAAGAATGAATAAGAAAATATAGCTGGATGCAACGCTGACGGAGGTACCATAGATTCCTTCCGTATTGGCAAAGAAGTGATTGGACAAGGCAATCCAAGTATAACCACGGTGAGCAAAAATTCCCGGGAACTGACGCCCAAATAATCCATAAGCAATAAATATTAAACTCAAAATAGGCAATGCCCAGCCGGTGGCACGACGGGAAGCCGACAACACCAAAAGTACTAGCAGGGTAGCCATCCACATATCAGGAGTGCTGGCCCGTCCTGCTCTTTCTACAACTCCGATATAATCCGTGAAAATATAGATGGGAGCCGCCATAGACAGGAGCACCAGAATCCAGTCATACCAAGGCACAGAAGTATTGCTGCTGTGTCCCCTTCTGAAGGGATACATCATAAAACCCATAACCAACATCATGCTTACATGAATAGATCTGTGTACTAATGTTACCGGAGGTCCGAAGGCCGCCGTATATAGATGATAAAAGGCAATCAAAATAGATAAAACATAGAAAAACTTTTTCAACATATCGTTAGAAAAAATTCTGGTAGCAGACTCTTTATCCAGTTTTCTAACTATCTCATCAGATTTTTTTACTAAGTCCTCGTCTCCTTGGAACTTAATGGCATCATTCTCAGCCATTTGTCCTCTCTCCTCTCAATTGCTAAAATAACTCTGGTATGTTCCGGCAATTCCTCACCGCTGGAAATATGTACATCATTTAATTTTATTTCCCGGGTGGCAAAATGAGAATTTATCCAAACGAAATAAGGAAAAACCTGCCCTATTTCATCCATATAAATCATGCCGTCTTGGATGTAGCATTTTTTTCCTTTATTCTCAGGAATTCCTGCCCCAAAAGCAGGGAAACAAATTTTATCCAGCACTAGGGTATTCTTTGAACCGATATGATAAAATTCATGCCAAGGAATTTTCTCCCAAGAATGAACCCAGCCAAAGAAAAGCTTATCGCCCTCTTTGGCTGGAACCTCAACATAAATTTTTCCGGTTTTATAATCATAGATACGCAGAACTGTTTGGGAGCCCCAATAACAGCCAAAACCAATGACTGTCAGCAGCAGCAAAACAAGAACGGCAATTTTTCCGGATTTCTTCATAACGTTTTATTTCATAATTCCTTTTTCTTTGTAGAACTTAATAGCGCCGGGATGCAATACTAACTTAGTGCCTTTAATACCACGCAAAGCTGTGTCAAGTTTGATTTCTCGCTTAGCAGTAGCATGGGAAGCACCAATAGTAGCCAAGCCATCCGTGGAATAGAAGCCTTTCAGCAAATCATAAACCACTTCATCGGGAAGGCTCTTGGCAACCAGCATAACATTCATTACAGCAGCGGTGGTGTAATCTTTGTCAGTGCCATAGGTCTCTTTCGGAATCTTCCATTGAATGTAATAAGGATATTTAGCCATTAATTTCTTTAATTGTTCCCCTTCAATAGGAACAAAAACTATTTTCTTAGTAGTACCTAATTCCTTAATAGTAGCATTACCTAAACCGGAAGTAACAAATGCTGCATCGCATTGTCCGTTCTTCATTTGGTCAATAGCTTCACCGTATGACAGATAGTCAACTTTTGAATCAGCATAAGTCATGCCGGCAGCCTCGTACATCATACGAGCATTTAATTCTACGCCGGAGTTAGGAGCACCTACGCCCACTCTTTTACCTTTTAGATTACTGAACTTAGTAATGCCGGAATCGGAAGTAGTAACTAATTGGCAAACATTAGGCCACAAGCCCATCATAACTCTTAAATCCGCAGCCGGTTTTTTACCTTTGTAAGCACCGGATGCTTCCATTGCTTGAATTACTGAGTCACTCATGGCAATGGCGATTTCCCCTTGACCGGTAAGAATAGCATTAATATTTTCGCCGGTAGCACCGGTAGCTGTTGCAGATGTCTTATATCCCAGAGAGCCAACTACTTTGGAAAAGGCACCTCCGATAGGGAAATAAATACCGCTTGTAGGACCAGTTAAAACTGTAATAAATTCTTTGCTTCTGTCAAGCTTGGAATCTCCCTTGGCGTCTTTAGAGCCTGAATCGCTCTTGCTGCCGCCACCACCACAGGCTGCAATCGTTAAAGCCATCATTGCTACAAGTAAAGCAGATATTACCTTTTTCATCATGTCGCACTCCTTTTGTTTTTTTTATTTGCCCGCCTCTTGCCCCCGGACAATTTTTACTTTTAAATTCTAACACGTTTTTCACACATTCGCCACACTTTTTTATATGTTTTTTGTATACATACGACAAATGCTGATACAAAGTTGACTTTCACCTTTGTATCATGAGTCCCAGTACTTTTGTCACAAAAAAAGACAGAGTCTGCTAAATTGCAGGCTCTGTCTTGCATTGAGTGTTAGAACTTGTTCTTGCAATCACCTGTATCAATAAATTCCTGCAGGTTCTCGTAAGAAATTTCTACCATGTTCTTAGCTGCTTCATCAGTGTAAGAGCCCAGATGGGGAGAAATCAAAATTCTCGGATACAAGCTAACCATTCTGGCAATAACCGGATCAGGAATTTCCTTGCCCGTAAAGTCTTTGCCAAATACTTTAGCTTCGTTTTCAATTGTATCAGCACTATAGCCGCCCAAAGTATTGTTTTCGATAGCATCGCAAATTGCATTACCGTCAGCCAGCTGGCCTCTGGAAGCATTCACAATGATGCAATCTTTCTTCAGCTTAGCCAGGAAAGCTTTGTCCAGGAGTTTAGGGTCTCCGGCTTGGTAGTTAACATGAACAGTAATAATATCAGCTTTTTCTTGGATTTCTTCCAAAGTAACTTGCGTAGCGAAATCTTCGATACCCTTCATTTGGAATACATCATAGCCCAAAACTGTAGCGCCCATGCCATGATACATCTTAGCTGCTTCTCTGCCGATACGGCCCAGACCGATAACACCGCAGGTGCAGTTTCTGATCTCTTTGGAGAACATGAAGCTGTCAATGGTGAAATTCCCTTTAGCTGTTCTGGAAGTAGTATAAGCCAGATGTCTTAAATGCATCAAGCTGTGGAATACGGCCAAGTCAGCAATAGCATTGGGGGAATAACGAGGCACAAAAGCCATCTTAAAGCCCAATTTAGTAGCGTAAGGAATATCAATATGATCTTTCCCGGCAGTTCTGGTCAGCAAATATTTAACGCCCAATTCCTTGTAAATATCAAGGTTTTCTTTGTTGGCAAAGCAGTTGCCACGCAAAATAACGGCTTCATGGCCTTTAACCATATAAGCAGTTTCCTTGCTGTTCAAATACTCAGGAGTTAAAGTTAAATCATAGTTAAAGCGCTTGTTTTCCCTTTCAAAAATCGGTTTTTCTACGTCTCTCACACCATAACAAAATACTTTCATAAATAAGCCTCCTAGTGATTATTGTTTTTTTCTTGCCTGCTTTTAAGCACTTATCTATTAATTCTACTTACTATTCTATTCTATCACATAATTTTAAATATTGTTCAGTTTTCTGTATTTTGTATACATTTCAACCAATTTCTTCTAAAAACAACTATTTTTTATTCTTGAATTACCACCCTTGTGCCCACTTTAACAAATTTAGCCAATTGCTTCAATTCCTTGTTGTGCATCCGCACACAGCCTTCTGAAGCTTGCGTGCCAATAGATGCCGGGTCATGAGTGCCGTGAATGCCAATTCCTGACCAGCCTGGAGTGTAGAGAGAAATAAACAAAGGCCCATAAGCCCCTTTAATTTCTCCCTTACCATCTCCGAAATCGTGCGTCCAATGGGAAGCATCACAGATTTCATCCACGGTAAAACTCCCATCCGGAGTCCGTAAGTCTCCTACATCCTGTTTCTGACCGGAGTTTTTCCCCACTGCAATTTTGTATGTGGCAATCGGTTCATTGTCTTCCAAAAGCTTTAAGGTGTAAGAGCTTTTATTAATCAGAACAGAATAAGCTTTACCCTGTTGCGGACCCTCTGGCAGCACAGGAATCTTCTTCTCCGCCTTTTTATATGAAGCGGTATCCTTTTCCTCCACGGTTGATTCTGCCACTTTCTCTCCTACCTGGGCAGGCTTTAATTTCTGTTCTTTTTTAGCCGAGGAATTACAGCCTTGCAACACAAAGAAAGATACAGCCATTACAGAAAAAATTAAAACGATAATTTTGCCTATATTCGTGTTTCTTTTCCTCTCCATTACTCACCTATTCCTCGCTTTCATTTCCCTGTCTATATCTCTCTTGGCAGCTCGCTCCGCCATGGACTGTCTCTTATCGTAAAGTTTCTTACCTGTTGCCAGAGCCAATTCCACCTTGACCTTCCCATGGGAAAAATACAGTTTCAAAGGAACCAGAGTGAACCCTTTTTCTCTGGTTTTTCCGATAAGCTTTTTTATTTCCGCCTTGTGCATGAGCAGCTTCCTGTCCCGTAAAGGCTCATGGTTAAACTGATTACCCTGTTCATAGGGACTAATGTGCATATTATACAAATACACCTCTGCCGACTTTGTTACGGCTGCATAGGAGTCTTTGAGATTGGCTTTGCCGGCCCGAAGTGATTTTACTTCCGTGCCAACCAGGGCAATGCCGGTTTCATAGGTTTCATGAATCGTATAGTCATGCCGGGCTTTTCTATTTTCTGCGATTATTTTTATGCTTTTGTTTTTGTCTTGGGCCACGTCGTCCGCCTTTTTTCTTCTCTTTTAATTTTGTCTTTCCGGCATTCTTCCGCTTTAGCGTACTAAAGTAAGCACCCTGCTTATTAGCCGGTTTCCCTTGAGATACCTGACTGCGTGCTGCAATCTGAGCCTTAAGATACTGCTTGGTAGCAGGATTCTCTCCTGCCATAATAAAATCAACTGTCCTATTGGGAATATCCACCTGCAGCACTTCAATAGTCACTTCGTCCCCCAGACGATAAATCTTCTGCAAATGGTGACCAATGAGGGCATATCTTTCCTGAACATATTCATAATAGTCGTCGGTCAAACTGGAAATATGGACTAAACCCTCTACCCCATTTTCCAATTCCACAAACATCCCGAAAGCCGTCACGCCGGAAATTGTTCCCTTGAATTCCTGTCCCACGAAACCTGCCATATATTCCACTTTCTTCAGGTCAACAGTAGCACGCTCAGCCTCAGCTGCAGCACGCTCCCGGACAGAGGAATTAGTGGCGATAGTTTCCAGTTCCTGGGTCAAAGAAGTTTTTTGCTTGCCTGTCAAATCCGGATTGGTCAGCCATTTCCTCAGCAATCGATGAACAATGAGATCCGGATAACGTCTGATAGGTGAAGTGAAGTGTGTATAGTACTTTGCGGCCAGACCAAAATGCCCCAGGTTTTCCGTCTGATATACTGCCTGTTTCAGAGAACGCAGGGCCACTGTAGACACCAGACGTTCTTCCGGTTTTCCTGCCACCTGAGCCAAGGCTTCCTGCACATCAATAGGCTGCATCTCATCTTCAACTTTAAGGCTGACAGAAAAAGCCCGCAATAATTTTGCCAAATCGTTCATCTTGGTTTTGTCAGGCAAAGCATGGACACGATAGATAAAGGGCCACTTCTGTTTGGTCATATGCTCCGCTACTGTTTCATTGGCGGCCAGCATAAACTCTTCAATAATCTGTTCTGCAATGGACCTTTCTCTTTGTATGATTTCAACAGGATGCTTGTCCTCATCCAGAATCACCTTCTGTTCAGGCAAATCAAAATCTATGGCGCCGCGCTTATGCCGCTTGGCATTAAGAACACGGCACAACGCTTCCATAGTATGAAGCATGGGAACAACATCTTGGTATTTAGCTTTTTCTTCCGAATCATCCTGTAGAATTTTTCGCACGGAAGTATAGGTCATCCTATGGTCAGTGCAAATAATGGCCGGCCGGATTTTATATTCTTTAACCAGACCTGTACTGCCGTCAATGAGCATTTCACAAGACATGGTCAATCTATCCAAGCCTTCATTGAGACTGCAGATTCCGTTAGACAAGGCCTCCGGCAGCATAGGCAGAACCCTATCCACAAGATAAACACTGGTACCTCGGGCGAAGGCTTCCTTATCGATGACTGATTTAGCCTTCACATAATAGCTAACATCCGCAATATAAACGCCTAAGAAGAAATCCTTCCCCCGCTTTTCTGCGTACACTGCATCATCCAAATCTTTGGCGTCTTCACCGTCAACAGTAATAATGCTATAGTTTCTACGATCCAGCCGTTCCTTTATTTCGCTGGCTTTAATGGTTTCCGGGACTTTTTTTGCGGCTTGTAAAACTTCCTGAGGAAATATCAGGGGCAAATCATTTTGTTTAATAATAGAAATGATTTCCAGACCTACATCTCCCACATTGCCTAAAATTTCTACGATTTTTCCTTCGGCGCTGCGCCTGTTTTCCGGCCACACGGTAATTTCTGCTACAACTTTTTGACGGGACTTGGCACCGTGAAAATTTTTCTCGGCTATATAAATATCTTTTCCAATGCGTTTGTCATCAGGCACTACAAATCCGAATTCCTGATCAGGCACAAAGGTACCAACTACTTTCTTATTGGCGTGAATAATAATCCGAATGATTTCCCCTTCGGCCTTTTCTCCTTCCCGATAGCCTGACACTCTAGCCATGACTCTATCATTATTCATGGCGCCATTGAGGGAATTAGCCGGAATAAAAACATCCGGTTTATCCCCTTTATTATCAGGAATGACAAAGCCAAAGCCTTTGGCTGTCAACTGCAAGCGACCTACTACCAGACCCATTTTGTCTGGCAGGCCAAAGGTTTTGTATCTTGTTTTAATGATATTGCCATTTTCTTCCAGCTCCTCCAAGGCGGTCCAAAAAGCCTTAAGTTCTTCTCCCTTGATTTCCATCTGGCCGATAAGTTCTTCGGCATGCAAAGGAGAGTAACTGTTGTCCTCCATGAAAGAGAGAATTTTTTCTTTTACATCATTTATTATCATGTTGCTCCTCGTACATCATCATAGCATCAGCTTCTGCTCCGATGGTGTTATCTTCTTTGTAAAGGACTGCTGCCATTTCTACCAGTCGTCCCTTGCGTTTTTTCACTGTGGCCACTACCTTGACCAGTTCTCCGATGAGTACCGGTTGGCGGAAACGCACAGTCATTTTTGCCGTATAAACAATCTTGTGCTCATACAGATAACTGTAATTACCCATAGTCTCATCCAACAGCGTAGTAATCAAACCGCCATGCATACGTCCGTCATAGCTCTGATGCCACCGTCCCGGACGAAATGTCGTTGTGCAGCTGTCTGCATCCACGGTAAATTTTAAATGCAGGCCGATGGGATTATCCTTCCCACAGGCAAAGCACATATAATCTCTTGTATTAGGATCCATCCTTTTTATTTCTCCTTAGTGACATACTCCCACCTCTTAATCACTAGGTGATCTGAAATGGGGGCTTCTCGGGCAAGCAGCCTATTGGCTGCAATAAGCGAGCTATCCCCGTGTGCCCCACGGTTGACTGTTTAATTGGATAAATTTCTCAATTTCGGCGTAGACTTTATCTCTCTGCTCATATAAAGTCATAACATGTTTGGACTGAAACCAAACAATCCGCTTCTCTGTAGAACTAATATGTTTGAAAATATATTCGGCACTGATGGGCCTGGCAGTATGCTCAGTCTTAGATTGCAAAATAAGGCACGGTACCTTCACCTGAGCAAGAATACCGCTCTTGCAGTAATTCATCAGCTTCCAAGTTTCCTGTACGCCTTTAAAGGGCATACAATCATAGGCCACATTATAACGCTCCGGCGCATCAATATTTCTTTTTCTTTTGAACAAGGCCCAGCCTACCCTATTAGCTAGCCAGAGGAAGTGCACCCGCCAGTCATAGAGATAAATAGGCGTAGACATAACAACAATGCGATTGATGACCAAACTGCCATTTAAATTGGCCGCCGCCAGCAAAGTGAGCAACGCCCCCATGGACATACCTGCAATGGTAATATCGCTGCACACATCCATCAACTCCAGGACTCCTTTTTCTACGGCTTTATACCAGTCCATCCAGGTAACCTGTTCTAAATCATGAGGGTTGGTACCATGACCTGGCAGCAGTATGCCTTTAACGGTGTAATTTTCTTCCATGTGAAGTTTTTCCCCTAGCTCCTTTACTTCTCCTGGGCTGCCGCTAAAGCCATGCACCAACAGGACTCCGTGACTATTGCCTGGGAAGTAAAAGGGCTCAGCACCCTTGATAATCATCAGTACCTTCCTCTCTATAAATTATATTATAACATAATACGCCACATGTGACAAAATGGGGACGGTACTATTTTGTCAACTTTTTAAAAACGTGACAAAGGGACGGGCCTATTATATTCAGTAGTAAAAAGCAGCAAGATTGGTGCTTAAACGAGGAAAAGAAAATACCCGAGGGAAGGATAGAACATAACGTTTCATCCTTATCTCGGGTATTTTAGTTTGACGAAGTATAAGCCAAATATAGCTACTTTTATCTTATTTAAATAGTTTCAGCAAAATGCCACCATAGTTCAAAATCAAAGGAGCGAATACCAGGGAAACAATGGTCATTAACTTAATAAGAATGTTCATGGAAGGTCCGGAAGTATCTTTGAAAGGATCGCCTACGGTATCGCCGGTAACAGCTGCCTTGTGGCAATCGCTGCCTTTACCGCCGTGAGCACCGGTTTCAATGTACTTCTTGGCATTATCCCAAGCACCACCGGCATTGGACATCATAATAGCCATCAGTACGCCTGCTGCCAAAGCACCGGCCAGTAAACCGCCCAGAGCTTCAACACCAAACAAAGCACCCATCAGAAGAGGAGCAACAATAGCCATAATACCAGGTAACATCATTTCGTGCAGTGCAGCAGCAGTGGAAATATCAACGCATTTGTGATAATCTGCCTTACCCTTGCCTTCTAACAGACCGGGGATCTCTCTGAACTGGCGACGAACTTCTTCTACCATCATAGTTGCTGCTTTACCAACAGATTCCATTGTCATAGCGCCAAATACGAAAGGCAGGGTGGAACCAATAAATACACCAACCAAAGTAACAGGATTTAACAAGTCGATAGCCTTTAAGCTAACAACTTGAGAATAAGCAGAGAACAAAGCTAGAGCCGTCAAAGCTGCAGAACCAATGGCAAAGCCTTTACCAATGGCAGCAGTAGTATTACCAACGGAATCCAGTGTGTCGGTAATATCACGTACTTCTTCAGGAAGCTCACTCATTTCGGCAATACCGCCGGCATTGTCGGCAATGGGTCCATAGGCATCAACTGCAACAGTCAAGCCGGTAGTAGACAGCATCCCAACCGCAGCCAGGGAAACACCGAAAATACCCATCTCAGGATTATTCAGTCCGCCCATAGCGAAGAAGGAAGCTAAAACGCCGATAGCAATGAAAACCATAGGCCAGAAAGTAGAATACATACCAACAGCCAAGCCGGCAATAATAGTAGTAGCATGGCCTGTTTCTGTGCCGTTAGCAATTCTCTTAACGAAAGCATAATCTGCGGAAGTGTAAATTTCAGTGATTTTACCAATGGCAGTACCGGCAACCAAACCGGCCACGATAGCGCCAAAAGCCTTGAAATCGCCGAAGATGCTATTGCTGAAGTAAGCAGCGGCAATAACAACCAGAATACCGCCAATATATGTTCCGCTGTTTAAAGCAGCCTGGGGATTGGTAGATTTGCTGTTACGAGCAAAAGCCACACCGATTATAGAAGCAATGATACCGCAGAATACCAGTGCAAAAGCGAACTCAATGCCTTTGCCGTCTTTGTAAACAACAGCGCCCAAGGTAATAGCAGAAATAATAGCGCCCACATAGGATTCGAACAAATCAGCGCCCATACCGGCAACGTCGCCTACGTTATCGCCTACGTTATCGGCAATAGTAGCAGGATTACGGGGATCATCTTCCGGAATCCCTGCTTCAACTTTACCAACCAAGTCAGCACCAACATCGGCGGCTTTGGTATAAATACCACCACCAACACGGGCAAACAGGGCAATAGAGCTGGCGCCCAAACCAAAGCCTGTAACAATATCAATATCTCTGAACACATAATAAGCCAGAGAAACACCAATAACCCCCAGGCCTACAACAGAAAGACCCATAACTGCGCCGCCGGAAAAAGCTATCTTTAAAGCTTGGCTCATGCCGTGACGAGCGCCTTCTGCAGTACGAACGTTAGCCTTAGTAGCAACATTCATACCGAAATAACCTGCTAAAATGGAGAAAACAGCTCCCCACACGAAGCAAACTGCAGTAAATACGTTTAAGAACAAAGCAATAACCACAGCTACCACTACAATAAAAATAGCAAGATACTTGTACTCTCTGTAAAGGAACGCCATAGCTCCTTCGTGGATGTGGCCGGCAATTTCCTGCATGTGCGCATTACCGGGATTGGAATTAGCAATGCTGGTACTGAGCATGAAAGCAACCACTAATGCTAATGCACCGACAATTGCGCTTAAATAAATGTACGTGTTCAAAACAAATACCCCTTTCCTTCCATCATTTTATTTTTATTACACCAAATCTTCTTATTGGAACTTGGTTATTAACATATTGATTACAGCAAAAGCAATACCCAAAACAATGGTTATTCTAGACAAGGCTTCGTCCATATCAGTAGGTCTGCCGCTGAACATAGAATCCCCACCGCCGGCAATGCCACTCAGTCCGGCGCTTTTCCCGGATTGCAGCAATACTGAAATAATCAAAAGTATAGATACAATAACATCTAAAACCATAAGAACTGAAACTGCCACGATTTTTACCTCCTTGCGTTCAATGTACCATGATATTTTATCACAAAGTAACGTTTCTTACAATATTATTATGTTATTTTTATGTGTTTCTTTTGCGAAACTAAACATCAAAGCAAAAAAAATTGTAATAAGTTAAAAAAGAAGATATAATAGGTCGGTAGGGGATTTGTGAGAAACTAAAATTACGATGATGAAGAGGAGGAATTTTTATGAAGAAAAAGCTTGTTTCAGTAATTTCTTTTTGTTTGATGCTTTCTCTGGCAGGTTGTGGTGGCGGCGGGGGTACTAAGGGTGCTTCTTCCAGTCCGGGAAAAACAAAGATTATGACAATCGGCACTGCCGATTCAGGCGGAACGATGTATCCTGTAGGTGCAGGTGTCGCCAAAGTTTGCAATGCTAACATTAAAGGCATCAAGATTAATGTTGCCACTTCCACCGGTTCCTATGAAAATGCCCGGAATATTCAAGAAGGTAATATTGATTTGGCTACAATTGCAGGCGATACGGCCTATGACGCAATCAAGGGTTTAGGTAAGTTCAAAGGTAAACCTCTACCGAATGTCCGTGCTATTGGTGCTGTGTACAGTTCTTTATCCAGCTGGATGGCTCTTTCCTCCAGCGGTTTAACTATGGTAGACGGTTCCTTAAAAGGTAAGACCATTGTTGTTGGTCCTGCTGCTTCTGCAACCGAAACCAGTTCACTGCTTGTTCTTGGTCTAAACGGCGTTAACGCTTCAACTGCCAAGATTCAAAACCTTGGGCTTTCCGATGGTGCAGATGCTGTTGGCGATGGCTTAGCTACTGTTGTTTCCGGTTTTGCCGGTATTCCTATTTCAGGTCAGCTTACTCTTTCCACAACCAAATCTGTAACCGTTTTAGGAATGAGTGATGATACACTTAAGAAAGTTTTGGAGAATAACCCGTCCTACTACAAGACAGTTATTCCTAAGGGCACTTACAAGGGACAAACGAAAGATGCTCCTACTTTTGGTGTAAAAGCTTTGATTTGTGTAAATAAAGACATGAGTGATGAGATGGCCGGAAAAATTGCTGAAGCGCTGTTCACACATGTTGACGACTTGGTTGCAACACACATTTCCATGGCTGACATGAAGAAAAAAGAATTTATTTGCAAAAACTTGCCCATTGAATTGCATCCCGGTGCGGCAGCTTATTACAAAACACAAGGTTTATAATTTTTGACATTTCCTATTTTTTATTATTAATATGTTGAACTTATGTTAGTCATTAGTGAGGCAGGCTATCCATGGATATTGCTTTTATCTTGATAGTCTGCCTCCTAAAAGGTCAAGCTTATTAATTATTAAGGAGAACAATATGTTTAAAGAAGAAGACCAACCAAAAGAAATAGATATTACCGCATTAGACAGTGAACTGGCGGCTGCCAAAAAGGTGGAGGAAGGGAAAAATTCTACTTTTATAAAGATTGCAGCTATTTTTGCCCTAGCTATGTCCCTCTTCCACGTATATACAGGTTTCTTCGGCTTATTTGAATTTGTTACCCAGCGTGGTATCCACCTTGCCTTTGGTTTAACTATCTTAATTTTAACCATGCCCCTTTACGAGCATGTCTTTGGTGACAAATTTGCTACGCACAAAGGTTTCCGTATTGCTTGCCGTGCCATTGATATCATAATGATTATTGCCGTTTGGGTAGCTGTTTTTCTCGCAAGAGACGAAGTTAGTCTCTTAGCCGAAAGAGCCGGTGGAACAACTATTCTTGCCATAATTGCCGGTTGTATCCTATTTGTAGCCGTCATAGATGTTTCACGCCGTGCTTTGGGTTATATAATGCCTTGTTTAGCTCTTATCTTTGTGGCTTATGCCTTGTTAGGACCATATCTTCCGATTTCACTTGCTCATCGTGGTTACAGTTTTCAAAGAATTTTCAAATTTTTAGCAACAGATTTGGATGGTATTTTCGGAACTACTATGAGCGTCTCTGCGACTGTTATTTTCATGTTCATACTATTTGGTGCCTTTCTTGAAAATTCCGGCTGCAGCCAATTTATTAATGACCTGGCTCTTTCTGTAACCGGCCGGGTGAAGAGCGGACCTGCGCTTTCTGCAGTTTTGGCTTCCGCATTAATGGGTACAATCAACGGAAGTGCCGTTGCCAACGTTGTAGGAACGGGAACATTTACCATTCCTTTAATGAAATCCAGAGGCTATAAACCGGAATTTGCTTCTGGTGTAGAGGCAGTGGCTTCTACCGGCGGACAGATACTCCCACCTGTTATGGGTTCAGGCGCTTTCCTTATGGTGGCTTTTACAGGAGTACCGTATATTAATATCGTCATTGCAGCAGCCATGCCGGCCATTCTCTACTTCATAGGCTGTGCCGTTGCTGTAATTACTCAATCAGAACGCAAAGATATTCAAAGGACTCCTGAGGATCAAATTCCTAAAACAAGAGGGGTTATAAAATCAGGCTGGTTTTATATTCTAATAATAGCCGTCTTGATTTATTACTTATTGATACTTCAAATATCTCCTTTGCGCAGCGCACTTTATGCTGCTGTCAGCGTTCCTATCGTAATGCTTTTGGATAAGCAAAAACGCTTCACAATTCACTCAATCATTCCCTCTTTGGAAAAAGCCGGCTTTGCCGCAATGTCCATAGTAATCGGTTGTGCCTGTGCCGGTATAGTCGTAGCCATGGTTTCTCTCACCGGCATCGGTGTAGTCTTCGGCGACATGATGATAAGCCTGGCCGGCGGAGATTTATTCCTTTCCTTAATATTTACCGCTTTGGCTTGCATTATATTAGGTATGGGACTTCCCACAACTTCTGCTTATGTAATTGCTGCTTCTATTTTGGCTCCGGCCTTAACAAAGCTTGGTTTGCCGCCCTTGACAGCGCATCTGTTTGTCTTCTACTTTGCTTGTCTTTCTGCCATTACGCCGCCTGTTGCCTTAGCAGCATATGCAGGCGCAGGTATAGCAAAGTGCAATCCTATGAAAACTGCTATAGAAGCATGCAAAATTGGTTTTGCAGGATTTTTGGTGCCATTCGCCTTCTGTTATGCTCCTGCCATGATGCTCAAGGGTCCTTTGCCCAGTGTTTTAAGTGTGGCCATAACTGCACTCATAGGTACCATTTACATTTCAGCCGGATTCCAAGGCTGGTTCCTGACAATGCTTAGCCCCATTGAACGGATAATCCTGATTGTCGGCGGTCTACTATTGTTCACGCCTGGCACAATAACAGACATCATGGGTTTAGTGCTCGTTGGTATATTTACATTCATTGCCCATGCAAGGAGTAAAAAAAATATAACACCAACAGCTTTATAAGGCATTTTTAAAATCTAGGCCAAAATTTATTGTGCGGATTGTTGCTAGTAAAAAAATCCTCTAAAACAAGGATTAACCTTGTTTTAGAGGATTTTTGCATATGACTTATTTTATATTGTAGAACACGGCTTTGCCGTTATATTGTGCGGCGCTGGCTAAATCTTCTTCGATACGAAGTAACTGGTTATATTTAGCAACACGGTCTGTACGGCAAGGAGCACCGGATTTAATCTGGCCGGCGTTGGTAGCCACAACTACGTCAGCAATGGTTGTGTCCTCAGTTTCACCGCTACGATGAGAAACAACTGCGGTATAGCCTGCTCTCTTTGCCATTTCAATAGCGGAGAATGTCTCAGTAATAGTACCGATTTGGTTCAGTTTAATCAAAATGGAATTAGCTACGCCCATTTCAATGCCTTTAGCCAAACGCTCCACATTGGTAACGAACAGGTCATCGCCGACGATTTGAACTTTGCTGCCCAATTTCTCTGTCAAGAGTTTCCAGCCCTTCCAGTCGTCTTCGCCTAAGCCGTCTTCGATGGTAATTATAGGATATTTATCCACCAGTTTGGCATACCAGTCAACCATTTCAGCGCTGGTCATTTTTACGCCTTCCCCGGCTAACACATATTTGCTGCCCTTCATTAAACCACTGGCTGCGGTATCAATACCTAGGCAAACGTCTTTGCCCGGTTTGTAGCCCGCTTTTTTAATAGCTTCCACAATCACCTGCAAAGCTTCTTCGTTGGATTTCAGGTTCGGTGCAAAACCACCCTCGTCACCAACAGCCGTGGACAGGCCTTTGCCCTTTAATACAGTCTTTAATGTATGATAAATTTCCGCATTAATACGCAGTGCCTCAGCAAAGCTCTTAGCTCCCACAGGGAGAATCATGAACTCCTGAATATCCACGTTGTTGTCAGCATGAGCACCGCCGTTCAAAATATTCATCATAGGGACAGGCAATTCTTTGGCATTAACGCCGCCCAGATATTGGTACAAAGGCAGGTCCAAAGATTCTGCAGCTGCTTTAGCCACAGCCATGGAAACACCCAGCATAGCATTAGCGCCTAATTTACTCTTGTTCTTGGTACCATCCAAACGAATCAGCATTTCATCAATTTCTACCTGCCGGATAGGATCTAAGCCAATCAAAGCATCGGCGATAACATCATTCACATTGTCAACAGCCTTGGTTACGCCCTTGCCTTGGTAGCGTTTTTTGTCTCCGTCTCTTAATTCCACAGCTTCATGAATGCCTGTGGACGCACCGGAAGGAACAGCTGCACGTCCCATGCTGCCGTCATCCAGCAATACATCTACTTCAATCGTGGGGTTGCCACGAGAATCCAAAATCTCTCTTGCATAAACCGCATCAATTAATGCCATTATGTCCACCTCGTTTTATTTGTGTTACAAAAGTGGCTTTCACTTTTGCAACAAGCTTTTTCCTGTCATGGCGGCAGGTTGCTGCAAGCCCAAAAGTTCCAGCAGTGTAGGAGCCACGTCAGCCAGCTTTCCTTCCTGAGCCACACCTACATTGGGTCCGGCACCCACCAGAAGAATAGGAACAGGATTGGTTGTATGAGCTGTATAAGGCGTATGAGTAACGGGATCTTCCATTTGTTCCAGATTGCCGTGATCGGCAATAATACAAATGATGCCGCCCAGCTTAGTCATTTTGTCCACAACACTGCCCACGCATTCGTCAATAGTTTCCATGGCCTTCACGGCAGCGGCCATAATACCAGTATGCCCAACCATGTCCGTATTGGCAAAGTTTAAAATAATCAAATCATATTTGTCTTCATCCAGGATTTGTAAAAGCTTATCAGTTACCAGATAAGCACTCATCTCCGGCTGTAAATCATAAGTAGCAACCTTGGGAGAAGGTATCAGCACCCTGTCTTCTCCGGGATTAGGCGTTTCCTTGCCCCCATTAAAGAAAAATGTCACATGAGCATATTTTTCCGTTTCTGCAATCCGCAGCTGTTTTAATCCGGCCTTAGACACTACTTCGCCTAAAGTATCGGTAATCTCTTCCGGAGGGAATGCTACGGAGGCCTTAATGGTTGCATCATACTGAGTCATGCAGACATAGTCTACAGGGAAAGACCCTGCATTCCTTGGGAAGTCTTGAAAATCAATGTCTACGAAAGCTCTGGTAATCTCTCTGGCTCTGTCCGGTCGGAAGTTAAAGCAAATCATTCCGTCACCGGCTTTAACCGTACCGTCTACCCCATTAACTTTGAATGGAACCACGAACTCATCGTTGATTCCTTTGGCATAGGAGGCTTCTACCCCTTGTACGGCGCCCTCAGCAGCTTCACCCTCGCCTTTACTCATAACGTTATAAGCCTTGGCCACTCTGTCCCAGCGTTTATCTCTGTCCATGGCATAATATCTTCCTGCCACAGTAGCAATTTCGCCAACGCCTATTGCTTTGATTTCATCTTCCAGTTCCTGCAGAAACTGAGCAGCGCTTTGTGGCGGTGTATCTCTGCCATCCAAAAAGGCATGGACATATACCTCCTGCAAACCACGTTCCTTGGCCATTTCCAACAAAGCATACACATGCTTTTGATGACTGTGAACCCCACCGGGGCTCACCAGTCCCAGCAAATGAAGCTTGCTGCCTTTGGCCTTCACTTTATCCATGAGGTCAATAAAAACTTGATTGGCAAAAAAACTGCCATCTTCAATTGACCTGGTGATTTTACTCAATTCCTGATAAACAATTCGTCCTGCCCCAATATTCATGTGGCCTACTTCGGAATTTCCCATTTGGCCTTGGGGCAAACCAACCGCTTCCCCGGAGGCATTAAGCCTCCCATGGGGATAACGGTTGAATAAAAAGTCCAAATGAGGAGTCCTGGCACATGTTACTGCATTAGTGGAGGAAGGTTTGGCAATCCCCCAGCCATCCAGTATCATGAGCATAACAGGTTTTTTCTTCATAATAGCTCCTTAGAATTTATTAACGATGGCCACAAAGTCTTTGGACTTCAGGCTGGCACCGCCCACTAATACACCATCAATTCCTTCTTTATGGAAATCATGAGCATTCTTGGGTGTTACGCTGCCACCGTAAAGAATTCTTACTCTCTCGGCCACTTTAGGACTAAACAACTTTGCAATCTTTCCACGAATGACGGCAGCTACTTCCAAAGCGTCTTCGACCTTGGCCGTGTTCCCTGAGCCAATAGCCCACAATGGTTCATAGGCAATGACTAATTCGCAGACTTGTTTATCTGTCAGTCCTGCTACCGCAGCAGCGACTTGTTTCGTTACTTTGCTGATGGTCTTTTTAGCCTTACGCTCTGCAGCTGTTTCGCCTACGCACAAAATAGGCATTAGGTTATTACGATAAGCTGCCTGAATCTTTTTGGCAACAATAGCATCTGTGTCGCCAAAAATCTGTCTGCGTTCGGAATGACCTACAATAACATATTGGCTGCCAATCTCAGCAAGCATAGCTCCGGATACTGCTCCGGTGAAAGCACCTTCGTCTTCGTAGAACAAATCCTGGGCACCATAGCCAACCTGAGTAGCATCAATAGCATCTGCTACTGTTTCCAAAGCGGTAAAAGGCGGGAAGATGGCAATTTCGTTTTCAGCCATTTCTGTGGCCCCAACGATTTCGCAGGCAAGATCCAAAGCCTCTTCCACATTCTTGTGGCACTTCCAGTTGCCGGCCACGAAAGGCGTACGCAAATCATCCAGGGCTGCAACACCCGGCAATACCTTGCCTTCCAGGTATTCCAGAGAAGCGCCGCCACCGGTAGAAACATGTTTTATTTTCTTAGTTAGCTTTAATTTCTTTACAGCTGCCGCGCTGTCACCACCACCTACAATGGTAATGCCTTTGTTGGCGGCAACGGCCTTAGCCACAGCTTCTGTGCCTTTACAGAATGCATCCATTTCAAAAACGCCCATGGGACCGTTCCAGACTATGGTCTGCATTTTCTTGCAGATATCGGCATACAGCTTAGCTGTCTTAGGACCAATGTCCAAAGCCATATAGTCTTGATTTAAGCTGCCGATTTCTTCTGCCTCGTGTTTAGCCTTAGGTTCAAAAGCTTCGGACATAACTAAATCCACAGGCAACAATAAATCAACTTTTTTCTTCTTAGCTTTTTGTATAATTTTCTTTGCTACACTCAGACAATCAGCTTCTACCAGAGAATGGCCCATCTTGTAGCCTTCAGCAGCCAAAAATGTATTGGCCATGCCGCCGCCTATCAAGATAACATCAGCCTTATCAATTAAGCTATTGATAACGTTGATCTTGTCGGAAACTTTTGCTCCGCCGATAATAGCGGCAAAAGGTCTCTTGGGATTATCCACCGCATTGCCCAAATATTGAATCTCTTTGGTCAACAGGTAGCCGGAAGCAGCCGGCAGAAAATGGGTGATACCTTCCACAGAAGCATGTGCTCTGTGGGAAACACCAAACCCGTCATTCACATACAAATCACCGAGCGAAGCCAGCTTGGCGGAAAACTCCATGTCATTAGCTTCTTCTTCATTGTGATAGCGCAGATTCTCCAGCAGCAAAACCTGACCGGGCTCCAGCTTGGCAGCAGCTTCTTCCGCCACAGGGCCAATACAGTCAGAGGCGAACGCCACCGGTTTTTTCAACAGCTTGGACAGGCATTTAGCCACAGGTGCCAAACTGTATTTGGGTACCGGCTGTCCTTTGGGTCTGCCTAAATGAGCAAGAATAATCACAGCAGCTTTATTTTTCAAAAGATACTTTAAAGTAGGTAAAGAGCTCTCAATACGTATAGCATCAGTAATGTTGCCCTTGTCATCCATGGGCACATTATAATCAACCCGGACAATTACTTTCCTGCCTTTTACATCAAAGTCTTCTAAAGTTTTCTTTTCCATGGTTTTCTGGCTCCTCTGATTTTAATAATACTTTTACAGTCCTTTGCCGGCAACAAATAAAGCTAAATCTAACAAGCGGTTAGAATAGCCCCATTCGTTATCATACCAGGAAACAACCTTGGCCATACGTGGACCAATCATCATAGTGGACAAGCCATCAACAATGGAGCTCAAAGGGCAGCCCTTATAATCCATGGAAACCAAAGGCAGTTCGTTGTAGCCCAAAACACCTTTCATGGTAGTTTCTGATGCTAATTTCATAGCTGCGTTGATTTCTTCTTTAGTGGTATCTTTGCTCAGATTAACAACCAAATCGGTAATGGAAACATCCGGTGTGGGGACACGCATAGCAAAGCCGTTCAGTTTGCCCTTTAATTCGGGAATAACCAAAGCGGCGGCCTTAGCTGCGCCTGTAGTGGTAGGAATAATGGAGCAGGCACCGGCTCTGGCTCTGCGCAAGTCTTTATGAGCACCGTCCAAAATCTTTTGGTCATTGGTATAAGAATGTACTGTAGTCATCAAACCGCTTTCAATACCGAAGTTGTCCAACAGGACCTTGGCAAAAGGAGCCAGGCAATTAGTGGTACAGGAAGCGTTAGAAATAATATTGTGTTTCTTGGGGTCGTATTTATCATCGTTAACACCCATAACAATGGTAATATCTTCGCCCTTGGAAGGAGCTGCAATCAAAACTTTCTTAGCACCGTTGTCCAGATGAGGCTGTACCTGTTCTCTGTTCTTGAACTTACCGGTAGTTTCTAAAACAATATCTACGCCCAAATCTTTCCAAGGAATTTCGGAAGGTTGATTGAATGCAGTGAATTTAACTTTCTTGCCATCTACAATCATATAATCTCCGTCCACGGAAATATCACCATCAAAAGTCCCGTGTACAGAATCGTACTTAAGCAAATGAGCATATGTTTCAATGCTAGAGCGTGCATTAACCGCCACCAACTCCACATTAGGATTCTTAATGGCAATCCTAAAAACGCAGCGTCCGATTCTACCAAACCCGTTAATACCAATTTTTGTCATAATAATTGCCTCCTCATTATTTATGAGTTCAAACACAATTACTCCGCCTGAACTCTATTACCCAATGGGTATTCGCTATGCCATTTATTATATCATATTTTAGCTTGTAAAACAAAAACAGAGAGCCTTTTAACAGCTCCCTGTTCCTAAATCATCTTGGTTCAACCAACAGTTTAATTGCAGTTCTTTCTTCCCCATCAATACTGATATCAATAAATGCGGGGATGCAGACCAAATCCATTCCATGAGGAGCTACAAAGCCTCTGGCGATAGCAATTGCTTTAATTGCTTGGTTTAGTGCACCGGCTCCTATTGCTTGCAATTCTGCTTTTCCTTCTTCTCTAAGTACTCCTGCTAATGCCCCTGCTACTGAATTAGGGTTTGATTTTGATGATACTTTTAATACGTCCATTGCAACTTCCCCCTTGAGTCTCCTCAAAATAGTAAAAACCTAATAATATTATACCATATATTCATAAAATTAAAAGTGTTTATTAAGTTGTTTTAAATATTTTATCTATTTATTACCGATTATAGAATAAATATACAAAGCTGCTAAAGATTTAGCATCGGCAATTGCCCCGCTTAAAACCATCTTTTTTACTTCTTGAGCTGTCAAAGTAACTACCTCCAGAAACTCGTCTTCATCAGGATGAGCCTTGGATAAAGTCAACCCTTCTGCCAGATACAGATGAATTGTTTCATTAGTGAAACCCGGCGTAGTCACAATAGAAGTCATATAGGTCCATTTATCAGCACTATACCCGGTTTCTTCAGATAGTTCCCGCTTGGCACAAAGCAAGTGCTCTTCTCCGATTTCCAGTTTCCCGGCGGGAATTTCATAAAGCACCGAGCCTACCGCATAGCGGCATTGTTTCACGAAAACCATACTACCATCGGGAAAAACCGGCAGCATGCCCACTGCCCCCTGGTGTTTGATAATTTCCCTGGTTGCTTCTTTGCCGTTGGGAAGTTTTACTTTATCCACCCACAGCTTTAGAAGGACACCGTTAAATGCCTGCTTGGAAGATATTTGTGTTTCGTCCAGTTTTTTATCGTGTATGATTTTCATGCTTTTCTCGTCTCCTTACAATTTCTTTTTGAGCTTGGCTGCCATGGCCAAAATTTCTATGGCGTTTTCCCGGGCGGCGGCAGAGTCGTTGGTACCCCCTGTCATCCGCATAATTTCACGAATTTGTTCCTTGGTGCCCAGAGGCTCAACCAGGCTGACTGTAGTATTATTTTTTATTTCTTTGTAAATATACAAGTGATTGTCGGCAAAAGAGGCAATTTGGGCCAGATGGGTAATACAGATAACCTGCCTTGTTTTAGCTATTATCGCCATTTTTTCAGCCATCTTTTGGGCGGTAATTCCCCCTACGCCGGTATCGATTTCATCAAAAATCATGGTAGGTACGCCGAACTTGGCCAGCAGAACAGCTTTTATAGCCAGAGCCACTCTGGACAGTTCCCCACCGGAAATGATTTTATGCAAAGGTTTAGGTTCCATACCCAGATTGGCAGAGAATTGGAACTCCACTTGGTCAGTTCCCTGTATCCCAAAATTTTCCGTCTTGATAAAATCTGCCCGAAAAACACCCTGAGCCATACCCAGGTCTTTAATATGTTCCGTGACAAGTGCGGTAAATTTTGCGGCCGCTTTTTGACGCAAGTCACTTAGTGTTTCCGCCTTGGCGCTCAGTTCTTTTTCCAAATTTTCTTTACGCTCTCTTGCTTCTTTCAATTTCTTATCAATATTAATAATACTGTCATATTCGTCCCGGCTCTTTTGCAGATGCTCCAAAACTTTTTCCAGAGAGCCGCCATATTTCTGCTTCAGGTGAAAGAGTAAATCCAGTCGCGCCTGCAGAGAATCTAACAAAGCCGGATCGAATTCATCGGAAGATAAATAGTCACTTAAGGTTTGCCGCAAATCATCCAGACTAATCCAGGCCGAGTCAAACCCCTCGGCTACCTTGGCCAGGGCCGGGTCTAATTCTTTGACCTTATCCAAAGCTTCCTTTCCCTCTGTCAATAGGGTCAGGGCCCCACCGTCCTGTTCATCAGTGCCGTCTAAGGCTCCATGGGCAATATTAACGGCCGTCAAAAGTTTACCGTGACTGTTTAATTTTTTGGCTTGTTCCCTGATTTTGTCATCCTCTCCCATTAGTACATGGGCATTTTCTATTTCTGAAATTTCCCCTTCCAGAAAAACCAGTCTCTCTTGCTGATTGGCATCAACAGTCAGAAGCTTTTCCAGTTCAGCCACCGCCTGCTGATAAGCAATATAGACGGACTGATATGCCTGCCTAGCTGTGGATACCGGCTCTTCCCCATAAGTATCAACGATTTCCAAAGGGACATTAGGTCTTAAAAGAGCCTGATTTTCATGTTGACCATGAATGTCTACCAAGGCCTCTCCCAGCCTGATTAAGAAACTGACAGGTACTTGTCTGTCATTAACAAAAGCCTGACTTTTTCCATTGGCAAAAAGTTTCCTCCGAAGAAACAATGTGCTTTCCTTATCTTCAATATCCATCTCTTCTAAAATTTTGGTTACCTTAGTAAGTCCTTCTATATCAAAGACTGCCTGAACCCAGCAGCTTTCCGTACCCTTGCGGATATAATCCATGGATGCACGGCCGCCTAAAGTAATGCCAAAAGCATCAATCAAAATAGATTTACCGGCACCGGTTTCACCTGTAAACACATTGAAACCGGGGGTAAAATCAATGCAAACATCTTCAATTAGGGCAAAATTATGCACTTGTAACGACGTTAACATCTATTCTGACGCTCCTTTAATCTATGTCTATTTCTTTGTTTGCAGCAATCTGTCTTTGATTAATTTAACATTTTCCTTGGAATCAATGACCATAAAAATCGTATCATCGCCACCCACCGTGCCCAAAACCTGAGGCAGGTTCAGACAATCCAAAGCATAGGCTACTGCCTGTGCTGTACCCGGCAGAGTATGAAGCACTATCATGTTTTCTGCGGAAGCAACTGACAAAATGGAACTGCGAAAGGTATACTCCACCCGGTCAGGAGTTAATATTTTCTCGTGTTCAGCAGGAAAACTATATCTGTAATTGCCCAGATTATCCGGGACTTTAACCAGCATCATTTCTTTTATATCTCTGGATACTGTGGCCTGTGTCACATTAAAACCAGCAGAACGCAAGGCTGACGTAAGTTCAGTCTGAGTCTCTATTACACGGGAAGTAATAATTTCTTTAATAGCGGCCTGTCGTGACATTTTCATGCTCTTCACTCCCTAACCATTATAGATAGTATCTTCATTTCTAATAAGCCTGGACTGCCATATTTCGTAGTAAGACATAGGTTTAATCCTCATGAACCTGGCTACGCAAGGGCTTTTCTCCAAAACCACCTTGTTGTTCTGTTGAATATAGCCGTAAATTATTCCGTCTCCGGAGAGAGTAATCCTCTCGTAGGGAGGACTGGGAAGCAGCTCAATTTTTTCTGTCATAGGTATAACCATAGGACGGGAAGTCAAAGCGTGGGCGCAAATGGGAGTAACAATTGTTACATCCAAATCGGGATAAACTACCGGCCCACCTGCTGACAAAGAATAGGCTGTTGAACCTGTGGCCGTGGAAATAATTAGCCCGTCGGAAGGGCTATTGGGCGACTCCTGTCCCCCTATTCTCATGCTCATTCTTGTGAGTCGGGAAACATTGCAGCCTGCCAAAACAAATTCGTTAATAGCCTGACATTGGACAATTATTTTTTCTCCTTCGTACATGGTAGCCCTAAGCATACTTCGTTTCTCAAGGGAATAATTTCCATCCCGAACCTTCAGCAAAGCCTCAAACATCTGATCTTTACCTACCTCGGTGAGAAAACCCAGTTTGCCTAAATTAATGCCCAGCATAGGAATATCCAGAGGTGCCATAGAACGCACAGCCCGCAAAATAGTTCCGTCTCCTCCCAGTGTAACTACCTTGCCGATTTTATCCATAGAGTCCTTGATATCTGTGTCGTAACTTGGTACATTATATTGCCCCGCCACAAGTTTAGGCAAAGCAATAGGGATATTATTATCTTTACAAAATTTAACTATCTTCGGTAACTCTTCCAGAACCAGTTCCTTTTCTAAATTAGGAAATATACCAATCAGTGCTTTTGTCATTTTAATCATCCTAACCTAAAGATCCTTATGGGATAAAGCAACTACATCCCTAATCTTTTTTTCATCTACACAGTCTTCACCGGTTTTACTTAAATACAACAAATATTCTATATTCCCTTCCGGTCCTTTAATTGGTGAAAAATCCAGTCCGGAAACCAGGAAGTGTAATTCTCTGGCTACAGCCAAGACCTTCTCTATTACTTCCTGATGGATAGCCGGGTCTTTTACCACGCCTTTTTTCCCGATATTTTCACGTCCTGCTTCAAACTGTGGCTTGATCAGAGCCATCACAAGACCATCTGGGCCGAGGATTTTATAGGCCGCCGGCAGGACCTTGTCTAGAGAAATAAAAGCCACATCTATGGTTGCCAAATCAATTTTATCTGCCAGCGTATTTTCTTCCAGAAACCTTACATTGGTTCGTTCCATATTGATAACACGTGGATCCGTGCACAATTTCCAGGCCAGCTGGCCATAGCCAACATCTACTGCATATACTTTAACAGCGCCATTTTGCAGGGCACAGTCTGTGAAGCCGCCGGTGGAAGCGCCTAAATCCGCCACGATTTTCCCTTGGAGGTCTAAGTTGAAAACCTTTATGGCCTTGTCCAACTTAAGTCCCCCTCTGCTGACAAAGGGAAGCTTGTTGCCCAAAAGCCTAATGGCGGAATCAATTTTAACAGACATACCGGGCTTGTCGATTTTCTCTTCGTTCACCAAAATCTCTCCTGCCATAATAGCAGCCTGAGCCTTGCTTCTCGATTCGAATAATCCTTTATTAACCAAAAAAACATCCAGCCGTTCTTTTTCCACGCTTTTCTTTTTTTCTGTCATTTCTGTTCCAATTCCCTTTGCACAGATAAAGCCACATTCTCAGGGTCAAGCTGTAAATCACGAAGCAGGAGTTTTTTGTCCCCTTGAGGTATGAAACAGTCAGGGATGCCCAAATTAAGCACCTTGGTTGTTGACAGCAGCTGTCTCATATTGAGTGCCGACAATACTGTTTCACCAAAACCGCCTTTAAGAACATTTTCTTCCAAGGTAACAATAAATCCGGTTTCTTTAGCCGTAGCAGCCAACAACTCTATGTCCACAGGTTTCACAAAGCGGGCATTAATAACTCCCGCCTTGATTCCTTTATTGTTAAGCAGTTCTGCTGCTTTTAGAGCCGTATCTACCATGGAACCTATGGCCCATACATAGACATCCTTACCCTGCCGCAAAAGTTCGCCCTTGCCTCTGGTCAATTCATGGATGGGCTCACTGCAATCCACTCCCAGTCCCGAACCTCTGGGGTAGCGAATGGACACAGGTCCGTTAATTGCAAGGGCCGTAGCAAGCATGTGACGTAATTCGTTTTCATCCTTGGGAGCCATAATTGTCATATTGGGCATCATGTTCAAATAGGAAAAATCAAAGACACCATGATGAGTATAGCCATCATCACCTACCAGCCCTGCTCTATCCATGCAGAGCACCACCGGCAGATTCTGAATACAAACGTCGTGCAAAATCTGGTCAAAGGCCCGCTGAAAGAAAGTGGAATAAATAGCCACCACAGGTTTGAGACCACCGCAGGCCATGCCTGCTGCCATAGTCACCGCATGCTGTTCGGCTATTGCCACATCAAAAAATCTTTCCGGATACTCTTTGGAAAATTCCGTCAGACCTGTTCCATCACGCATGGCAGCTGTAATAGCCACAATATTTTTCTTGTTTTTTGCCAGTTCAACCAATGCCTTACTGAAAGACTGAGTATAGGTCTGTGGCGGATTGCCCACCACGACTTTTTTCCCGGTAGCCAATTCGAAAGGACCGGTGCCATGGAACTTATTAGGATTTAATTCTGCCGGAGCATAGCCCTTGCCTTTTTTGGTAATAACATGGATAAGAACAGGTTCGTCTATAGTCTTGGCTTTTTCGAAAAGCTCCACCAAAGCAGAAATATTGTGACCGTCCACAGGACCGAAATATTTAAAGCCTAAATCTTCAAAAAACATACCCGGCACCAGAAAATACTTCATGCTGTCCTTTAATCTGGCAGCTGCCGTAGCTACTTTTTCACCAATGCTGGGAATATTTTTCAATAAATTTTCTGCTTCATTTTTGACTTTATTGTAATGCGGATTAGTACGTATTTCGTATAAATATTCAGAAAGAGCGCCTACATTTTTGGATATAGACATCTCATTATCATTCAAAACAACAATCAATTTTCTCTGCTGGTCACCGGCATTGTTCAAGGCTTCCAGGGCTTCGCCCCCTGTTAAAGCACCATCCCCGATTACAGCCACAACATTATAATCATCACCTTTTACATCTCTGGCGCAAGCGTAGCCCAGAGCTGCCGAAATCGAAGTGCTGGAATGTCCGGTGCCAAAAGCATCATGTGGGCTTTCACAGGGTTTGGGGAAACCGGAGAGGCCTTTATATAGCCGCAAGGTAGGAAATTCTTTCTTCCTGCCTGTAAGAATTTTATGAATATAAGCCTGATGTCCCACATCCCAGACAATCTTGTCCTGAGGAGTATGGAAAACCTTGTGCAAAGCAACGGTCAGTTCCACTACACCTAGATTAGGTGCCAAGTGACCGCCGTTTTTTGCTACTACTTTAATAATCAAAGCTCTGATTTCACTGCATAATGCCGCTAATCCTTCCGCAGATAAATGTTGCAAATCCTTCGGAGAATTAATACTGTCCAATACACTCACCGTTAACGTCCCCCTACCGGGTTATTTTTTCCGCTTATCCATCATCTTCGTTATTTCTCTTAATGGTTCGGCCTTTTCTCCAAACATTTCCAAGCAGGCTGTTGCTTCTGCTAATGTATCCGTGGCCATTTGCTCTGCTTTTTCCAGTCCATATAAAGTCACATAAGTAGATTTCTGCAGTTTGCTGTCGCTGCCGGTGGCCTTGCCCATCTCCTTAGCATCTCCTATAACATCCAGGATATCATCGGCAATCTGAAAAGCCAGGCCAAAGAGCTCAGCAAATTTTGTTAAGGCTAATAATTGCTGGGAAGTGGCACCGCTTAATATGGCTCCGCTTCTTACTGCTGCCAGAAACAAAGCACCGGTTTTGGCTTCATGCAAGGTCTTCATTTCCTGAGAAGATATTTTCTTCCCTTCGGAAGCCAGATCCAAGGTCTGGCCGCCCACCATGCCATCTTTGCCGGCACACATGGCAATCTCTTTGACGGTTTCCACCAGTATGGCTGGTTCCACATTCTTTTGTTCCAGCATAACCTCAAAAGCCAAAGTCAACAGTCCGTCCCCTGCCAGCAAAGCCAAGGGCTCTCCGTAGACTTTATGATTGGTTAACCTGCCCCGCCGGTAATCATCATTATCCATACAGGGCAAATCATCGTGAATCAAAGAATAGGTATGAATCATTTCCAGACCCCCGGCCACAGACAGGTAATTATATCCCTGCCCGCCCACTGCATCTGCAGTCGCCATAAGCAGCAAAGGTCTCAGTCTTTTCCCTCCTGCCAGCAAAGAATATTTCATGGCTTCATCAACACCGGAAATACCTTTTTGTTCAATACGTTTTTTCAAAAAATTATTAATCAGTTTTCTTCTTGTATCCAGATATTCAGCAAAATCCATAATCACTTGTCCTCCCGGGAAAATATTTCCAATTGGTAGGAACCGTCTTCCTGTTCCACCACCTTTTTCACTTCTTCCTCTGCGGCTTTTAGCTTTCCTCCGCAAAACTTATTTAATTCCACGCCTTCTTTGAAGAGTGCCAGAGCCTCATCTAAGGGCAGATCATTATTTTCCATTTCATCTACAATTTCTTCCAGTTTCTTTAAGCTGCTTTCAAAATCTTTGGCAGCATCTTTCTTTTTCGTAGTCATTGTCCTATGTCCTTTCCCTGAACGGCCCGTTCCACTTGAGAAACTATTCTGCCATCTTTCAATCTTGTAACCACTAACTGTCCTTTGCTCACATCAGCAAAGCTTTTGATAATCTCTCCATCTGTAGTTTCCGTCACCGTATAGCCTCTGGCCAGAATAGACAGCGGATTCAAAGCTTTGAGCCTGGCCTCCAGAATGGCTAGCTCTTGATCTTTGCCGACAAAAAACTTTTCCATAGCATCGTTCAATTGTTTATTGGTACTGTCTAAGGTCTGTGCTTTTGCCTCCCATAAGAGGCTCGGCCTGGCAAAGACTCTGTAGCCAGCCAGCCGTTGATAAGCATCTGCTTTTTCTTTGTATATATGGAGCAAGGCCCGCAAAGAACGTTCTTTAAGCTCCCTTGTTTTCTCCGTCAAATCACCACGATCGGGCACCACCAGCTCTGCTGCTGCCGAAGGTGTTGCCGCTCGTAAATCCGCAGCAAAATCCCCTAAAGTAAAATCGATTTCATGACCTACCGCTGAAACAATGGGCAGCCGGGAAGCCGCAATGGCCCTGACTACTCTTTCTTCATTAAAGGCCCACAAATCCTCCATGGAGCCTCCGCCCCTGCCTACAATCAATACATCGGCCAAATTGTTTTTATTCATAAATTCTATACCATGGGCTATTTCCTCAATGGCTTCCTGCCCTTGAACACGAACCGGATAGAGAATTAATTTCACACTTTTATCCCGACGCCGGGAAACAGTAATAATATCACGGACTGCAGCTCCTGCCGAGGAAGTAATAATTCCTACCGTTCCCGGATGAGCAGGCAGTGGCTTCTTTCTGCCGGCATCGAACAAGCCTTCCTCTGATAGCTTTTCCTTGAGCTGCTCGTAAGCTGCCATTAAATCTCCGGCTCCTACCGGCATTAGCATATCAACATAGAATTGGTATACTCCGTCCCTCTCGTAAACATCAATGCGGCCAATGGCCACTACCATATCCCCATTCCGGGGCAAAGCCCGAAGGCGCATGGCAGCGCGGGCAAACATCACAGCCTTTAATGACCCCTGTTTGTCCTTTAAGTTGAAGTAGCAATGACCGGAAGGATATTGCTTGAAATTAGAAATCTCTCCTTCCACCTGCAAATTGGCAAACTCTGCATGGTCATTCACAAGCTGCTTCATTATGCGGTTAACTTCCGTAACAGTAAATATCTTACCGATTATCATTATTTATCCTCATCTGACTTAACCCGTAAAAGGCAGCGCCCACTGCTCCATCCCCACAATAACGTGGTTGTGGTATATATACCCGATAATTTTTCTTGGTCAATGCTTCCGTGACTATTTTGCCGATAAGACCATTGGCGCTGACGCCTCCTACCAGCAAAACATCTTTCTTGTTTTTGGCACGGCACAAATACTCCAAAGCTTTAGCAAAAGTTTTGCCAATAGCCGTTTCCGTTCCCAATGCCAAAGCGCTCTTTGCGCTGCCAGCTGCTGCCAGCCTGGTAGCCTTCGTGCATGGACCGGAAAAACTAATATTACCTTCTTGAACCCAAATAGGTAACTCCACCGGTGTATTCGCCTTGCCTGCCAATTCTTCTAAAAAAGGTCCGCAGGGAAATTGCAATCCTAAAGCCACTCCCACCCTATCTATAAACTGGCCTGCGTGCAAATCTATGCTGGCACCGATGGGTTCCAGTGAAAACCGCCCCTTTGCTTGGCGCCTGGCCAGCAAAAAATCTGTAGTGCCGCCGGAAGCATGAAGCATAATAAATTCATCAGCCTCAGGACCATGAGCTGACCAAACCCCGGCCGCTAAATGATTTTCCTGATGACTGAAAGTATACAAAGGAACATGTAAAACTTTCGCTAAATTTCTGGCTAAACCCAAACCGGTTAAAAATGCCGGCATATAAGAATCCTCCAAGGGCCTTGGCTGATCGGTGACTCCTATGGCAACAACCCGGTACTTTTCCCAGGGAATATTGTCGAAAATTTCCGGCAGGTTTCTGGTGTGCTGAAAAACCATTTCTGACTGAGCTAATCCGCAGTTACCTTTTTTCACAGCAAGAATCTTGCGCTCATCTCTTAAAAGCTCTCCGCGAGTATTCATTACTGCCATAGAAGTAGTGTAACAGCTGGTATCAATACCTAGGACAACTTCCTCAGGCATCATGCTTTTTCACCATGCTGCCTAAAACACCGTTAATGAAAGCAGCCGAATCATCTGCCCCATACTCCTTGGCCAGCTCCACCGCTTCATTAATAACCACAGAATAAGGCACCTTTTCCTGACCATAAAACATTTCAAAAGCAGCCATACGCAAAATGTTTCTATCCAAAGCGGCCATCCTTTTCATTTCCCACCGCGCGGACAATGCGCCAATCTCTTGGTCAATGGCTTCCATGTTATCTTTTGTCCCTGCCAAAATAAGACCTGCGTATTCCCTGTCCTTGGCATCTTCAGGCGGAATATCTTCCCCTGCAGCAGCCAGTAATTCTTCATTAGATTTTTCCCGGGAAAATTCGGACATATACAATCCTTTTAACGCCATTTCTCGTGCTTGTCTTCTACTCATGAATATCTCCCTTAGCTAAATTATTTGTGGTAACCGGGTGGTAATAATCTGTCCAAAAAGTCCATTAAGTCTTCCTTTTTATCCAGCTTATTGCCAATAAAAAAGCCCAAACCTACACAAATTAAAAGAAAAATCGTTTGGAAAAATCCTAAAAACAAGAAGAGTATGCCTATGCCTAAGCCGGCCAGAACGCCGATAACCCGCCAACGATAATTTTCCCATAAATCATTAACTATTTCATGGAACATGCATACCACCTCCTATTCCTTTGCCTTTATATGCTTGAAAAATACTTCTACATCTTTGACTTCCAAGCCTATAACTGCCATAACATTCTTTTTCACGTTCTGTCTGATTTCATCTGTTGTATCGGGAATGTTAATGCCCGGTTCAATAGAAGCATTAATCCGCACGTTTAGGGCATTATCCACCATCTTAACCACTGCCTTGGCCCCATGGACTCCGAAAGATTCATTGGTAAAAGCTTCAATATAATCTTCCATGGCTCCCTGGCTGACGTGAATCTTGCCTTCCTTGCCATTTTCAATAGTCAAAGTATTGCTGCCGGTTCCTCCTAAGCCTGCCACCAAAAGGCGTAAGCTCACTAAAAGAATAATAACACCGGCTATGGCATACTGCCAGCTGCCGGGAATATTGGTAGCGTAATCTGCCAACGTAGCAGGAGAAATAATGCCAAGGCTTATTATAATAATAAGCACTGCAACTACCGCCATAAGAATCGTGTATAAAGTTAAAATTATTCTATCAGGTATGCTCATTTATTTTCCCCCTCCTTTTTTGTTGGCTCATGTTCAGGTTCGTGCTCTACTCCTTTTTCCATATCTGTCTTTATCCCTGCTTCGAGCTCGGGCTCTACTTCTTTTTCCATGTCTGTCTTTATCCCTGCTTCGAGCTCGGGCTCTACTTCTTTTTCCATGTCTGTCTTTATCCCTGCTTCAGGCTCGGGCTCAGTCCCTGTCTCTTCCCGCTCTTCTTCTAATTCTACAGTGTTGTCCTGTTCTTCCTTGGCAGCTGCTTGTTCCGCTTTTGCTTCTTGTGCGTCTTTTTCCTGCTGATCAAGGTCTTTATCTATATCATCAATATTGGTTTTTTCCAGGCACCGTATGCCCTCCACATGAACATTGACCGCCTTCACTTCATAGCCGGTCATACTCTCTACAGCCTCTTTAGCTTTTTCCTGAATAGAAATTGCCACATCCGGAATATTATAGCCATAGCGAATATAGACATAAATCTCAAGAGTGGCGGTTTTGCCTTCAGCGATTACCTTGACACCCTTAGTCAGGTCTTTTTTCCCCAGCATTTCGCTGATACCGCCTCGAATACTGCCGCTCATACCGGCCACCCCGGGTATTTCCGTCACAGCCAGACTGGCTACTATGCTCAAAACCTCATCGGCTACTTTAACAGAACCTACTTCTTCCGGTATATCTTCTGTTCCCATATCAGGATTATTTATGTTATCTTTATCATCAGCCACTTTATTCACCTCTATTGGCATAATTATTCATAAACATTAGTATATTATACCATATTTGCGCCTTATTTGCCTAACTAGTTACAATGGATGATACAAAAGTAACAGTCAGTTCTGTATCATTTTGCAACACAATTGCACTTAACGTCTATCTGTTGTATAATTAGCAGAAATGATTTTACAAAGGGGATGATTTGACTTATGAGTGGATTTATAAAAGATTTTAGGGATTTTGCCGTCAAGGGAAATGTTATTGATATGGCTGTAGGCGTTATTATCGGCAGTGCTTTTGGGAAAATTGTTGCCTCTTTGGTTAATGATGTGGTTATGCCTCCCATTGGAAAAATAATCGGGGATGTTGATTTCAGCAATCTTTTTATTACTTTATCAGATAAAAAAGTTGCCACCCTGGCAGAAGCCACAAAGCAAAAAATACCTGTGATTGCCTACGGCAAATTTATTACCAATGTAATAGATTTTGTCATTATGGCTTTTGTTATTTTCTGCATTGTCAGCGCCATTCAAAGATTCAAGAAAGAAGCGCCACCGGAAGAAATTCGTCTATGTCCTTATTGCAAGAGCCCCATAGACAAAGAGGCCACCAGATGCCCTCATTGCACTTCTCAATTAACTAAGGAATAAAAAATAAACATATTTGTTAGGAGGATTACAGTGTCAGTATTAGACGTATTAAAAGAACGAGGTTTTCTCAAACAACTTTCTCACGAAGAAGAAATCAAAAACTTATTGGAAAAGGAAAAGATTACTTTTTACATCGGCTTTGACCCTACGGCCGATAGCCTGCATATTGGGCATTTTATCGCATTGATGGTTATGTCCCACATGCAAAAGGCCGGTCACCTGCCCATTGTCCTTTTAGGTGGCGGCACCGGTATGATCGGTGACCCTTCCGGCAAAAATGAAATGCGCAAAATGCTCACACCGGAATTTATTGACCACAATATTGCCTGCTTCAAAAAACAAATCGGCAGATTCATTGATCTGTCTGAAGGCAAAGCTATCGTTACCAATAACGCAGACTGGCTGTTAAAAATGAACTATGTTGATATGCTCAGATCCGTTGCTGTCCACTTTTCTGTTAACAGAATGCTTTCTTTTGAATGCTTTAAGCAAAGATTGGCCAGTGAAAACGGACTTTCCTTCTTTGAATTCAACTACATGATTATGCAGGCTTATGATTTCTACCATCTGCATAAAGAATATAACTGCATTATGGAATTAGGCGGCGACGACCAATGGTCCAACATGATTGCCGGAGTTGAACTAATTCGTCGTAAAGACCATGAACCGGCTTACTGCATGACCAATCAGCTTCTTACCAACAGTCAGGGGCAGAAAATGGGTAAGACCGTGGGCGGTGCTGTCTGGTTAGACCCGCAAAAAACCACTCCCTATGATTTTTACCAATACTGGCGCAATATTGATGATGCCGATGTAGAAAAATGCCTGTCCTTACTCACTTTCGTTCCCATGGATGAAGTTCGTAGACTCAGTGCTTTACAAGGCGCTGAAATTAATCAGGCCAAGATTGTTTTGGCTTACGAAGTTACTAAATTGGTTCATGGGCAGGAAGAGGCCGACAAGGCCAAAGCTGCTGCAGAAGCGCTCTTTAGTGACGGTCACGATATGAGTGATGTTCCCACCATTGAAATTACCGAGGACAAATTAGACACAAAACTAATTGATGTGCTGACAGAAACAAAGGTTTTTGCCACCAAAAGTGAAGGCAGACGCCTGATTCAGCAAAACGGTTTATCCCTTGGTGATGATAAAGTTACAGATATTGAGACTTTACTTAATGCGGACAGCTTCAAAGGCTCTAAAGATATTTTGGTACGTAAAGGTAAGAAAAAGTACTACAAGTTAGTATTGAAGTAAATTTTTAGTTTTGGTATAATATAAAAAAAGGAAGGGGTGTCTGTGCCCCTTCCTACTGTTTTAAATTGCTTGCAATTCCATTTTAACATACGCATATGATAATAGCAAGTAAATATACCGATTTATTTAGATATTTATGACAACATATGTACACACATAATACACAAAAAAAGCACGCCTAACTCACGACTAAAGTCACGAGTGTGCGGCGTATACGGTCACCAATACAACGATAAGTAACTCGTAATCGCTCATAAGCAAGTCCCCTTTCCAGCTTTAAAAAAAGCTATTTGTTGGAAGGGAACAGTCGCACTTCTACCTGCCAATTATTTTACCATAAAAAAAGTCCTGAAAGCAAGATTACATCTTACTTTCAGGACTTTTTTATTGTGTGTGCATTACAGTGCTGCTTTAGCGGTTTCTACTAATTTAGCAAATGCAGCTGCATCGTTTACGGCCATATCAGCCATAACCTTGCGGTCTAATTCAACACCGGCTTTGGTCAAACCGCAAATAAAGCGGCTATAACTCAAGCCATTAGCTCTGGTTGCTGCGTTAATACGAGCAATCCATAATTGACGGAATTCGCGCTTTTTAGCACGTCTGTCTCTACGAGCATACATTAAACCTTTCATTACGGTTTCATTAGCTTTTCTGAAAAGCTTGCTCTTTGTACCACGATATCCTGCTGCTAATTTAAGAATATGTTTATGGCGTCTGTGTGCAGTTACGCCGACTTTAATTCTTGCCATTGTGTACTCCTCCTTTTGTCTTTACAGTCTTATGCGTAAGGCAACATTTTTGCTACGCGCTCATAATCAGTCTTGTGCACTAAGCATGCTTTGCGCAAGTTCCTCTTGCGGGCTGGGCCCTTGTGCTCCAGAATATGCTGTTTAAAAGCCTTGCTGCGCTTGAATTCACCTGTTGCAGTTGCTTTGAAGCGCTTTGCAGCGGCTCTACGGGTTTTCATTTTCGGCATAATAATTTCCTCCTTATTGTTTGGCACCCTTAGGCGCAACAATCATAATCATGTTTCTGCCTTCGAGTTTTGCTTTCTTTTCTACTATGGAAATGTCCGCAAGTTTATCGGCCATTTTCTTCAATAAGTCTTCACCTAATTCCGGATGAGTAAGTTCTCGTCCGCGGAACATAATCGTAACTTTAACTTTGTCGCCATGAGTTAGAAATCTGATAGCATGTTTAGCTTTAACGTCAAAATCATGATCTTCAATGCCAGGACGCAGTTTAACTTCCTTCACGTCAACAACCTTTTGCTTTTTACGAGCTTCTTTTTCACGTTTTTGCTGCTCATAAATGTATTTACCATAATCCATAACTCGGCAAACAGGGGGATTGGCGCCGGGAGCGATTTCTACTAGGTCCAGGTGCTGTTCTCTGGCTAAATCCAAAGCAGCATCCAAGGTCATAATACCTTGTTGACCACCATCGGCAGTGTTAACACGAACTTCACGAGCACGGATTTCTTCATTAATCCGCAATTCATCCTTTGCTATGACAATTCACCTCCATAAAATAAATAAAACGGGTAGAAATAAATTCCACCCGTTAGTAATAACCAATATCACTGACCCTGTCGAGCATTGCCGCAAGGCGAGAAGCGGATGGCTTCTACTTCGTTACTGAGATATATTAGCATATCCTAGGCACACTGTCAAGAGAAAGTACAATATTTTTAGAGATATCTCTTCCTTGTGCTGAGGCTCTCTATTTTTTTACTTTTTACATAGCCTGATTATTGGCTTTATCTTTAATCTCTTTAGCCAGTTGTTTAATGAACTCTTCTACCTTCATAGCGCCCATATCACCGTCTTTACGACCTCTGACGGACACAGTACCATCGTTCATTTCTTGCTCACCTACCACCAGCATGTAAGGAATCTTCTTAACCTGGGCCTCACGAATCTTGTAGCCCACCTTTTCATTGCGGTCATCCAAATGCACCCTGAAACCGGCTTTTTCCATCTTGTCATATACTTTCTTAGCATAGTCAGCGAATTTATCCGTAATAGGCATAATGCGCACTTGTTCGGGAGCCAGCCAGGCCGGGAAAGCACCTGCGTAGTTCTCAATCAGAATACCGATAAAGCGTTCAATGGAACCATAAACTACACGGTGAATCATAACAGGACGATGTTTTTGTCCATCTTCGCCGGTATAGGTCAAATCGAATTTCTCAGGCAGCAACATATCCAGCTGAATGGTACCGCACTGCCAGGTACGACCGATGGAATCCTTCAAATGAAAGTCAATCTTAGGTCCGTAGAAAGCACCGTCCCCTTCATTAATGGTATATTTCAAGCCAAAGTCATCCATAGCTTTCTTCAAAGCCCCGGTGGTCATTTCCCATGTCTCAGCGCTGCCCATGGCATTATCGGGACGAGTAGACAATTCTGCATGATAGGTCAGACCAAAAGTAGCATATACTTCGTCAAACAATCTGATAGTTTCTTGAATAACATCTTCTATCTGGCTGGGCATCATGAAAATATGAGCATCATCCTGAGTAAAGCAACGAACACGGAACAAACCATGTAAAGCACCGGACAATTCATGACGATGAACTAATCCCAACTCGCCGCAGCGAATAGGAAGTTCTCTGTAGGAGTGAGGTTCGTTGGCATAAACCAACATACCGCCAGGGCAGTTCATAGGTTTAACTGCGTAGTCTTCCCCATCTATCTTAGTAAAATACATATTTTCCTTGTAATGATCCCAGTGGCCACTGGTCTCCCATAATTGACGATTCAAAATCATAGGTGTCATGATTTCTTCATAGCCATAGCGTTTATGAACTTCACGCCAGTAATCAATTAAAGTATTGCGTATAATCATACCGTTAGGCAGGAAGAACGGGAAGCCGGGGCCGTAATCGCTGAGCATAAAAATGCCAAGTTCTTTACCTAATTTACGATGGTCACGTTTAGCTGCTTCTTCCATCATAGTAATGTAAGCATTTAATTCTTCTTTAGTAGCAAAAGCAGTACCGTAAATACGCTGCAGCATCTTGTTCTTTTCATTGCCACGCCAGTAAGCACCGGCAATGCTCATTAACTTGAAAGCTTTTACTTTACCGGTGGAAGGACAATGGGGTCCTGCGCACAAATCGGTAAAATCACCCTGCTCATACAGGCTGATAATAGCATCTTTAGGCAAATCATTAATCAGTTCAACCTTGTAAGGCTCTTTTTCAGCTTTGAATTTTTTTAAAGCATCTGCTCTCGGTAATTCTTTTCTTACCAAGGGAATATTGGCTTTAACGATTTTAGCCATTTCTTTTTCGATAGCTTTTAAATCTTCGGGAGTGAAAACATGGTCACTGTCCAAATCATAATAGAAACCTGTTTCAATAGCAGGTCCGATAGCAAACTTAGTGTCCGGGAACAAATGTTGAATAGCCTGAGCCATAACATGGGATGCAGTATGACGGATAGCATGCAGTCCTTCCGGTGTATCCGGCATAATAAATTGTACTTCAGCATCATGATCCAACTTATCGGCAAGATCCATATTTTTTCCATCTACTACTGCCAGCAAAGCTTTCTTACCTATACCTTGAGATATACTTTTGGCAATCTCCAATAAAGAACTACCTGCTTCCACTTCTTTTTTGCTGCCGTCCGGCAGTTTAACATTAATATTAGCCATTTTTTCTCCTCCTTAAAATTGGACATCAAAAAGCCCGTCCCTATAAAAGGGACGGGCTTAAGCTCGCGGTTCCACCCTGATTGGTTTAGTTAAAAAGCTAAACCCTCTCGGTATCTTTAACGCAGATAAACGATCTAGCCTACATTATCGGTAGATGATTTAAAGGTGGTGTGATAATATTTATCCCGGCCTTTCTCATCTGGCAGGCCTTTCTGTGGGGCGTACATACTATCTTGTCCTTCGCTCAATCTTTTCTGATGTTAACTTGTGTTTAATTATAGCACTTCAAATTTCAATGTCAAGAATAATCGGGATTCCTTGCTATATGTTTGAAAAGGCCGAATAACGATAGTAACGTACCAAAATAACTTTTTAATGTTTTTTCCCATTTGTTATGCCCTACATTCTGTAAATTTTGTCATGACCATTGTATTCCTACTTAGGCATACTATATAGTTACATAGATATTGCTTCTTGCTTATTATAATTTTCTTCTACATTGTGATTATAAACAAGGCCGTAAACCCGCCAACCATTGGCGAAGTCACGCCAAGCTTTTTCATGCTCAATATAAAAAAATAAAGCTGTAACTCCAACAATGTTAGAAAACATCATTGGGGCTACAGCCTCATAATTCTTGCTTCAAAAAAGAAGGTATAAACTTTTCAGTATCTCGTCAACGCTTTATTTCATTTTCCTAACCTATATCTAAAATCCTCGTAGCCGAACTTTTTAATCAGCTCGATTTTGCCGTCCAGATTTTCTACATATATGTCGGGAAGCTTCATGCCATTAAAAGTATTGTTTTTACACATTGTGTAAAGAGCCATGTCAGCAAAAGCCAGTCTCTCGCCTATCTTTAATTGATGGTCGAAACTGTAATCGCCGATTACATCTCCTGCTAAACAAGTTGCCCCACCCAGTCGATAGGTGTAAGTTTTCTCTCCTGCTTTTCCTGCATCCACCATAGGCGGACGATAAGGCATTTCTATAACATCAGGCATATGACAGGCACCTGAAGCATCTACAATACACAAATTGTAATCACCGTTCTGAGTTAAATCCAAAACCGTAGTAACTAAATAACCTGCATCTAAAACCACAGCCTCACCCGGTTCTAAATAAATCTGCAGATTATACTTTGCCTTAATTTTCTTCAGTAGCTTTTCCAGCAAAGGAATATTGTAATCCTTTTGGGTTATATAATGTCCCCCGCCGCAGTTCAACCACTTCAGTTTCGGCAAAACATCTCCGAATTTCTCTTCTACTCCTTTAAGAGTAACAGCCAGAGCCTCTGACCCTTGCTCACAAAGAGTGTGGAAATGCAAACCGTCCAGCATGGCAATCAGTTCCGGTGTCATCAGCTTATCCCATTGTTCACGTGTGGTTCCCAGCCTGCTGCCGGGAGCACATGGATCATAAATAGCATGAGTCTGAGTAGAATATTCCGGATTAATTCTAAGACCAACTTCTTTACCTGCAGCCTTAACCTGGGGTCCAAAATGCTTTAACTGATTAGGGCTATTGAAAACAATATGATTAGCATACTTCAACACATCAGCAAATTCATCATCACGGTAAGCTCCGCAAAACACATGGCATTCTTTTCCCGGCATATGCTCTGCACCCAGACGAGCCTCATAGAGCCCGCTGGCTTCCGTTCCTGCTAAAAATGGTTCAAGAACAGGATACAAATCATAGGCAGAAAAAGCTTTCTGTGCCAAAAGTATTTTGCATCCCGTATTGTCCTGAATTTTTTTTAATACTTTACCGTTATCCACTAATTTCTTAGTATCCAACAAATAAAAAGGGGTTTTAAGTTCCTTCGCCTCTTGCCAATTCATTATCCTTCCACCAAAACAGGATGAGTAGTAGTCTTGGAAGGAAGACCCAAAGGCCCTAATTCTTCCAGGAAAGGATCCGGATCGAATTCTTCACAAGTATAGGCACCGGCCTTTTTCCATTTGCCGCTTAAGAGCATCATAGCTCCACAGACAGCCGGAACTCCCGCCGTATAAGATACTGCCTGAGAACCCACTTCTTTATAGCATTCCTGATGGTCGCAGATGTTATAAATGTAAAAGTCTTTCGGCTTACCGTCTTTAGTGCCCCGGAAAATACAACCGATATTTGTTTTGCCCTTGGTCCGTACTCCCAATGAGGCGGGATCCGGCAACAGGCTCTTTAAGAATTGCACAGGCACAATCTTGTGCCCCTGATATTCTACAGGATGGGTAGACAGCATGCCTACATCTTCCAGACAATTCATATGGTCAATATAGCTCTGGCCAAACGTCATGAAGAAACGTACCCTCTTTAAATCAGGAAGATAGTTCACAATTGATTCAACTTCTTCATGGTGGAGCATGTACATATCTCTTTCCCCGGCACCCTCGAAATTATATTTCTTGTGCACGCTCATAGCGGGAATGGTATGGAAAGTCCCACCTTCCCAATAGCTGGCAGGTGAAGAAACTTCTCTTAAATTTATTTCAGGATTGAAATTGGTGGCAAAAGGATAACCATGGTCGCCGCCGTTGCAATCCAAAATATCCAGATATTCAATCTTGTCGAATTCGTGCTTTTTGGCATAAGCAGCATAAACCTGAGTAACACCGGGATCAAAGCCACAGCCTAAAAGTGCCGTCTTGCCTATCTTTGCGAATTTATCCTGATAAGCCCATTGCCAAGAATAGTCAAAGAAAGCCATGAAGCCTTTCTCCTTGCAGCGTTTTTCATAAATGGCACGCCATGTAGGATCATCAGTGTTTTCCGGTTCATATCCTGCCGTATCCAAATAATGAACGCCGCATTCTACGCAAGCATCCATGATAGTCAAATTATGATAAGGCATTCCCAGATGAAGAACAACGTCCGGCTTGAATTCTTTAAATAATTTTACAAGCTCCTCAACGTTTCCTGCATCAACCTGTGCAGTAGTAATTTTGGTTTTAGTCTTAGGAGCTAACTCCGCGGCTATTTTGTCACACTTAGCTTTCGTTCTGCTGGCAATGCAGATATCCGTAAAAATCTCGCTATGTTGACAGCATTTATGAATCGCTACCTGTGCTACTCCCCCACAACCAATAATAATCGCTCTGCTCAATTTTCATCATCCTCATTTCCCCTAAATTTATACAAAAAAATTAGTGTCCTGTACATTGTACATGGCACTTTTTCCCATAGCAAAATAGTCCGTCCCGATTTGCACCGGCTAACAGATGTACTCGCCATAGTACGCTATAAATTCTATCATAATTGAGCCCAAACGTCAAATTTACTTACTAAAATAAAAAAACCTCTAAAGAAAATTCCTTTAGAGGTTTTTAGTGCACATCATTTACGTAATTGCAGTTTGTCGACGATTGTACGATAGCGCTCAATGTCTTTAGCCATTAAATAATTTAACAGACCACGACGTTGACCAACCATCTTCAGCAAACCACGACGAGAGTGATGATCTTTTTTGTGCTCTTTTAAGTGAGCTGTCAAATAATTGATACGCTCAGTCAAAATAGCAATCTGCACTTCGGGAGAACCGGTATCGGTATCATTGATACGATAAGTTTGAATCAGTTCTTGTTTTCTTTCGGGTGTCATCATGATGAGTTACCTCCTTATTTTCTTATTGCCCTGGCTGTAGCATTCGTTGGAGATTCGAGATGCCACGCTAAGGTTCTCGTTACTTTCGTAACGCTAGAGAATTATAACATAGGAATATTAAAAATACAACACTTTAGACTAACTTTCTAATCAAAACTGCATCTTTGTCAATTTGGTCTTTCAAGGCCTCAATATTGTCAAATTTGATTTCAGGGCGGATGTAATCATAGAGGTATACTCTAATCTCCTGTCCGTATAAATCTCCCTTATAATCAAACAAATGGGCTTCTAAATGGATTTCTCCCAGGTTGAAGGTGGGGTTGCTGCCAATATTAATCATGGCCGGATACAAATCATCTCCCACCGCGACCTTTCCCGCATAGACTCCAAAGGCAGGCAAAGCAATATTAGTATCCGTCAAATTAATATTGGCCGTGGGATAATCCATAGTCCTGCCTCTTTGATCCCCGGCAACTACCACGCCGGCAATACTGTAAGCCCTCCCCAGCATAGCATTGGCTTTCGCCACGTTGCCCTTGTTGATAGCCTTACGAATATGAGTACTGCTGATAACTTCACGTTTCAAAGTCAAAAGCTTACGCACCAAAATGGTGAAATCATAGACCTGTCCCGCTGCCAGCAAGGACTGCACATTGCCCAATCCCCCTGCTCCGTAAGTAAAATTTTCACCTACAGACACGGCTTTCACGTTAGCAGCGTGAAGCATTTGCAAAAAAGCATCAGGGCTCATCTGAGCAATGGCCTGATTAAATGGGATATTCACTAGAATATCTACGTTCAATGCCTGGAGCAATTTTATTTTTGTAGGTCTGTCTATTATTCTTTCCGGGACTAATTCCGGCATAATTTTAGACATGGGATGATTGCTGAAAGTAAACACCATCAACTGATAGCCTCTGGCTCTGGCAAAACTTCCTGCGGCCTTGATAACATCCTGATGACCAAGGTGTATGCCGTCAAATGTTCCCAGGGCACAGGCACTATAACTCAATTTAGTATTTTTTAATTGTTCAATACTTGAAATTATTTGCATCTTCACTCAACTTCCTGTGGGATGTTAACTATTTTGTAGCCACGGAGTTTACCGTCTTTCGCCATGGCCAGCCCTAGCACCAATCCATCTGTTGTCACCAATTTATATAAAGTACCTTCTGTTAAATTTTTTAAAGTAGTTGGCACTCCCTGGGCAATTCGCCTGCCTTGCAGGGGATTCACCGTTAGAATGGGAAACCCTTCTAGGGACGTTTCCCAGGACAAAATACAGTTTTCCGGGTCAGCAGCGATTTCTTCCAAAGTGCGAGCCCCATCCAAAGTATAATTCCCCACTTGCCGACGCAAAAGGAAACTCATGGTTCCTTCCATTCCCAGACGGGACGCAATATCTTCCGTCAAGGTTCTGATAAATGTTCCCTTGGAGCATTCCACGTCCATAAGCAGAGTAGTCTTGTTATACTCCACCAGCTCTAACCGGGAAATAAAAATATCTCTGGGCTGACGCTCTACTTCAATGCCCTGCCTGGCTAGCTTATAAAGTTTTTGTCCCTTATAATTTATGGCCGAATACATAGGAGGAATTTGTTGGGACTTACCCAAAAAACTCGCAAAGCATGTATTAATAGCTTCTTTATCCAATTCTTTAACGGGAGAAGTAGCAATCGCTTCACCTTCCGCGTCCCCTGTGGAAGTCTTCCTGCCAAAAGTGATTTCTGCCCGATAAATTTTCTTTTCTGCCACAGCATACTCTAAAAATCTGGTAGCTTTACCTACAAAGACAGGCAAAACTCCCGCCGCCATTGGGTCCAAAGTGCCGCTATGACCGATTTTTTTCATATTGAGGATTTTGCGGAGAGCTGCCACCACATCATGACTGGTCATAGCCGGAGGTTTCAAAACATTGTAGATACCGTCTAACATGCAGCAACCTCAGCTTCTTGCAATATTTTGTCCAGCAGCATCTTTTTAGCTTCTGCCAAGGGTTTATTAATAGTACAGCCTGCAGCCTTCTGATGGCCTCCCCCTTGGAAAACTAGAGCTATCTTACTAACATCCAGTCTTCGGGAACGCATGCTGATTCTGGTTACGGATTTTTCTACTTCCTTAAACATAATAGCAATTTCTACTCCCTCAATATAGCGGGGATAGGAAATAAAACTTTCCGTGCTTATATCTTCATCGTACAAAGCAAAAGGAATTTCAATGGTGGCGATTTTTCCCCCCGCCCAAAACTCCATTGTGGCCAGCACCTTAGGTAATAGCTCTATTACGTTCCGTGCTTTCATTTCCACACAGTCGGAGATAGCATTCGGCTCTACCCCAAACTCCACCAAATCTGCTGCTACCCGCATGCAGTCCGGCGTAGTATTGGAATATTTGAAATAGCCGCAATCGGTAACAATAGCAACGTAAATACATGTAGCCATGGACAGAGTCATTGTCACAGGCATAATACCCACCAATTCATACATCATCTGTCCCACAGCTGCCGCCTTGGCATTCAGCCACAAATAATCGGCATACTTAGTATTGGATATGTGATGGTCAATGTTCAGAATAGGTGCTTTGACGCATTCTTGCAATAAGCCGATTCTGTCTATAGAACTGGCATCAACAACCACCAGTAAATCCGCCTCGTATTGAGTTCCCTTCTGAGGACGTACATAGGTATCAACACCCGGCAGGAAAGCCAGATTGCTGCCCACTTTGTCATCTACCATCACTGTAACTTTTTTCCCTGTCTGTCGCAAAGCTTCTGCCAACGCCAAAGCAGAACCGGTGGTATCCCCATCCGGTCCTATATGGCTTGCTATTATTATTTTTTCTTTAGTCTTTAAAAGTTCCCATGTTTCCTGGCAGGAAATTTCCTTACTCATGGCCCTTATCCTCATCTTTGATTTTCTTTAAAAGCTCATCGATATGGGCGCTGTATTCCATGGAGGTATCCCTATGCAAACTTAAAATAGGTGCAACCCGCAGGCTGATACGTTTGGCGATTTCCGAGCGAAAATAACCCAAAGCACTGTTCAGGCCCTGCCAAGCAGCTTCCTGCTGTTCTTTGCTGCCATAGAGGCTGACAAAAATCTTGGCGTAGCTTAGGTCTCCGCTAACCTCCACAGAAGTAACGGTAACAAACTTCACCCGAGGGTCTTTCACATCCCTGATTAACATGTTGCTTAATTCTTGTTTAATCAATTCTTGTATTTTTTCAACTCTTAATTTAGTCATTATATCTCCTTATTGAGGCGCTACTTCCTCCATGACATAGGCCTCCAGCTGATCGCCCTCTTTAATGTCACGGTAGCCGTCAATAGTAAGGCCGCACTCAAATCCGGCCAATACTTCTTTTACATCATCTTTGAAACGACGGAGAGAATCCAGTTCCCCTTCGTGTACCACAATACCATCACGAACCACACGAATCTTAGCGCTTCTGGTTATCTTTCCATCCAGCACATAGGCACCGGCAATCAGCATCTTAGAAATGGTGATAAGCTGTCTGATTTCCACATGGCCAATAACCTTTTCTTTGAACTTAGGTGCCAGCATGCCTTTAATAGCTGCTTCCACATCATTTAAGGCATCATAAATTACCCGATAAGTGCGAATGTCTACTTTTTCATTTTCGGCAGCTTTTCTGGCATTGGCATCCGGACGGACATTAAAGCCAATGATTAAAGCATTGGCAGCGCTGGCCAGCATAACATCGGATTCGTTGATGGAACCCACTCCTGCATGGACAACCACAACCTTAACTTCATCGTTTTTAATACCTTCCAGGCCTTGTTTCAAAGCTTCGATAGTTCCTTGCACATCGGCTTTGACCACAATATTCAGGTCTTTTAATTCTCCTTCTTGAATTCTGTTGAAAATATCTTCCAGGGAGACTTTGGCCTTCTTTTGTTCTTCATCCTTGGCCTTGGCCAGACGTTTTTCCGCAACACTGCGGGCTGTGCGCTCGTCAGTGGCATTCATAATATCACCGGCTGCAGGAACGTCATTTAAGCCCAGCACTTCTACAGGTGTAGAAGGAGGCGCTTCTTTGACTTTCTCACCCCGGTCATTAAGCATGGCTCTTACCTTGCCATAAGTGGTACCGGCAATAATCGAATCACCGATATGCAAAGTGCCGCGGGCAATCAGTACCGTTGCCACTGGGCCCCGGCCTTTATCCAGCTGTGCTTCAACAATAGTTCCCTGGGCAGGCAGATTCGGATTGGCTTTCAATTCTTGAACTTCTGCCACCAGCAAAATAGTCTCCAGCAATTCTGCAATACCGGTTCTTTGACGGGCCGAAACAGGTACCATAATGGTATCTCCGCCCCAGTCTTCAGGAATCAGGCCTTGTTCAGACAATTGTTGCTTAACGAATTCGGGATTAGCTCCCTCTTTATCTATTTTGTTAATCGCTACGATAATAGGCACTTTAGCAGCCTTGGCATGGTGAATGGCTTCCAGTGTCTGAGGCATTACCCCATCATCGGCGGCCACAACCAAAACGGCCACATCAGTCACCTGAGCCCCTCTGGCACGCATAGCGGTAAAGGCTTCGTGACCGGGAGTGTCCAGGAAAACAATAGTTTTACCCTGACAGCTAACTGTATAGGCACCAATATGCTGAGTAATACCGCCTGCCTCGTGAGAAGACACGTGGGTCTTACGAATGGCATCCAGCAAAGAAGTTTTACCATGGTCAACATGACCCATAACAGTAACTACAGGGGGACGCAATACCCGTAAAGCCGGATCGTCTTCCACTTCCGGAACCTCGGTAGGATCTTCTTCCGGAGGTGGTTCCTTGATTTCGCAATTAAAGTCCATGCCTACCAATTCCGCAGTTTCATGGTCAATGTCCTGATTAATGGTAACCATTTTACCCATAAGGAATAAATGCTTAATAACTTCGCTGACTTCACGTTTTAACAAGTTAGCAAAGGTCTTCACATTAATGCTGTCTCCCACTTCTACACTGGTAGGACGCACAACAGGGGCTGCCGCCTGCACAGGAACCTGTTTCGGGGTAGTCATTTTGCTTTTATTATGTTTACGGCTGCGAATTAACGCATCTGTGCTCCGGTTAGGTCTGCTATCTCTTGTAGCATAAGAACCCTTGAGCTTTTCTCTTTTTTCATGTTTATTGAAATTCTGACCTCTCTTGCCCATTTCCTTGCCGGCATGAGTACTGTTGGGGCTGATAGGCAGACTCTTGTCTACCGGTTCAGGACGCTGAGCACGGCCTTGTCCCTGGCCTCTATTATAACCACCTTGAGAACGTTGTCCGGGCCCATTATGAGAAAATCTATTATTGGATCCACTGCCGGTGGGACGATTTGACCTGTTTTGGTAAGACGGCTTTCCGTCTCTGTTATAGCCTTGTCCGCCTTGATTGCCTTTATAACCGGAACCCCCTTGGGAGCCAGTTCTGCTTTGATAACTAGGACGACTTTGTCCGCTCTGGCCACCCTGCCCTCCCTGATAAGAAGGTCTGGTATTACCGCTGCGGAAATTTTTATTCCCGGCACTCTGACCTTGTCCGTAAGGTCTGCCGGCATTACGGTTATCGGAAGAAGCCGGTCTGTTATATCCGCTCTGTCCTTGTCCGTAGGCTTTATTAGGGTTGTTTCTATGGATAATAATTTTGGGCATAGAACCAGTGCTCCCTGCAGCAGGCTTTTTATCCTGTCTTGGAGCTTGAGGTTTCGCAGCTTGTGGAGCCTGTCCCGCTGTCTGAGTTGCAGTTTGGGGTTTCACGCTGGGAGCAGCTTTAGGCTGAACCGGTGCCCCAGTCTGTGTTTTCACGCTGGGAGCAGCTTTAGGCTGAACCGATGCCGTAGTCTGTGGTTTCACGCTGGGAGCAGCTTTAGGCTGAACCGGTGCCCCAGTCTGTGTTTTCA
>DAIQMR010000008.1:50593-78752 GCA_036788835.1 Acidaminococcaceae bacterium
GTTTCACGCTGGGAGCAGCTTTAGGCTGAACCGGTGCCCCAGTCTGTGTTTTCACCTCGGGATGATTTGCTGTCATCGGTTTTGCAGCCTTCACCGTTTTTTTCGGTGTCCCCATTTCTTTGATTATTAAATCGTGTACAGAATCCTCTACTGTACTCATGTGATTTTTTACATCAATCTTACGCTCAGCTAAAAAACTGAGCACATTCTTACTGTCAACATTTATTTCCTTGGCAATTTCGTATATTCTGTGTTTTCCCATCCGCACGCCTCCATGCAATCATTCCATAATCATTTTGACAAAATTATTATCCATAACAGCAACAGCCGTCCTAGGTGCCTTACCCAGTGAGCGTCCCAGTTGCTCCCGATCCAAAACATCAACCGTTTTTATCCCATGTTCTTCCGTGAAATTAACCAACCTCTTTCTCGAATTTTCTGATGCATCTTTTGCAATAATCAATAATTTCACTTTGCCTTTACGCAAGGCATCCTGCACGGCAAAATCTCCTGATACCGCTTTGCCGGCTTTCTGTGCCAAGCCTAAAGCAAAAAGAATACTTTGTTCATTCTTCATTTTTCAATTCCTCAAGCAAAGATTTTTTCACTGCTTCGTCAATGGTGACGCCCAATGATTTCTCTAAGCTTTTACCGGTAATCGCCTTTTCAATGCAAGCGGCATTAGGACATACATAAGCTCCTCTGCCCGGCTTTTTCCCGCTTCTGTCCAGAAGCACTTCACCCTCGGGTGTCCGCACAATCCGTACCAAATCCTGCTTTAATTTAACAGCATTGCAGCCTAAACATTTGCGTTGGGGCAGTTTCCTTGTTTTCATTATTCGTCACTGCCTTTGTCTTCTTTACGCTCTTCGTTGGACGTTTCTTGTGGTTGTTCCTGCTTTTCTTCCTGCTGTGCTTCCTGTGACTCTTCTGCCGGTTCAACTACTTCTGATGGTTCAGTACCGGTGTCATTATTCTCGCCATTTTCGTCACTGTTGTCGTCGTCGTAAACTAGCTCTCCGGCTTCCACAGCTTGAGTTTCACTCTTAATATCTATTTTCCAGCCGGTGAGCTTGGCAGCCAGCCTGGCATTCTGTCCTTCTTTACCGATGGCCAGAGACAATTGATAATCGGGAACAATAACCCGGCAAATCTTATTGGGAGCATCAGACACAGCAGCAATAACCTTAGATGGTGACAGGGCATTGGAAACATATTCTTCAGGCACATCGCTGTATTTAACTATATCGATTTTCTCCCCACGGAGTTCGTCTACGATATTGCGGACCCTCATGCCCTTTTGTCCCACACAAGCACCTACAGGATCAACATTGGGATTAGAACTGTACACCGCAATCTTAGACCGCATGCCTGCTTCTCTGGCCACGGATTTTATTTCTACAGTACCATCCTGAATCTCAGCCACTTCCAATTCAAACAATCTTTTCAGCAGGCTGGGATGGGTACGGGAAAGGATGATTTGAGGTCCTTTAGTGGTTTTTTTGACTTCCACCACGTAGCATTTTATTCTTTCACGATATTGATATGTTTCCGTAGGAATTTGCTCATTGGGAAGAAGTATCCCTTCTGCAGAGCCTAAATCCACATAGACATTATGTCCTTCTACTCTTTGTACGATACCGCTGACAATGTCATTCTCTTTGCTGGCATATTTTTCGTACACCATGCCGCGTTCAGCTTCTCTAATGCGCTGGACAATAACCTGCTTGGCATTTTGTGCGGCAATACGTCCAAAGTTCTTCGGGGTAACTTCTTCTTCCAGAACATCACCTACCTGATACTTCTTGTTAATCAGCATTGCTTGTTCCAGAGATAGTTCCTGGGCTGTATCAGTTACTGTTTCCACTACAGTCTTTCTGGCATAAACACGAATATCCCCATTTGTCTTATTTAATTCAACCCTCACATTTTGCGCAGAGCCGAAATTCTTTTTATAAGCAGTAACAAGAGCTTCTTCTACAGCTCCATACAAAACATCCGGTGCAATGCCTTTTTCCTCTCCCAGTTGGGCTACTGCCTTCACAAAATCTGCATTCACTTTTAACATTCCTCCTCAAATTTATCTTGGCCGTTCATTCTTTATCTTTCTTCTCCTGTCTGTCTATCCCGGGGGAAGAAACTTCCAGATAGTATTGCTCCTTGATAAAATCTTTCTCATCCAAAAGCTTCGCCAGTTTACTGCTGACGGTTGCGCAATCATCAATATCAATACCACCGGCTTTGTCCAGATACACCCTCAGGAACCAGTCACGTTCCCGAACATATTCTACTTCAACCAATTCTAGGCCTGCTTCTGCCACGATGGGCTCAGCAAGCTTGGTTACAGCGGCAACAACTTCTTTCTTATTCATACGTTCCCCCATTTTCCTTCTAGTAAACGAAAGAGCGGGTTTAGGACCCACTCTTTCAACGTTTCCTCAATATATGCTCATATTGTAACACTAATGAAGGATTTTAGCAAGTAAACTAGGGCTTTTTCTCATGTTTTTAGCTTATTTTTCCCCTATTTCCTAAGGTTTAACCTAATTTGTTCCGGAAATCAGGTTCCAGACTGCCTCTACTACCCTGTTCATTGCTGCTGTATCAGCGTCTATGTCTGTGTAATAGGCGCTCCTTTGCGGGTCATCATCCATCTTTGCCTCCAAAATAAAATCTTTTACTTTATCTCTGATAGTATCTCTGGCCGCACTTAAAGAAGAACTTTTTACTGCTTCTTTAAGTTGAGCATCTTGACTCATCGTCTGGATTTCTTTAATAATCTCCCTTTCTCCGGCCGGATATTGTGCATTGAACGCATTAACAATTTCACTTAATCCGGCTATGGGCTTTTCCGCTACCCGTGTCACAGTTTTTACAGGAGGCAGTTCCAAGGGTGTGTCTTTAATCGCTATGTTTTCTTCTTCTAGTTTCAGCTTAGTATTATATATGTCCAAACGAATATGACTTGAAGCGGGGAATTAGTTTTCATAAACGACAGACTAATAGCCTTCCGTATGTTTTCTTTGTTGCCGGCAAGGTCGCGGACAAATTCTCCGCTGGTATATTTCTTATGAAGATTCGTGATGTTTTCCACAATTTCCAAAGTGTCCTTAGCTGTTTCCAAGAAACATTGAAGCATATACCCGATGACATCATTGTATTTTTGCGACGTCGTTGTCTGATTAAGCAATTCATAATATCTGTTCTTATTTTTTACAATAAAGGAACTGGCGTAAAGCAACGGTTTTGTAAGGTAGCTTTTATTACATAAAAATAAAATATTTAATATTCTTCCTGTGCGGCCATTTCCATCATAGAAAGGATGGATGCATTCAAATTGATAATGGGCCAAAGCAATTTTCAGCAAGGGGTGTAAGGAAAACCGTTCATCGTTATAAATGAATTCCAGCATGTCCATTAAAAGTCGATTGATGAGTGCTTTTTCATGAGGCGGTGTGTAGAGTATTTTATTGGTCCCGTCCGGATGAAAGGCGGCTATTCTTGTCATAGTCGTGGGAAAATCCGGCAAATTACTGCGCAAGCCTAATTCTCCTTTATTTAAAGACGCATTTATGGCTATAATATCACTAATACTAATGAGTTTGTGCTTGGTAAGCATGTTGCTATAGCCAAGAAACAAACCTTCTTTGTAGAACATTATTTCCTTTACTGCCGGTGTCATATGCTGTAGGGAGATGCCTTTGTATAAGTCATCATTGGTGGTTACTATATTTTCCACTGCACTGCTGGATTTTGCCTCCTGTAAAAGAATATTATCAAGGATAATATTCTCATTAGGTAGATGTTGAATGGCATAATCCAAAACAGAAAGAGCCACTCGCGTGTCTTCGGCCAGACGTAAAAGCTCAGAAGATTCTTCCACGTAGATAGTACTGATTAGGGGCAATTGGTTATATGGTATAGTGATGTCCATTATTTTTTTCTCCTATCTATTGCTATTTACAATAAATATAACACAACTGTCTTGCTTATTTAATGTCGAATTTTTTAAAATATTTCGACATGTCTTGGTTATGTGTCGAAATCAGTAAAAAGTCCCCCGCTTAACAAAGCGAGGGACTAAATAATTACGTTAGTTAAAACAATTCTATTTGATCCGTAGCCGGCATTCCTTCCAAGGCTCCTACTTCTGCCAGAGAATCCAAGGCTGCCGTGCTGATTTTAGAGCGGTTTTTCAAATCTTCACGAGAGATGAAGGGGCCATGTTTTCTGGCCTCGCCCAGTCCTTCTGCCGCAACCCCACCCATGCCGGATATTGCGCCCAGAGGTACTCTGATGCCTTTTTCCGTTACCTGGAATTTATGGGGATCTGATTTATACACATCTATATCTTCGAAGGCAAAACCCCGTTCCAGCATTTCCACGGCTAATTCCAAATATGTAACAGTATCTTTGTCATTAACTGTGGCCTTGGTTCCCTGAGCATAGACATTTTTAATAAATTTTTTCATGAAGTCTTCCCCTTGACGAACTAAGGTATAGTCGAATTTAGGTGCTCTTACGGTAAAGTAAGCCGCATAAAATTCTTTAGGGTGATGAACTTTACAATAGGCAATTCTGTAGGCGGAAATAACATAGGCTACAGCATGAGCTTTCGGGAATAGGTATTGTACAGTGCGGCAGCTTTTTACATAGAAGTCAGGCACCTGGGCTTTTTCCAGGGCTCCTGCCTGTTCCGGGGTAAAGCCTTTTTTCGCGGCTTTGCCTTTCCGGCACCATTCCATAATTTTAAAGGCCATGCTGGGTTCTACCCCACGCTTAATCAAAGAAATCATAATATCATCACGGGTGGAAATCGTATCCTCAGTAGGTCTGCCTTCTTTAATCAAATCCTGCGCATTGTTCAGCCACACATCGGTACCATGGGAGTAACCGGAAATTCTCAGCAAATCGCTGAAGTTTTTCGGCTTAACATCAGAAATCATCTGACGAACAAATTTCGTGCCGCACTCGGGAACCCCATAGGTACCCACTTCACTGCCAATCTCTTCCGGCGTCACGTGGAGAGACTTGGTGCTCAAAAACAATTCCATTGTTTCCGGGTCGCCAATAGGAATAGATTTACAGTAACCATCCTGCCCCATTAATGTGTCCAGCATTTTAATAACCGTAGGATCATCATGACCCAGAATATCCAGCTTAACAATACGTTCGTCTATGGAATGAAAGTCAAAATGGGTGGTCATAGTGCCGCTGTTCTCGTCATCGGCAGGGTATTGAATAGGGGTAATATACTGAATATCCAAATCTCGTGGAATAACTACTATACCGCCCGGATGCTGGCCTGTAGTACGTTTCACATCTACCAGGGCGGGAATCAACCCCTCCACATAGGCATTGCGTACTGTAATATTTTTGCTTTCGAAATATTTCTTCACATAACCATAGGCCGTCTTATCAGCAATAGTGCCCAGTGTGCCGGCCCGGCAGACATTGTCCCTGCCAAACAACTCCTCTGTATATTTATGAGCTTTCGCCTGATATTCTCCGGAGAAATTCAAATCAATATCAGGAACCTTATCTCCGTGGAATCCCAAGAAAACTGCGAAAGGAATATTATGTCCATCTCTGTCCATAGGTGTGCCGCATTCCGGACAGTTCTTGGGCGGCAAATCAAAACCTGACCCTACGCTGCCATCGGTAATGAATTCCGTATGATAGCAATGAGGGCAGCGATAATGAGGCTCCAAAGGATTTACTTCTGTAATATTCAGCATGGTTGCTACGAAAGAAGAACCTACGGAACCTCTTGATCCAACCATATAACCGTCTTCGTTAGACTTCTTGACCAATAAGTGAGCAATGTAATACAAAACAGCAAAACCATTGCCAATAATGGCATCCAGTTCCTGTTTCAATCGTGCTTCTACCTTTGCATTAAGGTTCGGCCCATATAATTCGTGAGCTTTAGCGTAGGTAAGATTTTTAACTTTTTCTTCGGCCCCGGGAATTACCGGCGAATAAAGCTGGTCTCTATCCGGAACCGGCTTGAAGCTTTCTATTTGTTCATTGATTTTATTAGTATTAGTAACAACAACCTCGAAAGCTCTGTCCTTTCCCAAGTACTGAAACTCTCCCAGCATTTCTTCTGTGGTACGGAAAAAAACCGGCGGCTGTTCTTCATCGGGATAACCATTGCCTACCTGTAGAATGCGTCTGGCTAAAGCATCTTCCGGTTTCAAAAAATGCACATCACAGGTAGCCACCGTCAGCTTACCCATTTCATCAGCCAGGGCGAGAATTTTTTTGTTGATGTCCTGCAAATCACTTTCTGTTTTAATATCCGGATATCTGTCGTCAGTAAATAAATATCTGTTATTGCCCGTAGGCTGAATCTCCAGATAATCATAAAATTTGGCGATTTCCAGTAATTCTTCGTGAGAGGCTCCGTTCAGGATTCCCTGATACAATTCCCCGGCACTGCAGGCAGAACCCACAATCAGTCCGGCTCTGTACTGTTCCAAAAGAGCCTTGGTCATGCGGGGGCGCTTTGGCTTCCCCCCAAAATACTGCAAGTGAGAAAGGGAAATCAAACGGTACAAATTCCGCAAACCCTCAACAGTTTTGGCCAAGATTATAATATGATAATTCTTTTTCTCCTGACGGCTGTGACAAAGATACCCTTCCACTCCATAGATAAGTTTTATGTCTTTGCCTTTGGTCTCATCATAGGCAAAGGGAAAGGCCTGGACTACACCATGGTCAGTTAATGCTAAAGCCTTATGGCCCCATTTCAAGGCAGTCTGGACAAGTTCCTTAATAGGAGTGATGCCGTCCATTTTGCTCATCTTGGTATGGCAATGAAGCTCCACTCTCTTTTCAGCGGCATTATCCATCCGTTCCTGCTGCTTTTTCAGCATAATACCCTTAATGGTGGTCATGACTATTTCATAATTTTCGAATTTATCTGTAGCCACATTTCCCTGGATAACAACCCGGGAACCTATGGGTAATTTTTTACAGAATTTATTGCATTCTTCTAAATTTTTCGGCAGATCCTGAGAATTTTTCCCGTCCCCAAAACGCATTTTAGCTGTAATACCATCATTCTCATCTGCTACCATAATGCTGAGCATTACTGAGCCGGTGCGAAGTTCACGTTCCTTATAGGCGACAATTTTTCCTTCGACTACTACGTTATTTTCCTCTTCTTGAATATCATGTATAGGTCTGGGGGCCTTGGTTACTTTTTTCCCGTAGGCCACCCCTTCTCCTTTGGCAGACAAGGTAGTTCCTTTCACTCTATTCAGTGCTTCCAGGTAGGCTTGGCTCTGACACACTTCTGTAGCTGTCGCTTCATCTGTTACCACAAAATCCGCCTTAACAAGTGAACAAGCAAGGGCAAGCTTTTGCGCTACCCCTGCTAAGGTAATATTATCTTTTTCTGCTTCCTGTGAAGTAGCGGAAATAGACCAGGTTTTAGCCTCTTCATCAATTTCCACTTCCTCCAGAGTCAGACGCTGCAAAGAAATTTGCTCATCCCTGGTTAGTTCCAGGTTCTGAGCAAATTCCATGAATTTATATTTTTCAGGTTTGATTTTATATTTTGTGGGCATACTCTACTTCCTTATTCTACCTGTTCCAATGATACAACTTCATCTTTATCATTTAATCCTGCAATTATTTTATCCAAATCCTTGTCCCGTGTGACTTTAAGGGCCAGCTCCAAAACAATGGTTTTCTGAATCGTGTTATTTTTAATGTTCAGAGTACGAACTTTAACTCCTGCATCCTGCAAATAATCCATAATAGTAATCATACTGTTGGGAGTGTTTTTGGCAACAACCCTCAATAAATGTCTCGAGACTGCATCGAAAACCACAAAACGTTTCTCAAAATTATGTAATGTAACAAGAGTAATCAGTGTGATAATGGTTGCAATAACAGCGATAGTTATCATGCCGCTGCCTGTAGCCAGGCCAATAGCTGCCACCATCCATAAGCTGGCCGCCGTGGTCAGGCCCCTGACGCTGAGGCCTTCATGAATAATAGTACCGGCACCTAAAAAGCCTATGCCGCTGACTACCTGGGCAGCAATACGTGCTGCATCCCATTCTCTTTTCACATTCCCCAGTCCATAGAGAGACACGAGCATAATCAAAGCCGAACCTGTGCAAACCAGAATATGGGTACGCATACCGGCCGGCCTATCGCCTCTGCCCCGTTCGATGCCTATCAGGCCGCCCAATATAGTTGCAATCAGTAATCTGATTAACATTTCTTCTGTTTGGCCGTCTAGCATTGTCACCACACTCCCTCTGAATTATTTTTCTTTGCCCAGGGCATCCTTGATGGCGCTCACATAATCTCCGCTCACGTCAATCATAGTCAGTTCGCCTGTCTGTCTGTTTTTTACTTCTATTTTCCCTTGTGCCAATGTTTTGGGCCCTACCACTACTCTCATGGGGTAGCCTATTAAATCAGCATCTTTAAACTTCACTCCGGCTCTTTCGTCCCGGTCGTCAATAATCACTTCCACGCCGCTATCGCATAAAGCCTTGTATATTTCTTCCGCTTTGGTATTGCTTGCTTCATCCTTGGTATTAACGGGAATAACTATAACTTCATAGGGAGCAATAGCCACCGGCCAAATGATGCCGTCTTTATCATTGTTTTGCTCAATAGCAGCAGCTAAAGTCCTGCTAATGCCAATGCCGTAACAGCCCATAACCATAGGCTGTTCCTTGCCGTTGGCATCCAAATAAGTAGCTTTCAAAGGCTCACTGTATTTGGTGAACAGCTTGAACACTTGGCCTACTTCAATCCCTCTGGCTTCTTGGAGCTTCCCGCCACAGTGAGGACAGGGGTCTCCTTCTTTAGCCATACGAATATCCGCTACGATAGTAGGCTCGAAATCACGATGAGGGTTAACATTAATAAAGTGCGTATCAACTTTATTGGCACCACAGCAGAAATTGTGCATGTTCATAACAGTGGAATCCACAATGATAATAACCTTCTTATTATCCATGCCTACGGGGCCCATAAACCCGCCTACAGTCCCTGCTGCTTCCAGCATTTCCGGAGAAGCCATGGTTACTTCTCTAACTCCTGCAGCATTAATAACCTTGATTTCATTAACCTCATGGTCTCCCCGGACAAAACAAAGAATCATACCTTTTTCCGAGGCATAAGCAACTGCTTTCACGCTCTTTTCAATAGGTGCATGGAGAAATTCATTAACAGCCGCAATAGTTTTGCAGTTTGGAGTATTTATTGCTTCTTTAGCTTTCAATTCTTCGGCAGGTGCTTCCAGCGGTGCCATTTCTGCTTTTTCCACATTAGCCGCATAGTCGCACTTGTCGCAGTAAACAATAGCTGCTTCCCCACTGTCGGCAATAGCCATGAACTCATGTGAACCAGTACCGCCGATGGCTCCGCTGTCTGCTTCCACAGGACGGAATTTCAGTCCGCAGCGGGTAAAGATACGTGTATAGGCATCATACATACTCTTGTAGGAAACATCCAGCCCGGCGTTATCCAAATCAAAAGAGTAAGCATCCTTCATAATAAATTCTCTGCCACGCATTAAACCAAAACGAGGACGTCTTTCGTCCCTGAACTTACTTTGAATCTGATAAAGATTCAAAGGCAGCTGACGATAGCCTCTCACATCGGGGCGGACAAGAGTAGTGACCAGTTCTTCGTGAGTTGGGCCAAGACAGAAATTTCTGCTGTGACGGTCTTTAAGTCTGAACATCTCATCCCCATACACAGACCACCGGCCGCTTTCTTCCCAAATCTCCGCAGGTTGAATAATCGGCATCATAATTTCTTGAGCCCCTGCTTTATCCATCTCTTCTCTAACAATATTTTCGATTTTCTTTAAACAACGCCAAGCCAAAGGCAAATAGCTATACATACCTCCGGCACTTTTTCTGATAAACCCGGCTCTCAGCATTAATTTATGACTGATAACTTCTGCCTCCGCAGGAACTTCCCTCAGGGTCGGTGCATATAATTTGGAAACGCGCATTGTCAATTCTTCCTTTCGTTTAATATTTTCTGTATTTCTATAAACAACTCGTCAATCAATTTATCTTCCGGTACTTTTCTCAATATTTCCCCTTTTCGGAAGATTAATCCTTCACCTTTGCCACCTGCTAAACCTACGTCTGCTTCCCTGGCTTCGCCGGGTCCGTTTACCACACAGCCCATAACAGCTACGGTAATAGGGTCCTTAATGTGGGCCAGGCGTTTTTCCACTTCCAGGGCTAATTTCTCCAAATGAATAGAAGTACGTCCGCAAGTGGGACAGGAAATCAAGGTCGGTCCATATTCCCGTAAATCCAAAGACTTTAAAATCTGGTACGCAACTTTTATTTCGTTGGCCGGATTCCCTGTCAGACTGACTCTAATGGTATCACCAATGCCTTCTGCCAAAAGTGTGCCTATGCCTACGGCAGATTTAATAATTCCGGAATTTACTGTTCCTGCTTCCGTAATCCCCAAGTGCAGCGGATAGTCGCATTGGCCGGCCAATAGCCTGTAGGCAGCCACTGTTAGTGGCACATCATGAGCCTTTAAGGAGACCTTTATGTTTTTATAATCCAGTTCTTCCAGAATATGGATATGGCGCCAGGCCGCTTCCACCATGGCTTCTGCTGTAGGATGACCGTATTTCTCCAGTAAATCTTTAGGCAGGCTTCCTGCATTGACCCCAATGCGGATAGGTATTTCCCTGGCTTTAGCAGCTTTTACTACTGCTTCCACTCGTTCCCGTCCCCCGATATTACCCGGATTCAGCCTCAGTCCGTCCACCCCTGCTTCCAAAGCAGCCAAGGCCAATCTGTAATCAAAATGAATGTCCGCAATAATAGGGATATGAATGGCCTTTTTAATTTCACCAATAGCTTCGGCAGCCTCCATAGTGGGAATAGCACAGCGAATCACTTCGCAGCCCAGTTCCGTTAATTCATTGATTTGTTTAACTGTGCTGACCACATCTTCGGTTTTTGTGTTGGTCATAGATTGGACAACAATAGGATTGTTCCCTCCGATTTTCACATCGCCGATTTGCAGTACTCTAGTATCTCTGCGTTTCATAGGTTCCTCCTAACGAGTAAGATCCTTGATTGTGGAAAAGATGGTAATGGCTATAATAATAGCAATCCCCACCATCTGGATTTTTTCCAAATATTTCCCCGGCAAAGGCTTTCCTCTAATGCCTTCTACCAGCAACACTACGAATTGCCCTCCGTCTAAAGCAGGAATGGGCAACAGGTTAATAATAGCCAAATTAATGCTAAGAAAAGCAATGAAATTCAGCAGTGGCAGAACACCTTGTGAAGCCACGTCTCCGGCCATTTGCGCCACCCCGATGGGGCCGGAAACATCAGCAGACATTTTTCCGGTGAAAATTTTAACTAAGCCGTTAATCATGGCCGTAATAATACGTCCCTCATATATAACAGCAGTTTTCGCCGCATCACTAAGTCCCAAAGGTTTTTTCGTGAACTCAGGAGAAATACCTACCATGAAACGCTGAGCTTCTTTATTGAAAATAGGCTTAATAGTATAATCACGCACAGAACCTGCTCTGTCAACAGTAAAAACCGCTGCCTTCTCCCCATTGGTTCGAAGATTGGCAATTAAGTCATTCCACTGAACAAGCTCTTTGCCATTAATGGCCATTATCTTGTCACCTGGCATAACGCCGGCCACCGCTGCCGGTTCTGAGGGGATAACCGAACCAACTATAGGTTTATTAACCGGCACATCAATACCGCTGAAAAAGAAAATGCAAAAGAACAAAATCACAGGTAAAATAAAATTCATTATAGAGCCGGCTAAAATAACCAGCATACGAGCCGGGAGCGACTTGGAAGAAAACCCGTTAGGCACCGGAGCTTCATCCGGTTCCATACCGGCAATCTTATTATAGCCTCCCAATGGAACAAGCCGTAAGGAATACAAAGTACCATTAGACTTGCTCTTGTACAAAGTAGGGCCAAAGCCAATGGCGAATTCGTCTACCTGCATACCTGTAAATTTTGCTGTCATAAAATGTCCCATTTCATGGACAGTAATTAAAACGCCAAAAACCAGAATTGCTGCTAATAATGTTAACAAAATAATCCTCCATTAAAATAATTTGTCTAGAATTTCCCCGGCATGGATTCGTGTTTCCCTATCTGCCTGAGCAATATCATCAACTGTAGGAGTTGCCACAGAGCTGGCACTTTGCAAAACTTCCTCGATTAATTGGGCAATACCCAGGAACTTAATCCTCCCCTGTAAAAAGCTTGCCACTGCCACCTCATTGGCAGCGTTGAAAACACAGGGCATGGTTCCACCTGCCTTGCCGCAGTCTACGGCCAGCCTCAGGGCCCGGAAAATCTTGGTATCCGGTTCCGCAAAAGTAAGCTGAGATATCTTCACCAAGTCTAGCTGACCATATTTCACATCCCATCTGTCCGGAAAACTTAAGGCATATTGAATGGGAAGTCTCATGTCCGGAACTCCCAGCTGGGCAATAACGGCCCCATCCTTATATTCAACCAAAGAATGTACTATGCTTTGGGGATGAATAAGCGGGGTGATTTTATCATAGTCCATAGCAAACAACCAATGGGCTTCCATGATTTCCAAACCTTTGTTAGCCAGAGTAGCAGAATCCACTGTTACCTTTTTCCCCATAGTCCAATTAGGATGATGGAGGCACTGCTCCACTGTAACATTTTCCAATTCTTTTAATGTCTTATTGCGAAAGGCTCCGCCGGAAGCTGTAATGAGCAATCTGGCTACCTCACCGTGTTTGCTTCCTTGCAAAGATTGGAAAATAGCACTGTGCTCACTATCTACGGGAGTCAGCTGCACGCCTTTTGCTTTAATGGCATTCATAACTATACTGCCGGCCGCCACTAAAGTTTCTTTATTGGCTAAAGCAATATTCTTCCCTGCTTCAATAGCAGCCAACGTGGGTTTGAGGCCTGCATAACCAACCATTGCTCCCAGAACAGTATCTGCTTGGGAACAGGTAGCCACTGCTTTAAGGCCCTCCGGGCCGGCCAATATTTTGGTAGGTCCCTGATATATTTTTTCCAGTTCCAGGGCAGCTTGTTCATCGGCCAATGCGGCTAAAGCCGGCTGAAACTGTTGTATTTGTTTTAATAAAAGCTCAACATTTCTGCGGGCAGCCAAAGCAACTATTTTCAGTTTATCGGGATTGGCAGCCACAACTTCCAGTGTCTGCGTGCCGATAGAACCCGTGGAACCAAGTATAGCGATATGTTTCATAGAGCTTTGCTTCCTTCCTAACTATTTAAATTAAAAACCATTTGATAAAATAATAAGCCATGGGTACAGCAAAAAGCATACTGTCGCACCTGTCTAAAACACCACCATGTCCCGGGAAAAAGCTTCCGGAATCTTTAATATTACAACTGCGTTTTAAAATAGATTCAACCAAGTCCCCTAGAGGCGCCACAATCCCAACCAGAATGCCCAGGGCAAAAACCGGTACAGCAGGAAAGCCTAACCACAGTGAACCAAGTGCCTGAATAACCAGAATGCATCCGATAAAACCGGCCACCGCACCTTCTACACTTTTCTTGGGGCTCACTACCGGCAGCAGCTTGTGCTTGCCAAAGTTACAGCCAAAAATATATGCAAAAGTATCACTGGCCCAAGTGCCAAACATAACCGTCCACAAAAGAGCTTCTCCCAAAGAAAGTTCCCCTAAAATTCCGGCGGAATAAATTTTCCCGGTTAAATTCCGTAAAAAAACGAAATGGGAGAAGAGCACCCCCACATACATAACCCCGAAAAATCCCAGGGCGGTTTCGCTGATCCAGCGACCGTCTTTGTAATGAAACAAAGTATCCATCATAATAGAAATAACGCCAATCACTAAAATGGGCAGCATAGAGTTTTCCCCATAGATAGCGGCAGCAATTACCAGAGCTATGACCGGCAGACAGCCTGTAATGGCGTAGATTTTATCTCCTGCCCCTACCAGCATGTTGCGCAGCTCCCGCCAGCCTACATAGGCCAGTATCGTCACACCGGCTGCATATACGAATCCCCCCATCCTAATTAAAAAGAGGGCTATGGGAATTGCTATAATTGCCGTAATAACTCTTTGTTTCATAATTCACCAGCTCATTTCTTATTTAATCCGCCATAGCGACGGTCCCGTTGCTGATAACTTTTAATGGCTTCCAGCAGCATCTCCTGGGTAAAGGCCGGCCAATAGGTCCGGCAGGTCCAGATTTCCGCATAGGCAATCTGCCATAACATGAAATTGCTCACCCGTAAGTCTCCCCCTGTCCTAATGAGCAAATCAGGAGGCGGCAATTGCCTGCTGTACAGATTGTCTTCAAAGATTTCTTTGGTAATCTTGTCCGGATTAATCTTTCCTTCTTTTGCCATGGCAGCAAGGTTTTTGACCGCCCTGAGGATTTCGTCCTGTCCCCCGTAATTAATAGCCACATTAAGAACTATGCCGGTATTATTTTCCGTCATTTTTAAAGCATAATCCATTTTTTCCTGAACAGCTTGCGGCAGTCCTTCCCTGGAACCCATGAACCGCATTTTCACATTATATTCGTTTAATTCATCCAACTCTGCAGTTAAATATTTGATGAGTAATTTCATAATAAAATTTACTTCTGTAATAGGTCTCTTCCAATTCTCTGTAGAAAAAGCATACACGCTGAGGATTTTGACTCCTACCTTATCGGCCATTTTCACAATGGAGCGCAAGGTCTGTGCCCCTGCACTGTGCCCGTAAGTTCTGATTTTACCCTGTTCCTTGGCCCACCTGCCGTTGCCGTCCATGATGATAGCAATATGCTTGGGCACATTATTCAAGTCTATTGTGTCCGTGGTAGCCAGGAGAATATCTTTAATTTTAGTTTTTTTCGCAAAAACCTTCTTGAGCATGGGTATCCTTCCTCTACAAAAAATTTGCGCAACCCAACCCGGGTTGCGCAATCTTCGCTATAAACTATGCTTGTTTAATAGCACCAGTTGGGCAAGATCCTTCGCAAGCACCGCAATCAATGCAAGCTGCTTCATCAACCTTGTATTTACCGTCATCTTCATGAAGAGCTCCTACAGGGCAGGAATTAGCGCAACTACCGCATCCAACGCAAGCATCTTTATCTACTACATGAGCCATAACTAGTACACCTCCCTTCGTAATTTGCAACCTACTACAATTTTTATAATATTGCCAGGCAATAAAGTCTGCTTAAGTACATAAGCGTCCTCATCATGCCAGACCAACTCTTTTAAGGGTTTTAAGGGCATTGTCTTCTCCACCCTGTAGCTAAAACCCGCCGCAGTAATAATGTCTACTGCCTTCGCCATTTTATATGCCAGTACATCAGGCATGGTAACATTTTCTGCCATTATACAGACATTACTTCTTTCTCTTTATTGGCCAAAACTTGATCAATTTCCTTCATGAACTTGTCCGTTATCTTCTGGGATTTATCGGTAGCTTCTTTAGCATCATCTTCGGTAATCTCTTTGGCCTTAACTTGCTTTTTAACGGCATCATTAAGGTCACGTCTGATATTACGTACTTCTACCCGGACAGCCTCGCCTTTTTTATTAACCTGCTTAACCAGCTCCTTGCGGCCTTCTTCCGTAGGTTGAGGCATATTCAGCCTAATTACGGAGCCGTCGCTATTGGGATTAATACCCAATTCGCTGGTCAAAATAGCCTTTTCGATAACCTTAACCATGGCTTTTTCCCAGGGCTGAATCACCAGCAGACGTGGTTCCGGAACGGAAATATTAGCCACCTGGTTAATAGGAGTAGGTGTTCCGTAATAATCGACTTTAATTCTGTCCAGCAAAGCAGGTGTTGCCCGGCCTGTTCTAATAGAAGCCAGTTCACTGCGCAAAGCATTCAAAGCTTTAGTCATTCTATCTTCGGTTTTCTGTTCCAGCTCTTCAATAGTTGCCATCATAAACCTCCTACTAGAGTTCCTATTTTCTCGCCTTTTGCCGCTTTTAAAATATTGCCCTTTTGGTCAATATCAAAAACCACAATGGGGATATCATTATCCATGCACAAACTAATTGCCGTGGAATCCATGACCTTAAGATTCTTTTGGATTACATCAATATATTCCAAATGGTCAAATTTCTTGGCATTTCTGTTAATATTAGGGTCACTGTCGTAAACCCCATCCACACCCTTCTTAGCCATAAGAATGGCATCTGCTTCTACTTCAGCGGCACGTAGTGCTGCTGTAGTATCCGTGGAAAAATAGGGATTGCCTGTACCTGCGGCAAATATCACCACTCTGCCCTTTTCCAAATGTCTAATGGCCCGTCTTCTGATGTAAGGCTCGGCAATCTGCCGCATTTCGATAGCAGTCTGGACTCTGGTAGCCACTCCCCTGGTTTCCAGGGCATCCTGTAAAGCCAGAGAGTTAATAATAGTAGCCAACATACCCATGTAATCAGCCGTAGCCCTGTCCATCCCTTTGGAACTGCCTGCCAGGCCCCGCCAGATATTGCCTCCCCCATTTACCACTGCTACATCCAATCCGGCGTCCTTTACGGACTGAATCTGAGCAGCTATGTCGTCAACAGTTACGGGATCAATACCGTAACCTTTTTCACCGGCCAAAGCCTCGCCGCTCAGTTTTATTACAACTCTTTTAAACTTCCTATCGTTTGTCAAAATAGGACCTCCCACTGACAATTCTATAACTACTATTATATAAAAATTTCCACGTAAAAACAAGACTTTAGTGTGACAACACTGTTACAAAAGTACCCGTCCCTTTTGTAACACTTTAGCTTTTCTTACAAAATAAGAGAACACGAAAGTGTTCTCTTATTTTTTGAATTTTCTTATTTCATAAAGCTCTGAACTTCTGCTGCGAAGTCCTCCTGCTTCTTTTCGATGCCTTCTCCTAATTGATAGCGTACAAAACGCTTAACAGAGGCATTCTTTTCTTTCAGCAGGCCCTTAATGGTCTTGTCGCCATCCTTAATGAATTCCTGGTCAACAAGGCAAACTTCCTTGTAGAACTTCTGAATACGGCCAATAACCATTTTTTCAATGATTTTTTCAGGTTTGCCTTCCATTTTGGCCTGTTCGGACAAAACTGTTTTTTCATGCTCCACCACATCGGCCGGAACCTGAGTTTCATCCAGATAAGGAGGATTAGCAGCAGCAACCTGCATAGCGATATCTTTCGCCAAAACTTCGTCGCCGCCGACTAATTCAACCAAAACACCGATTTTGCCGCCCCCATGAATATAGGAAGCAACAATATCATTGCCATATTCGAAAATGCTGAAACGACGAATGGAAATCTTTTCACCGATAGTAGCAATGCTCTCAGTAATCATTTCGTCTACGGTTTTTCCACTATTACCAAAGGTCTGCTTGCCCAGTTCTTCAACATTGGCAGGCTTGTTTTTCACAATGTGTTCAGCAATGGATTTAACCAATGCCCTGTAGTCAGCAGTGTCAGCCACAAAGTCTGTTTCACAGTTAACTTCCACACAAACAGCAAGCTTGGCAGCTTCATCAATATAAGTATCAACCAGACCTTCAGCGGCTATTCTGCTTGCTTTCTTAGCAGCTTTGGAAAGTCCCTTTTCTCTCAAATAATCTACAGCCTTGTCCATGTCCCCAGCGGTTTCTTTTAAGGCATTTTTGCAATCCATCATGCCTGCACCTGTGCGGCCACGTAAATCTTTAACCATACTAGCAGTAATATCAGCCATGAAAATATCCTCCGTTTAATTAGTTAAATAGCAGAAATTATTGTGCATCAACAGGAGCTTCAGCTTCAGCCGGAACTTCTTCAGCAGGAGCTTCCACAGCTGCCTCTTGAGATTCTTGAGCTTCTTGGCCTTCAGCCTCTTCGTCTGCACCGGCTTTGCCTTCCAAAATGGCGTCAGCCATTTTGCCGGCCAATAATTTAACGGCACGAATAGCATCATCGTTAGCAGGAATCAAATAATCAATTTCATCAGGGTCGCAGTTGGTATCAACAGTAGCAACGATAGGAATATGCAGCTTACGAGCTTCCAAAACTGCAATGTGTTCCTTGCGAGGGTCGATTACGAACAGTGCGCCGGGCAACTTTTTCATGTCTTTAATACCGCCCAAATATTTGGTCAGTTTAGCCATTTCTCTGTGCAAGCCAATAACTTCTTTCTTAGGCAACAGAGCAAATGTTCCGTCTTCTTCCATCTTTTCCAATTCACGTAAACGTTTAATACGTTTTTGGATGGTATTGAAGTTGGTCAGCATACCGCCCAACCATCTTTCGTTAACATAGTACATACCACAACGTTCAGCTTCTTCTTTGATAGCGCCCTGAGCTTGTTTTTTGGTGCCAACAAACATTACGGTTTTGCCTTCAGAGGCAACATCACGCAAGAAGTTGTAAGCAGCTTCAACCTTTTTGACGGTTTGTTGTAAGTCAATAATGTAAATACCGTTTCTCTCGGTGAAGATGTAAGGAGCCATCTTAGGGTTCCAACGACGTGTTTGGTGACCGAAATGGACACCTGCTTCCAAAAGTTGTTTCATAGAAATAATAGCCATTTTTTATCCTCCTGTTTTTTCCTCCGCAGATTTTATTTTCCGTATAACCACTTACGTGGACAGTTACGTCTTACTCTGCGTGTGATTTATGACCTGGAAGATTATACCACAAGACCCCTGTCTAACACAAGGGTTTTGTGTAAATTTTGTTATATTTATGCCTAATTTTTAATATGCATTAACCAAACGGGCTAATAATTTGTCAGTCGCTTTTTCGCAGGTTGTGGATTTGCTCGCCGCAACAGCTATGTTCGACTTTTATGTTGCCACATGGCAGTCCTGCTTTTTTCTTGTAGTCTATAATAGCGGCTTTCAGGCCATCAGCTGCCAGGTTGGAGCAATGCATTTTAATGGGCGGAAGTCCGTCCAAGGCCTCTGCTACTGCGGCATTGGTCAGCTTTAGGGCTTCGTCAATGGTTTTGCCTTTGGCCATTTCTGTGACCATACTGCTGGTAGCTATAGCGGCCCCGCAGCCGAAGGTATTAAACTTAATATCCTCAATAACATTATCTTTAACTTTAATATAAATTTTCATTATATCTCCGCAAACCGGGTTGCCTACTTCCCCTACTCCGGATGCACCCTCGATTTCTCCCACATTTCTGGGGTGAGAAAAATGATCCATTACTTTTTTGCTGTAGCGCATGTTATTCCGCCTTTCTCTCTTGGTATAGAGGTGACATTTTTCTTAGATTTTCTACAATACCCGGTAATTTTTCCAAAACATAGTCTATTTCTTTTTCTGTAGTAAACTCGCTTAAAGTCAACCGTAAAGAACCGTGTGCAATCTCATGAGGCAACCCTATTGCCAGCAATACATGAGATGGGTCCAGAGTCCCGCTGGTGCAGGCGCTGCCGCTGGAGGCAGCAATGCCCTCCATGTCCAAATGCAGAAGCATGCCTTCACCTTCAATATATTTAATGCTTACGTTTACGTTATTGGGCAGCCTATCGGTATGGTGACCATTTAATCTAGTGTCGGGAATTTTTGCCAAAATACCCTTAATCAGCTGATCTCTCAATTTAATCTGTTGGGCGGCGTGTTCGGCCATATGCTCTTTAGCATGCACCGCAGCCAGTCCCAATCCCAAAATCCCGGCTGTATTTTCCGTGCCGGCCCGCATTTTGTGCTCTTGGGGCCCGCCGTAAACCAAAGGCTCCATCCTTATACCCTTGCGGATGTAAACAGCTCCGGTGCCTTTAGGACCGTGGAACTTATGGGCAGTCATGGTCAAAAGGTCAATATTGTCAGCTTTAACATCAATGGGCACATGACCGGTAGCCTGTACTGCATCAGTATGCATTAGAACCCCATGCTTATGGGCAATGGCACCGATTTCCTTAATAGGCTCAATGGTACCGATTTCGTTATTGGCGAACATCACGGATACCAAGATTGTCTTCGGAGTTATGGCCTTTTCTACATCAGCGGGATTAACCTTGCCATATTGGTCTACAGGCAAATAAGTAATCTTGAAACCCTCTTTTTCCAAAGCCTGGCAGGTATGCAAAATCGCATGATGCTCGATGGCAGAGGTAATAATGTGGTTCCCTTTATTTTTATACATTCTGGCAATACCACGTAAAAGCATGGTGTCTCCTTCGCTGCCGCCCCCGGTAAAAGTAATTTCTTCCTGGTCGGCGTTAATCAAAGCAGCCACCTGCTGACGAGCTGTATCCAAAATATCATGAGCATTCTGACCTATTTCATAAATACTGGAAGGATTGCCGTAATTCTCCGTCATGGCAGTAGCCATAGCTTGGGCGATTGCCGGTAATACCCTGGTAGTCGCTGCGTTATCCAAATAAATTTCTTGCATAATCCCCACTCCTTCTTCACTCCGTAAATTATTATGTATTTAAATCATACTATATTGATATGATTTAAATACATAATACCAATTCCTACTAAGCTTGTCAAGATTGGGCCGTGAAAAAAGTGTGACAAATGGGGGACCGAACTGTTTAGTCACACATCAGATAAGGCAGAATGGGCTGAGCGAAATGGCTCAGAATACCAGTATCGTTCACACGTTCCTAAAGCAGGCCACTTGACGCTCTCCTACCGGCAGTAGTTGCGGTTTTTCTGTGCGGCATCTTTCCGTTGCCAGAGGACAACGGGTAGAAAAGCTGCAGCCCTGCGGCGGAAATAAAGGATTGGGTAACTCCCCGGCCAATTTTATCCGTTGCTTTTTCTTTTGCTTTCCCGGATCCGGCAAGGGAATGGCCGATAATAACGCCCTTGTATACGGATGAAGAGGGTTGTCATATAAATCCTCTACCGGGGCGCTTTCCACAATCTTGCCCAAATACATTACTGCTACCCTATGACTAATGTATCTTATCATAGACAAATCATGAGCTATAAACAGATATGTTAAATTTAGCTCTTTTTGCAAAGCATCCAGTAAATTAACCACCTGTGCCTGAATTGAAACATCCAAAGCAGATATGGGTTCGTCACATATTATTACTTTAGGCTTACTGGCCAAGGCTCTGGCAATACCAATCCGCTGGCGCTGACCTCCGCTGAATTCGTGTGGGAAACGGTTAATATGCTCCACGTTCATGCCAACCAGCTCCAGCAGTTCCTGCACTTGCTTCTTAGCTTCTGAAGAAGTAGCACAAATTTTATTAAGAAGTAACGATTCACCAACTATATCTCCCACTGTCATGCGAGGATTCAAAGAAGCATAGGGATCCTGGAAAATCATCTGAATTTCTTTGTCTATGCCCTGTTTTTCCCTTCCTGCATAAAACACCTTACCGGAAGTAGCCCTATACAGCCCAATCATAGTCCGTCCCAAGGTGGATTTACCACAACCGGACTCTCCTACCAGACCCAATGTTTTCCCTTTGCTAATAGTTAAGTTTACCCCGTCCACAGCCTTTAAATACATGGTTGGTTTGCCCCAAAAGCTGTGTTTTACCACAAAATATTTGTTTAAATCCCGTACCTCAATTATATTTTCACTCACGACTGCCACCTCCGTTTTTAGAATGGAGCCAGCACTTGGCCCAATGATCACCATCTATAACATTTTTAGGCGGCATTTGCCGGCCGCATATCTCCATAGCATATTTGCAGCGAGGCTGAAAAGCACATCCGATTGTTTCTCGCAATAAGTTGGGAGGCTGTCCTTCTATAACATGAAGTTTGTTTTTCCCATCTAAAGCTGTACCCGGCAAGGAAGCCAAAAGTCCCTGTGTATAAGGATGAGCCGGTCTATAAAAAACATCTTCTGCAGTGCCCCCTTCCAGCAGTTCGCCGGCATACATAACCAAAACACGGTCACACAAAGTAGCTATTACTCCTAAATCATGAGAAATAAGAATAATGGAAGTTTGGAGGGTGTCTTTGAGATTGCCCATAAGTTCTAAAATCTGGGCCTGTATCGTAACATCCAAGGCTGTAGTAGGCTCATCGGCAATGATAATGTCCGGCTTACAGGCCAGGGCCATGGCAATCATAACTCTTTGCCGCATACCGCCGCTGAATTGATGAGGATAACTGTTCAGGCGGCTTTCCGGGAAAGATATACCAACGGCCGCAAGTAATTCTGCAGCCTGCTTTCTGGCCTCTTCTTTGGAGACTTTTTTATGAACCATTATGCCTTCCATCATTTGGTTGCCTATTTTAAGTACAGGATTTAGTGATGTCATAGGGTCCTGAAATATCATACTGATTTTATTGCCACGTATCTTGCGCATATCCCTTTCCTTAAGACTAAGCAATTCTTTCTCCCCTAAAAAAGCCCGACCTGATTTAACGAAAGAATTTTCCTCAGGCAATAATTGCATAATGGCATGAACGCTTACACTTTTTCCACAGCCGGATTCTCCCACGATGCCCAATGCTTCGCCCTTATGCAAACTATAACTAATATTTCTTACGGCGTGTATATCTCCTCGATAGGTATGAAAACCTACGGACAAATTTTCAACTTGCAAAAGAATTTCTTTCATAACGTTCCCCCTGCCTTTCTGCTACCTGCGCATTCTTGGATCTAAAACTTCTCGTAAACCTTCACTGAAAAAGTTGAAAGCCAATAAGGTAATGGTTATACCCATAGCCGGGAAAAACAATTGGTAAGGATAAGCTCGCATAGCATTAACCCCTTCCGAGGCCATAACACCCCAGCTGGCCATAGGTGCGGAAACCCCCAGTCCAATGAAGCTCAGAAAGGCCTCCGTAAAAATTGCAGAGGGAATAGCCAGACTCAGCATGACCACAATGGTTCCTACTGAATTTGGCAACAGATGCCTAAATAAAATTCTTGTATTACTTGCCCCTATAGTCCTGGCCGCCAGGACAAATTCCTGTTCCTTCAAAGCCAAAATTTGTCCTCTGACCATACGGGCCATACCAATCCAAAAAGCTATGCCCATAGCCACAAAAATATTCATGAGCCCGGGCTTTAAAACTACCATCAGCAAAATAACATAGAGCATGGAGGGCACACTATAGATAACATCTACAATGTTCATCATCAGCCTATCCACCTTACCGCCTACAAACCCGGAAACACCACCATATACTACACCGATGCACAAATTTATAATACTGGCCACAAAGCCAATTGCTAGTGATATGCGTGCACCATACATAGTTCGTACCAACATATCCCGTCCCAAATTGTCCGTACCAAACCAAAACTCCGAACAGGGTCCTTTATTAACGTTATTCATATCTTGGTCGAAATAGGTCATTTTGCAGAACAATGGCCCAAAAACAGCGATGAGTATGATTACTACAATCGTTAATAGTCCTGCCATTGCCAGCTTGTTTAATTTCAACCGGCGCCAGGCATCCTGCCAGTATCCCATAGATACATTTTCCGCCTTGTTTTTCATGTCTATTCCCCTTTCTGCCCGGTTAATTTTATTCTTGGATCTAAGAGCGGATAAACTAAATCTACAAGAACATTCATCACAACAATAAGCAAACTATAAAAAATCGTTACTCCCAAAATCAGGGTATAGTCTCTGTTGTAAATACCGGTCACAAAATAACAGCCAATGCCGGGAATAGCAAAAATACTCTCTATTACAAAACTACCAGTTAAAATGCCAGCTGCCATAGGTCCCAGATAGGTAACTACCGGGATGAGTGCATTAGGCAAAGCGTGTTTGCAAAACACTGTTAGTGGCGATAAGCCTTTGGCCTTAGCCGTTTTAATATAATCCTGCCCCAATACATCCAGCATACTGGACCTGGTCAGACGGGTGATAATCGCCATAGGTCCTAAAGACAAGGTTATGGCCGGCATTATATGATATCGCCAGCCGCCCCACATAGCCGCAGGCAAAAGCCGCATCTTAATAGCAAAAATCAAAACTGCTAAACTGGCCAATATAAAGCTGGGCACAGCAATGCCAAAGGTTGTAGTTAGATTCAGTATTCTGTCCTGCCAATGGCCTCGGTGTAAGGCAGCCCCGATACCAACGGGGATGCCTACCAAGATAGCCAAAACAATACTCTCAAATCCAAGCTGAAAGGAAACAGGAATCGCCTCAGTAATAATCTCATTCACAGTTCTATCTTCGTGTTTAAATGATGGTCCTAAATCTCCTTTGAATAAATTTTTCATATAATCAACATACTGTACGTGCAACGGGTCATTAAGCTTATATTTCGTTTCGATATTTTTCAACACCGCCGGAGGTAAATTACGTTCCGATGTAAATGGTCCCCCGGGAATGGCATGCATCAGTAAAAAAGTAATAGTTATAACGACCCATAAAACAATAACAGCATGAGCCAATCTTTTGATTATGTAAGTAGCCATAAAAGGTCTCCTTACTTATTCAAGATAAGCATACGTAAAATCATATGCCTGATTACCGGGACAAATTACATTCTTAAGCTTTGGACTCCTGGCACAAACACTTCTGGGAAAAAGATGAGGTGCCAGCCCCATTTCATCTATAAAGATTTTTTCTGCTTCGTGCATAGCTGCCATACGGACTTTCTGGTCATTGCTGTTCTGAGCTTTTTCTACCAGAGCATCGTAAGCTGGATTGGTGTATTTACCATAATTGTGTGTACCATAGCTCAAGAAATAATCAATAAAAGTCATAGGGTCAAAATAATCGCCGACCCAAGCCGCTGCAGCAATCTGATAATCTCCCGCAATACGTGTACTGGAAAAAACCTTCCACTCTTGGTTACGCAGCTCAACGTTAACCCCCAGGTTTTTCAGCCACATTTCCTGGGCAGCTTCCGCATCCAGTTTCGTATTAACACCTGTTGAATATAGTAAAGTAACAGGCGGCAAACCTTTACCACCGGGATAGCCTGCTTCAGCCAATAGTTGTCTGGCCCTTTCAGGGTCAAATTTTAAAAGTACGCCACCTTCTTCTCTAAAATCTTTTTTCGTTACAGGATTATAAAAGCCTTTGGGCACCCAACCTGTAGCAACTGCCGGAAGATTGTAATATATTTTTTTAGCCATAGTTTCCCCATCAATAGACAGAGCAAAAGCTTGCCGCACTTTTTTGTTGTCAAATGGCGGCTTTTTATTATTGAAATCGTAGAAACTTGTACGTATACAATTAGAAACGTGTAAAACTCCTTCTTTTCTTAACCTTTCTATATCTGAAAACGGCGGAGCATCAACTAATTCCAGTTCTTTATTGTCGAATAAAGCCATGGCTGTGGTATTTTTATCAGAAAGCAAATAATTAATTTTAGCCAATTTTACTTTGTCTTTATTCCAATAGTTTTCATTCTTTTCAACTACAATTTTGTTATTGTGCACCCATTCTTTAAACTTAAATGGCCCATTGCCCACATAGGTTTCCGAAGCTCCGGCCCATTTAGGATTGCTCTCTACTACTTTTCTGCAAACGGGAAAAGCAGAATGATGTGTACACAAATTCAGAAAATAAGCAGTAGGTCTTGCTAATTCCACCTGAAAAGTCTTACCATCCAAAGCTTTTATCCCCAACTTGTCAACAGTGGCTTTTCCTGTATTGTAGTCCTCTGCCCCTTTAACAGGATAAAGCATAAAAGCATAAATAGAAGCAAATTTCGGGTCAAGAACTCGTTGCCAGGCATAAACAAAGTCATGGGCAGTTACCCTTTCCCCATTGGACCATTTATTTTCCCGTAAATGAAAAACATATTTCATGCCATCCGGTGACACATCCCAGCTTTTTGCTGCAGCCGGCTGAGACTGTCCTTTTGCATCAAGAGTTGTTAATCCTTCCATCATGCATCTCAAATAATTAAATGCATATACACTGGAACTCTTATGGGGATCTAAGCTTTCCGGTTCCATACCAACAAACACACGCAAAGACTGTTTTTCGACCTTTTTCTTCTGGCCGCAGCCAAGCAGTGCACACCCCGCCAACACAAACGCCACCATAATCAAACAATTAAGTGCAAAACTAGATCTTCCTTTCATGATACCCTCCTTTGCTTTGATGAAACTTTTCCTGTTTATGCTGCTAAAGTTTGTCAAACAATTTTCGCGCCACACATTTTTCCACCACACATTTATTTAGGATGTGAATATTGTATTGTGGGGAAAAATGTTTTGTTAAGGAGATACTGTTTTCCTATTCTATAATGAAAAATTTTCGCACAAAAACATAGGCCGTGTGTCCGCCATTTTTGTTTTGGCGTACATACGGCCTATGTTTTGTAAAATTAATTACATTTACCACTAGAGCAACATTGTGTCAGCATCAACTAAAATAATATGCTTATCTGCTTTAGCTTTTTCTTTAAGTTTTGGACTGAATCCACTTTTAGAAAACAAAATATAATAAGATTCTGTTGATTTGTTGCTATATACATTTGCTTTAAATTTTAATTCTTCTAAGATTCCATATCCCAGTGGTGCATTTCGCCATTTGCATTCTCCGAAAATATATTTATCACCATCTGATGCAATCAAATCAATTTCTATTGCTTTTTTCGTCATTTTGTCGCTTCCCCACCATCTGCCAATTTTCGTACAAAAAAAAGGCAATTTTCCTGAGCTATTTTTTCGCAATAAATATTCTTGGCAAACTCGTTCAAACATATGTCCCATATAATTCGATAAATCAGGTACAACAAGTTTTTCCCACATAATATTAGCACCATTGCTCTCTAAAACAGATTTATTGGCAGCCACAAATCTAAACCAAAAACAAAACATGGGATCAACAATCTTATAGTTATAGTGCCGCGCTCTGCTTTTACTGCCAAAAGGCAGTTCTCTTATTAATACTCCCAATTCACGAAGAACAGCCATATATTTAACGCATTGTGCTACCGGTAGACCTACTTTCATTGCTATATCATTAGACCTAGTGTGTCCGAAGGCAATAGCTTCAATCAGCGCAAAATATACGGCCGGTTCATGCAGTTCTTGTTTTAACAGTAAAAGTGGCTCTTCATACAAATATCCTATGGGATTAAAAAAACTTTGTTTTACATTCTCTTCCAATAACTGTTTGGTGTCAATTTGCCTTAAATACATGGGTATCCCGCCATAAATACAATAAGCCAATAATTTATCCTTAACAGAAAAATTACCCATAAAAGAGCTGCTCTCATAATAGTCAAAGGGCTGCATTTTTAATTGGCCGGTACGCCTGCCAAATAAAGGGCTCTGCTCTCCCAAGACTTTATTTTCCATAAAAGAAACGTAACTCCCACAAAAAACGATAAACATTTTTCCTTTTTCCAAGGTATGGTCAACCAAATGTTGAAACGCTGACATGATTCTGGGATTAGCAATTGCCAAATAGGGAAATTCATCAATAATAAGTATTAACCGTTTGTTTTGCTGTTTTTCATTAATATAGCTTATTGCCTTGTCCCATGTTGTAAAATTTTCCAAATGTTTTTCTTGGTAGTAGGAAAAAATAATTGCAGAAAATTTATCTAAATTATCCTTATCCGTAGTTTGTTCAGCGCTAAAATAGATTGCCAACTTTTTTCTGGTAAATTCTCTTAGGAAGGTTGTTTTTCCTACTCGTCTGCGTCCATATAAAATCATAAACTGAAATGTATTTTTATTGTATAATTCCGTAAAGTATTTTAGTTCATCTATGCGTCCTATAAACATCTTTTCTTTCTCCTTTGCTGCTAAGATTTAGTTAACTCTAAAGTTATTTACTTTGGAGTTAATAACTTTAGAGTTAACTGCCAATATTGTTTTGTACTCTAACTCATATTGCAAGGTTTTATAAAAAAAACATAGGTCGTATGTCCGCCAAAATAAAAATGGCGGACATACGACCTATGAATCCGTAAAATTAATTACAGTTACCATTAGTCTCGCTGTATGTCTAAAAGACAAAAAGAATCGCAGACAGATAAAACAATGCCATTCACTATACGTAATAATAACAGAGGACTAAAAAAAATGAGTTAACAATAACTCATTAAACGTATGGGAGCAAAAGAGATTGGCAATATGAACTCAAGAAATTATTTCATTAGTTTTTATCAAATACCATTTTAAAATATTTCATGTATTCGAATAAAACTTCACCTTCTTTTGATAAAACTCCAATTATATGCTTTGATTCGTCGATATTGTTACCAAGTGGACTGCGTCCATATTTGTGGACACAAAGTTAAATTATTTTGATAACATCTTC
>DAIQMR010000009.1:0-67875 GCA_036788835.1 Acidaminococcaceae bacterium
TTTTATTTGACTGAAAAAGAGCTTTTCTGGGGAAAAGAATCTGACGATTAACACTATCTCATCCTCCAGCCGCTGGCTCTTTCGCGTCTCAGCCACAAACTCGGCATTTTGGGGATTCGCTGATACTGCGTCAAAAGGGACTGACCGAGACTGGGATGAACCGAAATGTTCTATCTCATCCTCCAGCCGCTGGCTCTTTCGCGTCTCAGCCACAAACTCGGCATTTTGGGGATTCGCTGATACTGCGTCAAAAGGGACTGACCGAGACTGAGATGAACCAAAATGTTCTATCCCATCATCGTCAGTCCCTTTTTCCTTGTCTAAGCGAAATCTTACCGCTTTTAGATTGGCTTAACTCCAGCATTGAAAAAAAGGTGCTGTTATTATATAATCTATAAATAGACTTAAATATAACGGGAGGTTTCTAAATGGAAAATAAGAAGCATGAATTGGTCCTGGTAATTGATTTCGGCGCACAATACAGCCAGTTAATTGCCAGACGGGTACGCGAGTGCGGCGTATACTGTGAAATCGTTCCTTATTCTTATACCTTAGAAAAAATCATGGCTAAAGACCCTCAGGCAATTATCCTGTCCGGCGGTCCCAATAGCGTATATGCAGAAAATACACCTAAACCGGACAAGGGCATCTTCAAAGCAGGCATTCCTATTCTTGGTATTTGCTACGGCCATCAGGTTATGGCTCAGGCGCTGGGAGGCAAAGTTGCTCATGCGGGTTCCGGGGAATATGGGAAAACTTCTATAGTTCTCCAAACAGATAATACATTGTTCAAAGGATTGGAAGAACAAAATATTTGCTGGATGAGTCATCAGGACTATGTAGAAGAGGCTCCGGCCGGTTTCAAGGTAATGGCTGCTACCAGCGAATGTCCTGTGGCTGCTATGATTAACGACGAAGACAAAATATATGGGGTCCAGTTCCATCCGGAAGTAATGCATACACCTTTTGGCAAACAAATGATGAAAAACTTCCTGTTTAACATTTGCCAATTGTCCGGTGATTGGACTATGTCCTCCTTTGCTCAGAGAAAAATTGCTGAGATTAAAGAAAAAGTCGGTGACAAGAATGTTCTCTGTGCTATGAGCGGTGGTGTAGATTCCTCGGTGGCGGCAGTACTGGTGCACAAAGCGGTGGGCAAGCAGTTGACCTGCGTATTCGTTGACCATGGTTTGCTCCGTAAAGACGAGGGTGACCAAGTGGAGAAGGTCTTCAAAGAAGACTTTGATATGAATATCATCAGAGTGAACGCTCAGGACAGATTCCTGGGCAAGCTTAAAGGTGTCAGCGAGCCGGAGAAGAAACGCAAAATTATCGGGGAAGAATTTATCCGTGTTTTCGAGGAAGAGTCCAAAAAAATCGGCCATGTAGATTATCTGGTTCAAGGAACAATTTATCCTGATGTTGTAGAATCGGGAACCGGCACCAGTGCTACCATTAAAAGCCATCATAACGTAGGCGGTCTGCCTAAGGACATGAATCTTAGCCTCATTGAGCCATTACGTGAATTATTTAAAGACGAAGTCCGTGCCGTAGGCGAAGAGCTGGGAATTCCTTCCAATCTGGTATGGCGTCAGCCTTTCCCGGGACCGGGTTTGGCCATTCGTATTCTGGGAGAAATCACTCCTGAGAAAATAACCATTGTGCGAGAAGCAGACGCCATCTTCCGTGATGAAATCGCTAAAGCAGGACTGGACAGGGAAATCTGGCAGTACTTTGCCTGCCTGCCTAATATCCGCAGCGTGGGTGTGATGGGGGATTTCAGGACCTATTCTAATACCGTGGCTCTGAGAGCCGTAACCAGTACAGACGGTATGACCAGTGATTGGGCTCATATTCCTTTCGCTGTTTTGGACATTGTGTCTCGTCGTATTGTGAACGAAGTGCCGGGTGTCAATAGAGTGGTGTACGATATTACCTCCAAACCGCCCGCGACAATTGAATGGGAATAAATTGTAACTTTTCTTGACATAGCTTTGTGAAATTGCTACAATAGCAACTGTTCATCGGAGGCTAAATACTCAATAGAAGTATTCAAACCGGATAAGATGGTGGGATGAGAAACCACTATTTTATCCGGTTTTTTTGAGCAAAATTTGTAGTTGTAAGGAGTAGGTTTTATGTCAAACAGCAATTTTACAGAAGGAAAAATATTAGGACCGTTATTCAAATTTGCTTTGCCCATACTAATGGCATTGTGCCTACAGGCTCTCTATGGGGCTGTAGATTTACTGGTTGTAGGTCAATTTGGCACTGCTGGTGACGTGTCTGCAGTAGCTACCGGCAGCCAGATGCTGCAGATGATTACAGTAGTAATTACAGGATTGGCCATGGGTACAACCATCCTTTTGGGGCAAACCATAGGTAAAGGCAAAAGGGAAGAAGCAGGGGATATAGTAGGCAGCAGTATAGTATTCTTTGCTATAGTAGCAGTCTTTCTGACGGTGCTGATGGCAGCGATTAACAGACCGTTCACGGTTATTATGCAGGCGCCGCCTGAGGCATTTGACAAGACCAGAGCTTACGCCATGATTTGTTCACTGGGAATTGCCTTCATTGTGGCATATAACGTCTTGGGGAGCATTCTGCGTGCCATAGGCGACTCTAAAACACCTCTTTATACAGTGTTCATGGCCAGCATTTTTAATGTAGCCGGAGATTTGCTGTTTGTGGCTGTGTTCCACATGGGAGCAGCCGGAGCAGCCATTGCTACGGTTATGGCTCAGGCCCTCAGTGTTGTTCTGTGCCTGCTTTTCTTAAGAGAGAAAAAATTTGCTTTTCCTTTAAGCAAAAAGAATGTGCGTTTTCAAGGGTGGATTATTAAAAGAATTTTTAGCTTGGGATTTCCTGTGGCCTTGCAGGATGCCTTAGTGGGAGTATCATTCTTGGCCATTAATTCCATTGTAAACAGTCTGGGTGTAGTTGCTTCTGCCGGAGTGGGAGTAGCAGAGAAAATCTGTGCTTTTATTATGTTGGTGCCTTCGTCTTTTTCCCAGTCACTGTCCGTTTTCGTAGCTCAAAATATAGGAGCTGGCAAAAGGACACGTGCCAGGGAAGCCATGTTCTGCGGTATGGGTATGTCTTTGCTGGCAGGATTTGTCATGGGGTACGGAGCATTTTTTCAGGGCAGCTTCTTTGCCGGGATTTTTACAGCCAATCAGGATATTATTTATGCCGCAGCCGATTATCTTAAGGCGTATGCTTTTGATACTTTGCTGGTTTCGTTTCTCTTCTGCTTCATTGGTTACTTTAACGGTTGCAGCCACACTAAGCTTGTGATGATTCAGGGTATTATGGGAGCCTTTTTAGTCCGCATACCTGTTTCATACTACATGAGCAAACTGCCGGACACATCACTGTTCAAAATCGGTCTGGCCACACCCTGTTCTACGGTAGTACAAATTATTTTCTGCACCGTGGTATTCACATATCTAATAAAGAAAGAGCAGAAAAAAGTAAGCGTAAAATAGTTCAAAGTCTTTTATGTGAATGATGACAAAGTATGCACAACCAACGCAAACGTTATGAACCTTATATTGTGCTATAATATTTATATATCTTGTGTTCGATGAAATCATAAATATAAGGAGTGAGAGTATATGGAAGGCATGATGAAATGCGTGATTAAAGCAGCTCCCGGTGCAGGGAATCTGGAATTGGCAGAAAAACCAATACCGCAAATCGGGCCTAATGATGTTCTGATTAAAATTAAGGCAGCAGCTATTTGCGGGACGGATGTTCATATTAAAAACTGGAACGAATTTGCCAGCTCACGGATGGTTCCACCTATGATTATCGGGCATGAACTGTCCGGAGAAGTAGTGGAAAAAGGGGAACTTGTTAAGCAGATTGAGCTAGGTGATGCAGTTGCTGTTGAGACACACATTGTTTGTCACGTTTGCGATACGTGCCGGAACGGCAATGAACATGTTTGCCCCAATACTAAGGTTGTTGGCGTAAGCCGCGATGGTGCTTTTGCCGAATATATAAGCGTTCCGGCGGAAAATGCCATTGTTTTCAAAAAGTTTTCCAGCTGGGAAGTACTGAGTTTAATGGAGCCTTTTGTAGCATCTGTTCATGCGGCAACCCAATTTTCCGTAGTAGGTAAGACCGTGGCAGTCAGTGGTTGCGGACCGCTGGGCGATATGGGGATTGCAGTAGCCAAATTCTGCGGTGCAGCCAAGGTTATTGCTTTGGAACCGAATGCCAGCCGTGGGAAATTGGCTTTAGAGATTGGCGCAGATGCTCTTGTAGATCCTGTTAAAGAAGATGTTAACAAGGCAGTTCCTGCCGCTAACGATGGTAATAAAGTTGATATAGTGCTGGACTATTCCGGCAACGTAGGAGCTATTGCAGCCAGTATCGGTTATATTCAACCGGAAGGACAAATCGCAGTTCTTGGTTTGTCTGGCAAAAACCTTTCTTTCCAACTGGATAAATTCGTGTATAGCGGTCTAACTCTGAAAGGCATAGCCGGCCGTCGTATGTACAAAGACTGGGTTACAGCTAAAGGGTTGTTAGCAGGAGGCTTGGATTTAAGCAAGATAGTCAGCCATAAATTACCCATGTCAGAGTTCCAAGAAGGATTACGCTTAATGGAAGTCGGAGAATGCTGTAAGTGTGTATTAATACCGTAGTATATAGTTGCACGGCAGGAAAACCACAGTATATACTCTCGCCACTTAATCACTATGTGATTCAAGGTGGAGGCTTCTTGACAATGTTTAGATAAATATCATAATAAAAATTATGCCGTTGACATAAAGAGAAAAGTAGATTATTATAATAAACATATAGACAGCAGAGACGCTTGAACGTAAAAATTCAAGTGTCTCTTTTTTAAAAAACATGAGGGGGATTTATGATGAGTGGATCAGGGATTATTGGAGCAATTGTTTTAGTGTACATGGCTTTGATGTTGTTTATTGGTTGGTATTCTCAAACCAAAATTTCATCAAACAGCGATTTCATGGTGGCAGGACGTAGGCTGGGACCTGTTTTAATGGCAGGAACTTTGGCCGCTACAGAAATAGGCGGCGGCAGCTCTCTGGGCGTTGTACAGCAGGGCATGGATAAATATGGTATCAGCGCAGCCTGGTATGTTATTTCCATGGGATTGGCTTTCGTTATTCTATCCTTTTTGGCACCTAAGTTCCGTGCGGCCAATGTGAAGACAGTGCCGGAATATTTTCGCCGTCGGTATGGTAAGGGTGCCGGTCTTATTACTGCAATTATTATGTTTTTACCTTTAATAGGCTTAACAGCCGGCCAAATGATTGCTTCTGCGGTTATTTTGTCCACTATTATGGGCATTAGTTTTGACATTTCCGTTATAGCTGTTTGCATTATTGTTACAGTATATTCTGTTATGGGTGGTATGTGGAGTGTTACCCTTACAGACTTTGTTCAGGTTTTCTTTATTGTAGTAGGTATGGCGATTGCTATTCCTTATGCTGTAGATTTAGCAGGAGGCTGGGATAAAGTGGTGGCTTCTGTTCCTGCCACGGAATTTGATGTTTTCCATGGATATGGGATTACCGATATTATAGCTTTAACTATCATGTATATTACGACTTTTACGGTTGGGCAGGAGGCTGTATCCCGCTATTATTCCGCCAGAGATGGGAAGGCGGCACAACAGGGTTCTATTGTTGCGGCTCTTATTAACTTTATTTATGGTTTTATTCCGGCCATTTTAGGGGTTATTGTTCTGGCCCTAATCAATATGGGTTCCTTCAGTGCTCAGGAGTTTGCTAAAGTCGGTTCCCGCTATGCATTGCCTATTTTGGCCCAGGAAGCCATGCCTCCTGTGATTTGCGGTGTCTTGTTTGCCGGTATTATTTCCGCTACCATGTCCAGTGCGGACTCGGATTTACTGGGCGCAGGTTCAATTTTTGCCAATGATATTTATAGAGAAGTAATCAAACCGGAAGCTACGGATAAAGAAGTAATGAGAGTGGCACAGATTGTTATGGTGGCCAGTGGGGGGCTTTCCTTGGTGGTTGCGCTGCTTAATACTTCAAGCATTATCACAATATTAATGTTCTCCTTCACACTCCGTGCGGCCGGAGCCTTCTTCCCATATGTAATGGGTCATTACTGGAAAGGTGCCTCTTTGGCCGGAACCATTGCTTCTCTTATAGGTGGTACTGTAGTGGTAGTTTATTTGGAAAAAATTTCTAAAGGTATGCTTTTTGGTGTCAAAGTTGGCCAGCCGATTTTGCCCGGTCTTTTGGTGGCTTTAATTGCTTTCGTGGTGTTTTCTAAATTATTCCCACCCAAGGAATTCACTACTGAATTGGCTCCTGATGCTCATGAATCATAATTATACAAAAGAATAAGCACTGTTAAGAAGCAAAGAAAATGCTCGTTGCCGGAGGAAGACTTCCGGGAAAAGAGTGAACAAAGGGCCGGCCCTTTTGTTCACTCTTTTCTTGTCTTCTTAAATAGTGTAGAATATGGATAGGCGTTAAAATAACATGTAAAGCCGGGTGATGACTATGGAACAATTACAAGAATTGTTAAAGGATAATAAAATACATGAGTTACGAAGTCGCCTGAGTGATAAAAATGTTATAGATATTGCCGAATTTTGCAATGAGCTCACTGAAGAAGAGTGCATGAAGCTATTCAGGTTCCTGCCCAAGGCAGTCTGCGCCGATGTGTTTGCCCATCTGGATTCTGCCAAGCAGAAAAAAATACTAGAAAGCATTACCGATAGTGAAATGACTTACCTGATTAATGATCTGGCTATTGATGATGCGGTAGATGTGGTTGAGGAAATGCCTGCCAATATTGTGGCAAAAATTTTACAGGTATCCGAGCCTGATACCAGAAAACTAATCAACCAGTATTTGAAATACCCGGATAATAGCGCCGGCAGCGTTATGACGGCAGAATATATTTCTATTAAAAACGATATGAATGTAGGACAGGCTCTGGCCCAAATTAAAGAAGAGGGGCAGGATAGCGCTGCTTTTGACAATTGCTATGTTATAGATGGTCAGCGTACTTTGCTGGGATTTATCCCCTTTAAGACACTGGTTTTCGGCAATGATGATTTATCTGTGGCTAAGGTCATGGACAAAGACGTGGTCAGTGCCCAGACTAATATGGACAGAGAACAGGTGGCAGAACTTTTCAGAAAATATGATTTAACATCTCTGCCTATTGTGGATACGGAAAACCGCTTGGTTGGCATTATTACTGTTGATGATATCGTGGACGTAATTGATGAAGAAAATACCGAAGATTTCCATAAGATGTCCGCTATGACGCCTTCAGATACAGACTATATGGATGCAGGGATATTTAATTTAGCCAAGCATAGAATACTGTGGCTCATGGTTTTAATGTTGTCGGCAACCTTTACCGGTAATATTATCCGCAAATATGAAGATGTGCTTCAGTCAGTAGTATTGCTGGCAGCATATATTCCCATGCTTATGGATACCGGCGGTAATGCCGGTTCTCAGTCGGCTACATTGGTAATTCGTGGGTTGGCACTGGGTGAAATTGAAATTAAAGATTTGCCGGAAATTATCTGGAAAGAATTTGGGGTAAGTATAGTAGTGGGCGTGGCTTTGGCAGTGGTTAATTTTATCAGGATTATGCTTTTTGACCATGTTGCTCCCTTGGTCGCCATGGTAGTATGCATTAGCTTATTCTGCACGGTCATTCTGGCGGAAATCGTGGGCGGTATGCTGCCTATCCTGGCCAAGGCCTGTCACCTTGACCCGGCTATTATGGCCAGTCCCTTGATTACCACCATTGTAGATGCCTGCGCCTTACTGATTTTCTTCGGACTTTCTACGCATATTTTGCATTTAGCCTATTAGAATGTGCTAGTTTGGGTATGGTACTGCTTTGTTGCTTTTTTTCTTGCTTGTTATTTGCTATAATATGAAGGCGAGGTGGAGGGTATGTTAAAGGTGCGGTTTGTTATAGATATCGCTATGGCAATATGCTGGTTTTTAACATTGAAATATAAACTGTTATGGGCAGGGCACGAATACGTGGGTATGCTGCTTTTTGTTTTGTTTATCATACATATTGTTTTAAACAGACGCTGGTTTGCTAATCTGGGTAAAGGCACTTATAACAGAGCACGAACCTTACGGACTGTTATTAACATAGGTTTACTGGTAACCATGATTACTGTTATATTTTCTGCGCCATTTATTGCCAGGACTTTTGAGATTGGCGCAAAAGGTTATCTGAGCTGGCCGGTCCTAAAAATGCTGGAAGGTTTGCACAAAGGTGCCGGGAAGCTTGGTTGTGCCTTAATGGTAGTGCATATGTTTTTACACATACCATTTTTTAAAAATATTTTGCGAAAGGGGAAAACTAATTAAAGCATGAAGTTTATTCTCTTATTGTTGCTGTCCGCTTCTCTTTCCATGGACGCATTTGCCGTGGCTGTTTGTGGCGGCATGGGATTGGCGGAGGTTACAAGAAAAAAGGCCTTAGGCATACGTTTTGGCCTGTGGTTTGGCGGGTTTCAAGCCTTGATGCCAATTATCGGTTACTATATGGCTTTTTATTTTAAAGACTATATTCAGGCCTATGACCACTGGATGGCTTTTGGCTTATTATGCTACATAGGTATCGGTATGATTAAAGCCAAGCCGGAAGGCTGCCCTGTAGCAACAAACTATACAACGAAAAAAATGTGCCTCCTGGCCGTTGCTACCAGTATAGATGCCATGGCCGTAGGTATTAGCCTGGCTTTATTGGGAACGTATATTTTGCTGCCGGCTTTTGTTATCGGCTTTGTGACATTTGTCTTTTCCTATGTGGGTTGTCTTTGCGGCACCAAGATAGGCCAGTTGGGCCAACGTAAAGCAGAGTGTCTTGGCGGGCTGATCTTGATTCTTATTGGCTGCCATGTTTTGTATGAACATTTACATTAAAATCGAGGACATACCATGAAAGAAGAAGAAGCTCTTAAATTGCTGCGTTTTAATCCCTATGCTTTGGAACAATTTCCGGAGCCTACAGTGGCCATGTGTTTTCAGGCCTTAAGGGAAAATGGCGCAGCAATTCAATTTATAAAAAAACCTACAGAGAAGATGCAGGAAATGGCCATAGAAAAAACACCGGGAGCCTTGACCTACATTATCCATCCTTCTGAAAGACTGCTGGAATTAGCTGTCAAAAGCGGCTGGAATAATCTGGACTATGTGGAGCATCCCTCCGAAAAGCTTATTCGCCTGGCCCTTGAACAATCAGGCTGGGCGATTAAGTATGCCATTCATCCCAGCGAAGAACTACAGATTTTAGCTGTGGAGAAAGATTATGATGCCATTAAATACATTGCTCATCCCAGTACTAAAGTACAGGCTCATGCCCTAAAGAATAATTATGAGGCACTGCGCTATATTAAAGAGCCGGATTATCAGGTGACTTGTGCGGTTGTAAAAGAATATCCCCAGGCTATAAAACTATTACCGGAGATCGGCAAAAAAGATTTTTTGGGATTCCTCCGTATGAATGTGGGAGTCATGAAATATAAGTCGGAAGATTTGGAACTGACCAAGGCAGAAGTGGAAGGAGTTTTACGGGAAGAATTGTCTAAGGAAGATGTGCCGGAAGACTATGTCCGTTCTTTTGTCCAATGCGCAGAAATAGAGCCAACCAGTCAGATATTTCCTTTAGACAAACTCTCTTTGATTTATAAATACGGCAGTTGGCGGGCTAAAAAGATTACTGTGGCTGAACAATTGGTTAATAAATAAGATAATCCGGTATGGACACGGTTTAAAAATAAGTAAGGACAATAGGAGATAAGCATGAATTACAATGAAGCTTTGGAAGGCGTGGAATTAGTTCTGGAGGCCGATGCAGTACCTCTTCTGGTTGGTGCTACAGGTATAGGCAAGACGACTCTGGCTAAAGAGATTGCGGATAAATATAAATGGAGCTTGATTTCCATTGACGGCAATCTGCTTAAGGAAGGAGAAATCGGTGGCTTGCCAACCATTGATACACAAACCACTGTTTATGCCTACCATTATAAGCTCCATCAGATTGATGAAATGACGGATGCCGGGAGGACGGTACTTTTATTTATTGATGAAATAAATCGTTGCGAGCATGCTGTTCAACAGGAGCTCATGAATCTGATCCTTAACAGAGAAATTAATGGTTACGTAATGCCTAAGTCAGTAAAAATTATTGCTGCCATGAATCCATCTGATACCTATGATTATCAGACGGTGGAAATGGATAAGGCACAGGTGAATCGCTTTGTCTGGCTCTATCTGGAACCGGATTATCTCCAATGGCTGGAATGGGCGGAGGGAGCAGGTATAGAAGATAAAATAAAAGAATTCATCGCCACCTATCCGGAATATCTTTCCAAAGAGAATGATGACATTTCTGCTACACCCAGAAGCTATGAGCGAATTTCCAAAATTTATAGTATCTATAAGGCAAAAAAGGATTTTTCCTCGAAAGTATTTTTTAATGTGCTGGCCGGTAATGTGGGAAAGCTCATAGCTACTGAATTGGTGAATTTTCTCAAAGGGGATTTTAAACAGCTGCTTACTTACAAAGAAATCTTTGCCGGCGATAGATTGTCTCATGATGTGGTGAAACGGGTGAAAGAGGAAAGCCCTACACGTCTGTATTTAACCATGCACAATATTTGCAAGGAATTGGAAATGAAGCTGGGGGAAAGTAATAATCCCCAAGAATTTATTGATAGATTGGTAGAGGTTTTGCAATTTTATCCTGTGGATTTGCAAATCGGTTTAATGAAATATATTAGGAATAACTTGCCCAGGCTGGGGAAAGCCGCTATGGAAAACAAGAACTTCGTGGATAATTATTTTCAGGCCAGAGGCATAGCAAGGTGATAGGATGTACGAAGCACTAGTAAAAGAAAGCATTATCTGTTATGACAAAATATATAACTGGGTCAAAACTGCCGAGCAAAAAAAGCCTGCTTATGAGGCTCTTACCAAAAAGCCTGAGCCAATAATCCTGCCTGCTGACCTGTCTGCCGAGTTTTTGGCTTTTATAGATAAAATCAGCATGAACTTAATGGAGCAGCGGGAAAATTTTTACGGCTATTTTCTTCTGCAAATGACCAGGAAAATAGACCTTTATCTAGCCAGCCCTACCGGAGTGAATTTTACGGGAGGTAAATTTATGCTGTATTTTAATCCTCTCATTTTCCTGTCTCTTACTGTTGAGCAAATGTTTACCAGCTTGCAGCACGAAATACTCCATTTGGTTTCACTCCACTTGCAAAGAGTGAGATCCTTGCAGGGAAAATATAGCAAACTTGCCATTAATCTGGCTATGGATTTAACGGTAAACAATTATTTGACTAATCTGCCTCCGGACGGAGTGACTCTGGCTTTTGTCAATAAAAAATATTGCATTAAATTAAATCCCTATGAATCATTGGAATTTTATGTGGAGGCGTTGGAAAAAGCCATAAAGACACCTAAAGCCCCAAACCATGACGAAACAGGGGAAGACGAGGACAGATCTGAGCCGGTAGAGGGCGAGGTTTCCTATAAATTTCTGCCTAATGATACTCATGACCTATGGAAAGCCAATGAAACAGTGGAGGAAGGGGTTTTAAACAGTTTCCTGGAACAATATGTAGATGGTTCTGCCCGAGGCAAATTAGTGGGACATGTAGCAACACTGGTAAAAATTCTGCGTGATTCCCTTCACGAATTGCCTTGGCAAAAATATTTGCGTAAAATGCTGGGTTCTTTGGCTACAGATTACAAACATACTACAGCCAGAAGAAACAGAAGACAGCCTAACAGGCTGGATTTGCCCGGCAGGCTCAGAAGGTTTCAGCCCAAGGTGGGAGTGGCACTGGACGTGAGCGGTAGTATCAGCGATGAAGAATTCAAACAGGCCATGAAAGAAGTATTAGGACTGGTTCGTACCTATAAACAAGCCATTACAGTAATAGAATGTGATGATAGGATTCGCCGAGTGTATAAAGTAAGGTCTTTTCATGATATACAAGACCGGTTTAAAGAAAAAGGTGGTACGGCCTATTCTCCCGTTATTGAACTGGCAAATAAAGAAAAGTTTGATTTATTGGTGTACTTTACTGATGGCCAGGGAGAGGAAAAACTTACCAGGGAACCCAAGGGATTCAAAATATTGTGGGTTCTATCAGGGGATGGGGAAAAGCTGTCCATAGGGGATAAATACGGTATTGTGAAAAAACTTAAACCTATTGCCGTAACCAGTAGTATTTTAGACGCATATGATGTGGAACAAGGCGGGTTTTCTATGAACCATCAAGAAGAAATTGCTTTAGGTCATGAATATTAAAAAAGCTGGCGAAATATTCGCCAGCTTTTTACTTTGCTTACTATTTTCAATTTGACCGGCCCAGGGTAGTACCAATGAGAGCACCGGCATTATGCAGCTTTTCCCTGGCTAGGGGGCAACCTTCTAGGGCAGGGGACAATTCATTTTCCAGAACATCCAGGGCTTCATCCAAAATACTTAAAATATAGTCATTATCAGAAGAAGCTTTATAGGCTTCTTTAGCCAGTTTTGTAAGAGAGGCTACGCAATCCTTTACTTGTTCGGTGGTTAAGGTATCGGTATAATCAGCATCTGTTACAGCAATTTCCGGCAATAGGTGTTCTCCGTTCATGACAAAGGACTTGCTTTCATTATCTTGGAAAGTAGCCACCGGGGAGGTCTGAGCCCCGCTGCCGAAAGAAGTAGCAATAAGCACCAGCTTTCTGGACATAGAGGCACGATTAAAGGTAAGTACCTCATCAGGGTTCCTAAGAGCATTTTCCGGAACCTCACCCAACAGCAGGGCTACCTTAGCTCCACTGAGGACAGCACCGCCTCCTATGCCGATAATCACATCAGGATTAAAAGCATGAATCAGGGAGCCGGCCTGAGAAATTTCTTTTATTGTGGGGAGAGAACTAAAGGCAAAGAATTCTGCGGTATGCATACCTTGCTTTGTCAACTGTTTCCTTACCTTGGCTACAAATCCCAGACGGTAAATATTGGCATCAGAAAGCAGTAAAGCTTTTTTAAAATGGTATATTTCCGTGAGTTCCCGCAAGGCCACAGGGGTGCAACCTCTTTTAAAATATATTTTTTTCGGCACTTGTAATAGTCCGGGTTTTTGCTCTGTCATGTTAGTTAAACCCTCCGACTTTGTCTCGGCCAATGTCTATAGATAAGCCCATTGGGTATGCGGCATGTGTGTCCACCGGAAGCTTGACTTCTAGTTCCAAAACATCGCCGTATTTTTTAATGAATTTTTTGTCTCCATAGAAAGAGCGAAGATAAAGAGCCTTTAATTCACCAATGGTTGGGTAAACAGGATTGCAGCCGGTGCAGGCATCGTGGAAGGCCCATTCTGACATTTGGTCTACAGCTGCCAGATACTCGGTTTCCCAATCTTTAGCTGTTTTCTCCGGATGAGCTTCCACCAGCCATTCACAAATGGTTTCGGGAATGTCCACAGCCTTCTTCAAATCTTTGCCTGCCTTGATCCAGTTCTCAAAAGTCTCTTTGTCATTAGCACCTTTTACACCAATGGCTTCGCCTAGCTGCACATAACGCTCAAAGGCTTGAGGATACTTGTATTGAGAGAAGGTCCCCATATGGTAAGGATGTCTTTGGGCATTGAACCGGCAGACATAGGGGAAGAGCAGGGCATTAGCTGTACCATGCGGAATATGGAACCAGCCGCCTAACTTATGGGACAAGGAGTGGTTAATGCCCAAAAAAGCATTGGCAAAAGCAATGCCGGCAATGGCAGAGGCATTGGCCATTTTCTCCCGTGCTTGGGGATCTGGCTTGGCATCTTTAAAGGCAGAACGATAAGCTCTCTCTAAATAGTCAAAGACCATCTTTGTGGCATCACGGGCAAAACCATCCGTGTATTCCGTAGCAAAGGTAGAAACATAGGCTTCTACAGCATGAGTCAGAACATCATAACCGGAGGCTTGAGTAGCTTTAGGCGGCAGCTTCATCATATGGTCGGCATCAATGATGGCCATTTCCGGCATCATTTCGTAACCAATTAAGGGCCACTTCATACCTGTATTGCCATCGGAAATGATGGTGAAGGGTGTGCATTCAGAGCCGGTGCCGGCAGTGGTAGGTATGCATACCAGCTTTGCCTTCTTGCCCATTTGGGGGAAGAAACGAATTCTCTTGCGGATATCCAGGAAGGTAGTAGCCATGTCCAGGAAGTCTTCTTCCGGGTGCTCGTAAAGAATCCACATGATTTTCGCTGTATCAATAACAGCACCGCCACCTACGGCAATAATTACATCCGGGTCAAATTCGTGCATTTTGGGCAGGCCTTTCATAGCATCCTGAATCTGGGGATCAACCCGAATGTCAAAAAATTCGGCAGTTTCAATTCCCATCTCATTTAGCTGTTTGATAATCTCGTCGCAGGCACCGATTTGATACAAATTGGCATCCGTAACAATAAAGGCACGTTTGAAATTATAAATATCCTTCATTTCACGCAGGGCTACAGGTGTACAGCCGGTTTTGTAGTAGACCTTTTTAGGCAGCTGGAGCCACAGCATATTTTCTTTGCGGTTGGCAACTACTTTAATATCCAGCAACTGCTCGAAGTTGGTATTGCCCATGTAGGAAGAGTGGCCGATAGCACCGGGTGCCAAAGTCAGGGAAGGCACCAGATTAAAGTTATACAAATCACCGATGCCACCAAAACATGTGGGTGTATTAATGAGAATACGACCGGTCTTCATTTGCTCAGCGAATTTGTCAATTTTAGTTTCTTCCGTAGGATCAACGTAGAGGCAGGCAGAGTGACCGGGACCGGCCTCATTGACAACTTTGGCACAGATGTTGTAAGCCTCATCCAGAGTGTCGGCTTTGAACATACCCAAGAGGGTGGTTAATTTTTCATTGGCCCAGGGATTTTCGTGGGATGTATCATTAGTTTCGTATATTAAAACTTTTGTCTCATATGGGACCTTGATGCCTGCCATTTCAGCTAGGCGCACCGCAGTCTGTCCTACGGCAGGAGGCTTGACACCGTGGTTTTTAGGGTTATAGAAAACTTCTGCGACTTTCTCAGCTTCTTGGGCATTAAGGAAATAGCAGCGTGCTTCCTGAAGCAAGGTTTTTACTTGATTGTAAACACTGCTAAGAACAGTAATGTGTTGCTCAGTGGAGCAAATCATACCGTTGTCGAAGGTTTTAGAATGAATTATTGATTCAACTGCCATGCGCAAATCAGCTGTTTCGTCAATAACCACATTACAGTTACCCGGACCTACACCTATGGCAGGCGTGCCGGAAGAGTAAGCGGCATGAACCATGCCGGCACCGCCGGTAGCGACAATCAGATCAACCTTCTTCATTAAAATATCGGAAATATCCAGGGAAGGAGTTTCAATCCAAGTAATAATGTTGTCGGGCAAGCCGGCTGCCACTGCGGCATCACGCATAATACGGGCCGCGGCAATAGAACATTTAACCGCATGGGGATGAGGAGAAATAATAATAGCGTTTCTGGTTTTTAGGGCCAACATAATTTTGTAGATAGTAGTTGAAGTTGGATTAGTAGTAGGAGTAATGGCAGCGATGACACCTTTGGGGGACGCGACACGCTTCGTGCCGAAGGGGCGGTTCTCTTCTATGACACCGCAGGTTTTGGCATGGCGCATATAGTTCCACATATGCTCAGAAGCGTACTGGTTCTTTGTCACTTTGTCAACCACAATGCCATAACCGGTTTCCTCACAGGCCATTTTGGCCAGGGGAATGCGCATTTTGGAAACAGCCATAGCGGTTTTTTCGCAAATGGTATCAACTTGTTCCTGAGTGAAGGTGGCGTATTTTTCTTGGTCAGTACGAATAAAGGGGAGAGCTTTTTCGAAAGATTCTACTGAATTAATTACTAGATTTTTTGACATGGAGTTCATTCCTTTCTACTTGTTTTAGTGTGTTTGAAACTGTAAAAATTCTCCTCCTTTCCTTTTTAATAATGCCATCAGCTGAAGATGTTTGTGCAAAAACCGCATAAACGGCTCTAATACAACCTTTAGGCAATTACTCTCAAATTATAATAACATACAAAATATTACAAGACAATAATAAAACATAAAAAATTTTAATTATTTTATATAAATAAATAATACTTAACTAAAAAAATCTGAAACCCAATCGTTTCATCCATCCTAAATCGGTGAGATGAAACGATATTTATTTGCGAAAAAACAAGCATTTACAGGTAAAATGTGATAGAATTTTCTGAAAGAAGCGTTTCAAGAGAGGAAGTAACTATATGGAAAAATTAAATGCACTACTAGGAATAATAGGCGGATACGTGTGGGGTGCGCCCTTATTGGTACTTTTGGTTGGTACCGGATTGTACCTGACAATCAGACTAAGATTTTTATCTTTTCGGAGACTTGGTTTGGGTTTTAAATTGGCTTTTCTTAAAAATGACAAAGCTGTCAGCGAAGGTGAAGGAGATATTTCCAATTTCCAATCCCTAATGACGGCACTGGCTGCCACTATCGGTACAGGAAACATCATCGGAGTGGCAACGGCGATTTTGGCAGGGGGGCCGGGAGCTCTGTTCTGGATGTGGGTCAGCGCCTTGGTGGGCATGGCTACGAAATATTCTGAGGCTATTTTGGCTGTACGTTTCCGGGAAGTGAATGCTGCCGGAGAAATGGCCGGTGGTCCCATGTACTATATTAAGAACGGGATGCACAATAAATGGCTGGCTTGGATTTTTGCTTTACTGGGTTCGGTTGCAGCCTTCGGTATTGGGAATCTGGTACAGGTTAATGCTATTACAGTTTCTCTGACTAGCAATTTTGGTATGACACATGTTGCATCCGGTATCAGTCTGATGTTTATAACAGCTTTTGTTGTATTAGGGGGGATTAAGAGCATAGGCAAAGCAGCTGGTATCATTGTACCGCTTATGGCATTAGGTTATATGGCGGCAGGACTATTTATTATTTTCACGAATTTTTCTCTTATTCCCCAAACCCTTGCTTTGGTTTTAGAAGATGCTTTTACCGGTCAGGCTTTAGCAGGGGGTGCTCTTGGCAGTGTGATACGGTTCGGCGTGGCTCGTGGTGTATTCTCCAATGAGGCAGGCTTGGGAAGCGCTCCTATTGCCGCTGCAGCTGCCAAAACAGATATGCCCGGCCGGCAGGCACTGGTTTCCATGATTGGCACATTTATTGACACTATTATGGTTTGCAGCATGACAGGTTTAATTATCGTTATGAGCGGCTTATGGAAAACTACAGCTAAGACTCAGGCAGGCACTCTGACTAGTAAGGCTTTTGAACAGTTCTTGCCGGGTTTTGGTAACGGCATTGTAGATTTTGGTATTTTGTTCTTTGCCTTTTCCACTATTCTAGGTTGGTGCTATTATGGTGAAAAATGTTTTGAATATTTATTTGGCGCTAAGGCTGTTAAACCCTACCGGGTAGTTTATTCTCTGGCAGTATTTCTTGGTGCCGTAGTAGAGCTGCAGATTGTTTGGAACATCGCCGATATTTTCAACGGTCTTATGGCCGTACCGAATTTAATTGCCCTCCTGGCTTTAAGTGGCGTAGTAGTCAGCGAATCTCAATTGTTCGAAAAAAAATTAGATGAAGAAAGACGCGCCGGAAAATAAAAATTAGGAATTCTGTAATGTCAACGTTAATACGAAGAAGAATTTGAAGAGAGGTGAATAAAATGGCTAAATACGATCCTAAATCTTCTCACGCAGAAGAATTTATTAACCACGAAGAAATATTAGCAACACTGGAATATGCCAAACAGAACAAAAATAACAGAGAACTAATTGAAAAACTCTTGACTAGGGCTGTGGACTGTAAAGGTCTCTCCCATAGAGAGGCGGCAGTGCTTTTGGAGTGTGAAGAGCCCGATCTTGTACAGAAAACGGTCGGCCTGGCGAAAAAAATCAAGCAAGAGTTTTACGGAGATCGTATTGTGCTGTTTGCACCTTTGTATCTTTCCAACTATTGCATTAATGCCTGTGTCTATTGTCCATATCATGCCAAGAATAAACACATTGCCAGGAAAAAACTGACTCAGGAAGAAATCTGCCGGGAAGTAATAGCCCTTCAGAATATGGGTCACAAGAGATTGGCCCTGGAAGCAGGGGAGGACCCGGTTAATAATCCCATTGAATACATTCTGGAATGTATCGAAACTATTTATGGGGTAAAACACAAAAACGGTGCTATTCGCAGAGTGAATGTTAATATTGCGGCCACTACCGTGGAGAATTATCGGAAACTGAGAGAGGCCGGCATTGGCACGTATATTTTGTTTCAGGAAACATATCATAAAGAAAATTATGAAAAGCTTCATCCGGCGGGACCGAAGCATGACTACGATTACCACACGGAAGCCATGGACAGAGCCATGGAAGGCGGCATCGACGATGTAGGATGCGGCGTGCTCTTTGGTTTGAACTTATACAAGTATGACTTTGTTGGATTATTGATGCATGCAGAACATCTCGAGGCAAAATGGGGTGTGGGGCCACATACTATTAGCGTGCCAAGAATTCGTCCTGCCGATGATATTGACCCTAATTCTTTCAGCAACGCCATTGACGACGAGACCTTTGCTAAAATTGTGGCTATCATCCGTATTGCAACACCTTATACAGGCATGATTGTTTCCACTCGTGAATCACAGGAATGTCGTAGGAAAGTACTGGATTTAGGAATTTCCCAAATCAGCGGTGCTTCACGTACCAGCGTAGGCGGCTATGAAGAACCGGAGAAGGTTAACACTGCTCAGTTTGACGTGAATGATACCAGAACACTGGACGAAGTAGTTCATTGGCTGTTAGAACTGGGCTATGTACCCAGCTTTTGTACCGCCTGCTATCGGGAAGGCAGAACCGGTGACAGATTCATGAGTCTATGCAAATCAGGCCAAATAAAAAACTGCTGTCTGCCGAATGCTTTGATGACATTGAAAGAATATCTTGAGGATTATGCCAGCCCCGGCACACAGAAACTGGGCGAAAAAATCATTAAGGAACAATGGGAACAAATTCCCAATCCTGTGGCAAAAGCTAAAGCAGCAGAATATCTGATTAAGCTTCATGACGGTATGCGGGATTTTAGATTCTAGACAAGGATTAAGACCTATGTTATTGCGCCAACAGCACAGTAACATAGGTCTTATTTTTATGTATGGGCAATGTACATATTATAATAGAACAAACAAAAATATAACTAAAACAAATAAACAAAATAGTTAGTATTATTGATAAGCGAATGCCGGTATAGTAAAATAATCTTACAAGGCATAGATTTAGCACATTATTTATCTTATACCACACTACAAATGGAGGTGCATCAAAATGAAACAGCAAGAATTCCAGCCTTATATCCCAGCAGAAAAAGTAGTACCTGAATTAACAGTAGTTTCCATTATTTTAGGTTCACTCTTATCAGTATTATTCGGCGGTGCTAACGCTTACCTTGGTCTTAGAGTAGGAATGACCGTATCTGCTTCCATTCCGGCAGCAGTATTGTCCATGGGTATTATCCGCTTTATTTTAAAACGAGATTCAATTTTGGAAAACAACATGGTTCAGACCATAGGCTCCGCAGGTGAGTCTCTGGCCGCAGGAGCTATTTTTACTTTACCTGCCTTATTCATGTGGGCCAGTGAGGGTAAGTGCCCCACACCGACTTTAATGGAAATCGGCTTAATCGGTTTGTGCGGTGGTGTTTTGGGAGTAATGTTTATGGTACCCTTACGTAATGCTTTGATTGTTAAAGAACACGGTACATTGGCGTATCCGGAAGGACAGGCCTGTGCTGAAGTGCTTATTGCCGGAGAAGAGGGTGGGACTAAAGCCTCCACGGTTTTTGCCGGTCTGGGCATTTCTGCGGCGTACAAATTTATTGCCGATGGATTCAAAGTATTTCCCAGTGAAGTGGCTTGGGATGTACCAGGCTTTAGAGGAGCAGGGTTCGGTATAGATGTGTTGCCGGCACTATTAGGTGTAGGCTACATTATCGGCCCTAAACTTTCTTCTTTCATTTTTGCCGGTGGTATCACAGCCTGGTTTATTTTAATGCCGATGATTGCACTCTTTGGTGGTGAGGCCGTGCTTTTTCCGGCGACAGTTACGGTCAATGAACTGTTGACCGGCGGTACGGTGGCTGTCTGGAGCAAATTCATTCGCTATATAGGCGCCGGTGCGGTGCTGGCAGGTGGTATTATGAGCCTTATTGGTTCATTTCCTCTTATTTGGCGGACTTTTAAAGCAGCCATGGGTGTCTATGGCAAGGGAGCTATTTCCTCTCTGCGGACCGAACAAGATCTTTCCATGCGGACAATTTTTTTCGGGATGATTGCGATGGCACTAGTGATTTGGCTGGCACCTAGTATTTCCTTGTCAGTTTTTGGTACCATCTTAGTGGTGATTTTCGGTTTCTTCTTTGCGGCGGTATCTTCCCGCATGGTAGGTTTAATCGGGTCATCCAACAATCCTGTTTCCGGTATGACAATTGCCACACTGCTTATTTCCACAGTGTTACTTAAAGCTACCGGTAGTTCTGATATGAAAGGTATGATTGCAGCTATTACCATTGGCGGTATTATCTGTGTTATTGCGGCTATTGCCGGCGATACATCTCAAGATTTAAAAACCGGTTTTCTAGTGGGGGCCACACCCAGGAAGCAACAAATTGGTGAGATTATCGGCGTGTTAGTTTCTGCTATGGCTATCGGCGGCATTATGTATCTGCTTAGTAAGGCTTGGGGCTATGGTTCTGCGGAACTTCCTTCACCTCAGGCTGTACTTATGAAGATGGTAGTTGAAGGGGTTATGGTTGGTAATTTGCCTTGGCCTCTGGTTATCACAGGAATTTTTATTGCCGTAATGGTACGTATTCTAGGTGTTCCTGTTTTGCCTTTTGCCATTGGGTTATATCTGCCTATTTATTTATCCGTGCCTATTATGCTGGGAGGTTTGGTCCGCGGGTGTTTAAATCAGCGTCAATATGTGGATGAAACAGTGAAAAACAACTGCATTCAGTCAGGGATTCTCTATACTTCCGGTTTAATCGCCGGAGAAGGATTTATAGGTATTCTTTTGGCGGTTTTTGCAGTGCTGAATTGGAAAGTAGATATTTCCAAAACTCTCAACATTGGTCAGGGCGGAGCCATGCTTTGCTTCGCAGTGATTATCTACAGCATCTTCTACTTTGCAGAGAAGGCTAGGAAACAATTACCTCATGGCTAAGGTTAAAAACAATTTCTTGAATTACGTGCCGAAGCACAATGGGGAAAATACCTGGTCAAAGGAACAGAACGGACGGATTATTGTTCATGCAGTGCACAAGGGACTTTTTGCCATGATTGCCAGGAAATGTTTCGCCAGACCACGAGTCAGCAATATTCATTTGGATGAATACGGCAGTTTTGTCTGGGAACAAATAGACGGAAAGAAGACTATCGGTCACCTGGCGGAACTCCTCAAAAGTGAATATGGACAGAGGTCAGAACCCTTGTATAATCGGCTGGTACATTATTTGAAAGTTTTGTATAATAACAAATTAATTGTTTGGAAGAAAAAGCAGTAAAAAACCAGTTGTAGCACGAGTTTTCATTGCTTAATCAAAGAAAATTTGCTACAATAAAGTCATAAAATAGAGTTACAGGGGACTTTGACCTGAACTACAACTGGAGGCTTTAACAATGAGGTTAAAAAGGATTGGCGCCGCAGTAATGGCAAGCATGATGCTTTTTGCATTGACGGGTTGTGGTGGCGGTGGCAGTAAAGCACCGGACAAAAAAGCTGCCGGCGGCAGCAAGAAGCTGGTAATGTACTGGGGTGCCTTGGATGATTGGATGGCCAAAGACATCAAAGAGTTCGAAAAGGACACAGGCATTAAGGTTGAGGCAGTTCGCATGAGTAGTGGCGAAACCATTGGCAGGTTAAAGGCAGAAAAGAACAACCCTAAAGCTTCTATTTGGTTCGGCGGTCCTGCCGACGGTCAGATTCAGGCTAAGGCAGACGGGCTTTTGGAGAAATATGTTTCTCCTAACGCAGCAAAGATTCCCGATCAATTCAAAGATAAAGACGGTTATTGGACCGGTGTTTATGTTGGTTATCTGGGATTTGCTTCCAATGATAAGCTCTTGAAAGAGAAAGGCGTAGCAGCACCTAAGAGCTGGCAGGACTTACTGAAGCCGGAATTTAAAGGTCAGGTTGTTTCTGCTAATCCAGGTTCTTCCGGAACTGCTTATACTATGCTGGCAACTATCGTGCAAATGATGGGCGAAGAAAAAGGGCTGGCATATATGAAAGCATTGAATGGACAAATGAAGAACTATCAGAAATCCGGTACTGCGCCGGCTCGTATGGCAGGGCAGGGTGAATGCATGGTAGGTATTTCCTTCCTCCATGATGCCATCAAATATCGCGAAGAAGGCATGAAGGATTTGGTTCTTACCGCTCCTAGCGAAGGAACCGGTTATGAAATCGGTGCTGTTTCTCTGGTTAAAGGTGGTCCTGATCTGGAAAATGCTAAAAAGTTTATTGACTGGTGCTTGACTAAGAAAGCTCAGGAAATAGGCCAGACTGTTGGTTCTTACCAATTTCTGACTAATCCCGAGGCTAAACCGCCTAAACAAGCTGCTGAACTTAATGGTACTAAGCTAATTAAATATGACTTCCCTTGGGCCGGTGCACACAGATCTAAACTGGTTGAAGCATGGAACAAAGCAATTAAATCCTAATTCCTGAGGGATAGGATACCAAAAGCCGCCTATCTTAGGATGGGCGGTTTCTATTAATGTTTAGGAGCGATTTTATGGAAGATAAAAGGGAAGTAAAAAGAGAAAGCAGTCTTGCCCTTAAATGGGATGAGATGCAGAAAATCATACGGGACCCCATTCTTTTGGGAACCATTATTCTTGTTATTATTGCTTTATTTCTTTTCATTGTTTGGCCGTTGTATGCAGTCTTGGCTCAGAGTTTTTTTACGGACGAAGGCATGCCTACCCTGCAGTATTATAAGGAGACCTTAAGCCAGTCGGAAAACATTACTGTTTTGGTGAATACTATCGGTTTGGGTCTTTTTGTGAGTTTCTTTGCTACACTAATAGGCTTTTTGTTTGCCTATGCTCAGGCTTTCTTAAAAATACCTTTCAAGAAGGCTTTTAACATAGTGAGTATTTTGCCTATTGTTTCACCGCCTTTTGCTTTGGCCATGTCTTTTATTATGCTATTTGGCCAGCAGGGTTTTGTGAGTAAAGTGCTATTGGGAATTAAGAATGCTAACGTATATGGATTTGCTGGATTAGCAACTGTACAGATATTAACCTTCTTCCCGGTGGCATATCTGGTTCTAACAGGACTCTTGAGACAGATAGATCCGTCTTTGGAAGAGGCAGCACGGAACCTGGGGGCCAGCAAATGGCAGACCTTTAGAACGGTGCTTTTACCTTTGATTACCCCGGGTATTGCTAATAGTTTCCTTTTGGTTTTTATTCAGACCGTGGCAGATTTTGGTAATCCCATGGTTATCGGCGGCAACTTTAATACTATGGCGGCTCAGGTTTATTTGCAGGCCATGGGCAACTATGATATTAAAGGGGGTACGGCTTTAGCTACTGTGCTTCTGACCTTATCTATTTTAATGTTCGTGCTGCAGAAATACTGGGTTGGCAATAAATCCTACGTTACCTTAACAGGAAAACCTTCCAGAGTAAGAGAGCTGGTCAACGATAAAGCCAGTATGCTGATTGTTGGTATTCCTTGTTTATTGATTAGTGCTTTTATTATGATACTCTATGGGCTGATTCCCCTGGGCAGTTTTGTGAATCTGTGGGGTATTGATTATACCTTTACTCTCAGGCATTATAACTACATTTGGGATTTAGGGGTTAAGCCTATCTTGGATACTACAGAACTCTCTCTGATTTCCATGCCTATTACCGGTGTGTTGGGTATGATTATTGCTTTCCTGATAGTCAGAAAAAAATTTATGGGCCGAGGTATTATTGAGTTTACCTCTTTACTGTCTCTGGCTATACCGGGCACTGTTATTGGTATGGGTTATGTGCTAGCCTACAATGAGCCTCCTTTGGTGCTCACAGGTACGGGTATTATTATTGTTCTGTCCTTTATTTTCAGAAGTATGCCGGTCGGTATCAGGGCCGGCGTGGCATCTTTGCAACAGATTGACCCGGCTATTGAAGAAGCGGCTCAGGACCTAGGCGCTAATTCTTTTAAGGTCTTTCACTCTGTGACGATTCCCCTGATTAAATCTGCCTTTTTCAGCGGTTTGATTTATAGCTTCGTGAGAAGCATGACGGCAGTCAGCGCGGTAATTTTCCTGGTTTCGGCCAATGTCAATCTGCTTACTGTGGCCATTATGTCTCACGTGGATGCGGGCAGACTGGGTGTGGCAGCAGCTTATTCAACGGTACTTATTGCCATTGTGCTGGTAGTAGTGGGAATTTTGACTTTACTATTGAGCAGAATCGGCGTTAAAGTTTCTGATATGCAGGGTTAAGGGGGAGAACAATGACTAAAGCAAAAAAAGTTACAATAGAAGATTTAAGCAAAATTTATCCGGGACAAAATGGCAAGCAGGTTATTGCTGTTAACCATGTGTCCCTAGAGATTAATCCGGGAGAACTGGTTACTTTATTAGGACCGTCAGGCTGCGGCAAAACCACTATTCTCCGTATGGTGGCAGGCTTTGAAATTCCCACCCATGGTGATATTTACATTGGAGAAGACAGAGTGAACAGCTTGACACCGGATAAAAGAGATACATCTATGGTGTTCCAGAGCTATGCCTTGTTTCCCCATTTAAATATTTATGATAATATTGCCTACGGACTGAAAATAAAAAACTTGGCTAAAGAAGAAATTAAAAATAAAGTTAATGCCATTTTGGAATTAGTGGGACTTACCGGCATGGAAAACCGGGCTCCCAACCAGCTCTCCGGCGGTCAGCAACAGCGGGTGGCTTTGGCCAGAGCACTGGTGATGGAGCCGGGGGTACTGCTTTTCGATGAGCCTTTGTCCAACCTGGATGCCAAGCTGCGGGTTTATATGCGTAATGAGATTCACAAGATTCAGCGCAAGGTGGGGATTACCAGCATTTATGTAACTCATGACCAGTCTGAAGCCATGAGCCTGTCAGACCGGGTTATTATTATGCATGCAGGTAATATTGAGCAAATAGGCACGCCTCATGAAATCTATATAAAACCGGCTTCGGAATTTGTGGCAGATTTTATCGGTATTGCTAATATTGTGCCGGCCGCTGTAGTGGACGCACAGCAGGGAACAATTACCGTAAAAATTTTTGGCAAGGACTTCCAAACGACTTACGGAAAAGAAATAGCGGTAGGCCAAAGCTGCAAAGCTGTTCTTCGTCCCGAGTCTGTACAAATAGGTTCTGCAGGGGAAATAGAAGCCAAAGTTACTTCCAGTATTTTTATGGGTGAATCCCAGGACTATGTTGTGGAGGTAGGGGATACTAAACTTCAAGTCAAAGAATACAATCCTGGCAGCAAGCAGGTTTTTGCCACCGGTGCAACAGTATTCCTGACCTTAGACAAAGACGCCATCCACGTGATTCAAAGCAAATAACACGCTTTTAGCCGCTCAGTGGGCGAGTGGTGACAGGTAATTTTAGGAGGGTAATATGAAGAAACTTTTACTGGCATTGTTTTTGCTTTTGTATTCAACAGGCGCGGCACTGGCCTGCACCCTTTTTGGGGCAACAGGAATCAAGGTAGAGGGGGGCGGAACCATTGCTGTGAAAAACAGGGACTGGAGTCCCAGCTTTCAGCAGGTTAGTCTGGTCACTCCCCCTGCGGGCTATCGCTATTATGCCTTATTAGCAGGGAAAAAGGCCGGCTTCAATGCAGGAGGGATTAACGAAAAAGGGCTTTTTGTAGCCATGTCCACGGTGGGCTCTATTCCCAAAGAAATAAGAAAAACCTATCCCAAATTCCGTACAGCTGAGGGCAAGAGAATCAATGACTATATTCTGGCACACTATGGTACTGTATTGGAAGTAGTGGACAGTGATGCTCAAATCTGGGCAGAACCGGTTAATTTTATTTTGGCAGACAAAGACAGCCTGGCAATTATTGAAGTATTGCCGGGGGGTAAGAAAAGCGTGACCTATCAGGAAAATGGTATTGTTTACCACACAAATCACTATGTGGATAAAAATACCATGTGTGGCAATAAAAAAATAGGGAAAAGCTCTTTGACGAGATATAATCGCATCAGAGAGCTACTGACTAATCAGATAGGCAAATTTACGGTAAGTGATTTCTGGACCATGAGCAAGGACGAAAATGCTGGGCCCAATAATAGTATTTTCCGTACCGGCAGTAAACCGAAAGGTACTCGTACTATAGCAGAACTGGTAGCGAATCTTCCCAAGGACGGAAACTTTAGCCTGGAAATTCACTACCAGCCCACACCTGAAGCAACCCAATGGCAAAGTAAAACTATAACAACTAAGGACTTTTAAAGATAAAAACAAGGCTGTAATATGACAACTAAATAGAGGCTGTAACACCTTGACAAAAAGTCATTGTGCTACAGCCTCTATTAATATGCTAGCAGGCCGCCTAGAAGCGTGTTGTTCTTTTCGGGACGTGTAAAGCACAGCGGTAGGCACTTTTTATGCCCGACGAGGATCTAGGAAAGACAACACGATTATGGGCGGCCTTTAGCATTCTCTGTTTTTTATGCTTTTTCTAAGCGTGCATTGCGGAAGTAGATGACAATCCCGCAGCTTACGATACAGAGATTTAAAACATAGAACAGCATTACATACCAGCTGACAACTTCCATCCAATGGGAAGCAGTACCCACGATATTAACATGGTGATGTATGGTTATGCATTTTCCGATAATGGCAAAAACATAGCCAATCCAAATAAGAAAATAGAAAAAAACACTAATACCTTTTGTAGAACGGGCCTTCCAAGCTTTTCTGATATTGAGGGGCCAGGAGAGACCAAAACATAAAACCATCAAAGTTTCCAGAATGTTTGCTGCAGTTAACATGTGAATTCGCCACCTTTTCTTTGAGTAGATTTATAATTACTATTTCGTTAATTATAATACAGACCTACTGCTTAAAGCAAGGGGCAAATAAAAAAGAAGCGGCATACTCTCGCCGCCTTAGAGGAGGGAGTATGCTTGACAATGTTTAGATAAAAAGTTTGTGACAAAGGAGACTTGTCCCTTTTGACATAAAAAAGGGGCTACTGATTGTAGCTCCCTTTTTATCCAACAATTGAGTTTTAGTCTAAAACTAAGGAAGGAACGGAATAAACCCGGCCCTTCAGCTCGGTATCCAAAAGATATAAGCTCTTAGCATCATTCCCGAATAGTTCAAACTTCTTAATCATATCTTCGGCATTCTTCTCTTCTTCGCCCTGTTCCTTAACGAACCAGTCCAAGAACTGCATGGTGCGATAATCATTGGCTTTGTCGGCAGCTGCATATATATTATTAATTAAAGAAGTTACATATTGTTCGTGTTCCAGAGAGAATTTCAAAGGATCACCATGTTTGGTTAATTTTTTGCCGGGTTTATCAATGGCACTTAAAGTAACTTTGTAGCCATTGTTTTGCAGATATTGTAAAATCAGCATAGCATGGTCATGTTCTTCTTTGGCCTGAATACTGTACCAATTAGCGAAACCTGCCAATCCTTCATATGCGAAGTAGTTGGAAAAATCCAGATAAAGATATTCGGAATACACTTCTTTGTTAATCTGCGTGTTCAGCAGTTGAGCAACTTTCTTGTCTAACATAGTTCAGCCTCCTAAAATATTTATTGGATAATCATATTCATTATCTGTTAATAATTGTACCACTAAAAGTTAGACTTGGCTAATGAAATATTAAAAAAAACGGTTTTGAGGTATAATGGGGGATAAGCAGTATAGGCAGAGGGACAGAAGCTAAGTGATATCCCCGGCCGGGAGGAAAATGTACAATGAAGGTATTGGGTATCATAGCATCACCCAGACAATTAGGTAATTCGGAAATTTCCGTGAAGGAAATATTGCGCAGCTTGCCGGAAGACTGGGAAAAAGAAATAATAAATATATGCCGACTGCATATAGAGCCTTGTAAGGCCTGCTATAGCTGTCTGTCTCAAGGGAGGGACTGCGTCATTCAAGATGACCTACAGATGTTCCTAGCTAAAATCAGAGGGGCAGACAAGGTGGTCCTGGCCGGGCCGGTGTATTTTCTTGGAGAGCAGACTGCCGTAAAATTAATCAAAGACAGGCTTTTGACTATTCTGAACGAAGGGGACAAATATTACAAAGAAAAACCCTGCGTAATAGCAATTCCCCATGGCATTAAGAATTGGGAAGGCTACGGCAGGGAAGCTATGCTGGCCTTTGCTGGCTTTTTAGGCCTGAAAATTTTGGGCTGCCGTGTTATTAATAAACACTTGCCGGGAGATGCGGCTCAGGCAGATTCCTTGGTTACACTTCATGAACTGGCCAAAGCCCTAACAGAAAATAAAGTGTTGCCGCCGGAAAATCAGGATATAATTTACTGTCCTGTTTGTCAAAGCTCCCTGCTCCAAATTCACAAAGATGGCAAATGGCATTGCGTGATTTGTGGTGCCAGCGGCGAGCTGACGGCAGAAAAGGGCAAACTGGCCATGGGGGTCGTGGACCAAAGTGTGCCTCGCTACAGCAAAACAGGTATGGCCGAGCACGGGCAGAAACTATTGTCCATTAACGACGAATTCCGTAAACGCAGGCGGGAAGTCATAACCAATATTAAACCATACAAAGACTAAAAGTACCGTCGTTACAGTGGTGACAGTTACTACAGTAACACCGGTACCACACACAAATTGCAGCACAAAAAAGTGTGATGAAGGGATTAAGATAGATTCCTTTGTCACACTTTTACTTTGTCTTATTCTATCTGTATTTTTTTCAGCCTGCGGAAATACAAAACTGTAACCAGTAGAGTGGACAGGATATCAGCGGCAGGCTGGGACCAGGCAATACCGTTAATGCCCAGAGCTTTGTTTAAAATAAACAGCATGGGAATATAAATAAGACCTTGTCTGCTTATATTAATAATAAAGGAACTATTAGCATCTCCCATGGCCTGGATGGCGTTATTTAAAACATAGTAAACACCGAAGAGTGCAGAGGTGGTTAAAAAGATATGGACGAAAGTAACTGCGTACTTTATGGCGGTAGGATCAGTCAGGAAAGCTTGCACAATATTATTGGTAAAGAAGTAGCATAGAACAGTGATGACTAGGCTTAAGAGAAAAGAGAAAGCCAAAGAAAAATGAAGAATCTGTTTAAACCGAGGCCAAAGCTTTGCGCCTACGCAATAACCTAAAACAGGTTGGACCCCTTGACCAACACCCATGGCAACCATGGTGGTAATCATGCCCACCTTCATGGCTACGCCAATGCTGGCTAAAGCCATGTCACCGTACCCGGCCATTAAACCATTAACAATAACCTGAGAAATACTCATAAGATTGAAGCCCAGGGAAGCAGGAAAGCCAATAGCATAGATATCTTGAAAATAGGTGCCCTTTAAAGAAAAATCTTGCCAGGCAATACTTAAAATAGACTTGCCTTTGGAAAAATATAACAGATAATAGGCAGCACTAACAACATTGGCCAGAAGGGTCGCAATGGCAGCCCCGGCAATATCCCAATGGAAGCCTAAAATAAGAATGGGATCAAGAATAATATTCAGTACATTACCAACAATCTGACCGGTCATGGCCTGAACGGAAGCACTTTCGGTACGAATAATATTAGTATAGGTAGTGGCAATCATAGCACAGGGTCCGCTAAAAGCCACAATGGTCAGGTAGGTTTTCGTAAATCCCCACGTATCTGCGCTAGCCCCGATTAATATTAAGATAGGATTCATAAAAACTAAAAAGAGAATAGTTAAAATAACGCCAATAATGGTACAGCTCCAGAAACAGAAAGAGCAGACTTTTCTGGCGTATTCTTTATTGCCTTGACCTAAAGCCCTGGAAATAACTGAAGTTCCCCCTAAACCATAGATGTTGCCAAAAGCCATAAATAAAAGAAACACAGGGGTGGCCAGGGACACAGCTGCCACCTGCAGAGCATCGCCGGTTTGACCAATGAAAAAAGTATCCGCCAGGTTATAAATCAGCACCATAATCATAGCAGCTATGGATGGCAAAACATTCTTAATGACTACTGTTTTAACAGGAGCATTGGCAAACAAATTCAACTTATCTTTTGTTTCCAGTACTTTGCTCATATTTTCCCTTTCTATGAGGAAAATTACTCATTATAACAAACTTCTTCTCCATCTTTTAAAGAATTACCACCGCCGGTAACTACAATATCTCCTTCAGACAGGCCGCTGGTTATAGCAACGGTTTTGTCGTCACTAATACCGGTCTGAACTTTTTTAGCAACAACTTTTTTGTTTTCTACCACAAAAACTGTATTATCACTGCGTACTGCAGCTTTAGGAACTGTCAGGGTATTAGCTGTACCGGTTTCTTCCACAACATATACTTTGGCAAAGAGGCCGGGTTTTAACTGATAGTTTAAGACAGCATTATCAACGAGAACTTCCGCTTTAAAAGTATGACTGGCAGTGTCTATGAAACGGTCAACCTTATTAATCTTTCCGGTAAATTTCTTATCTGGAAAACTGTCGCAAACTAAAGTGGCAGTCATTCCTTCTTTAATTTGGGAAAATAGTTTTTCAGGGAAACTGACCTGGCACTTAATTGAAGAAATATCGGCGATACGAATAACGTTAGTATCAACAGTGACTTTGGTTCCCAATGACCAACCATAATCATCTAAGACAACACCATTAAAAGGTGCCCTTAGATAATAGTCATCCAAGGAAGCCTGTGCTGCATCTGCATCAGCCTGAGAAGAGGCCAGGGATGCCATGGCCTTATTATAGTCGGCACCGGCGGTTTTGCTGGTGGTACGTTTAGAAGCAACTTCCTGCTGAGTGGTATAACCTTTAGCTATAAGTATATCATAACGTTCCTGCTCTTTGGCTGCATTTGCGGCCTGGGCCCGGGCAGAAGTGGCGGCTGCAGAATTAACTTCTATTTGAGCATTGGCCGCAGCCAGCTTGGCACTGACATTCTTATGTTCTAATTCTACCAAAAGCTGGCCACTGGTAACGGTCTGATTCTTTTGGGCATATAACTGTTGGATAGGAGCTTCTACTTTGGCTTTAATAGCTACATCGGCAATGGCTTCCAAAGAACCGGTAGAGCTTACTCCCTGGGTCAGGGAAGGGTCATAGGCTGCTTTAGCTACTTGTACCTTGGCGGACATAACTGTGGTAGAGGCAGTTTTTTTGTTCAGGAAGTGATGTGCCACACCAATACAGGCCAATATGCACAGGGCAATAATTAGGCTTTTTCGTTTAAAAGTTTTACCTTCTTTAATTTTTATTATTTCTTTAGGATTCATCCCCATTGTTTTTCTCCTTCCACTTTTTAATATCTATAGAATCTACTTTGTTGGAAATTTTCTCGGAAAAATCCGTCCACCAAGTTTGTAACTTCACGCTGTATTTTTCTTTGGCGTTATCCATAATTAGGTAAATAACCGGAATGACCAGCAAGGTCAAAAAGGTGGAAGTAAATAATCCGCCAAAAATCGTAATACTCATGGACTGTCGCATTTCGGATCCCTCGGATAATTGGAGAGCTGCGGGAACAGCACCAATCATGGTGGAAATTGAGGTGATTAAAATAGCTCTCAGGCGTAAAGGACCAGCATTGATAACAGCCTGAATTTTGTCTTCACCTTTTTCCCGCTCACTATTAATGAAGTCTACAAGAATAATACCGTTATTAACAACAATACCAACCAGGAGGATAAGCCCTATGTAACTCATCATATCAAGTTTGCAGTTGGTCAGGTATAACATGCCAAAAGCACCCGGGGTCAAGAGCGGCAGAGAGAACATAACCACAAAGGGATGGATGAAAGATTCAAATTGAATAGCCATAATGATGTAAACAAGAGCAATGGCTACAATAATAGAAACACCCAGGGTTTTAAAGTCATCCTGCATGTTTTTACTCATACCTGTTGGTACAACGTTGATACCGGAACCGGGGGTGATGTATTTTTTGCTTAATTCCGTAAAGTAGGTCATGGCTTCACCGGAAGAATAATCTTTGGTTACATTAGCAGAAATTGTTACACTATGGCGACGATTATATCGCTTCACAACATTAGGACCTTTGGTATTATCTACATTAAAAAAGTTGTTGGCTTGTATAATTTTTCCCTGGCCGGTTTTAGCATAGACATCAGAGAAAGAATTAAGACCGTATCTGTACTGAGCGGGTGCCATCATTCTGATATCATAACGATAGCCTTGATCTTTAAATACACCGACTTTTTTGCCGCCGAAAATAGCATTTAATTCAGTACCCAACGCTCTAACATCAACATTCAAAGTATCTGTAATACCACGATTGATTTTTACATTGTATTCGGGTTTATCCAATCGTACATCAGTTGACATATCAAGCAAATTGCCGGTTTTTCCGGCTTCATCAATCATCTTTTGGGCAATAGGATAAAGTTCTTCTGCCGTACTGCCTGTTAAAGTCATGTTTACATCTTTGCCCGCTTGCGTTGAAAAGTTAGTAGTTACATCTCTATATTGGGTAAGGAAAGGGCGAATTTGATTTTGGACTTTATCGTAGGAAGGACGATTCCCTTTAGGAATTAGCTGAGCATAAATCGTACCTTGATTTTTTTCTGTGCCGCTATTGGTACCAATGGTAGTGTAAGTATATTTCACATATTTATTGTTGCGGACAGTTTTGCCGATGTCTTGTAAAGTTGCATAACTTTCGTCAATAGAAGAACCGGAAGGTAATTCACAGTTAACCTGGAAAACACCCTCATCCGTGTTAGGTATAAAACTGGTGCCGATGCGGCTGGCCAGAAAAATTCCCAAGGCAAACAAACCGCCGGCTATTAGCATAGTAGCTTTTCTGTGGTATACAGCCCAGGTCAGGGCCTGACGATAGATTGCTTCTAAAGCAGTAAGCTTATTATTGCAGTAGTTACCGATCCTGCTTAACTTGGTGAACTTTAAAATACGTGAGCAGCTAAAAGGTGTCAAAGTCATAGATAAAATCAGGGAAATAGAAATAGTCAAGATTACTGTTAATCCAAAAGCTCTAAAAAATTTACCCACAATACCGCTCATGAAAGCGATAGGAGTGAAAACAGCAACTGTGGTCAGCACGCCGCCGGTGACAGAGAAAGCCATTTCTTGGGCACCCACTAATGCGGCATCCATGGCTTTTTCTCCTGCTTTCATATGCCGGGTAACATTTTCCAGAACAACAGTAGTGGCATCAACAACCATACCCACCGAAAGAGAAATGGCCATCATTGATAGGCCGTTTAAAGTAATGTTAAGCTTTTGCATAATGATAAAACTGCCCAATAGGCAAACGGGAATAGTGATAACGGTTACGAAGGTTGCCCGGAAAGTCTGCAAGAATAAGAACATTAATATTGAGGTAAGCAAGATAGAACTTTCTGTATCAGATAAGGCACCATTAATTGAGGAGTGAATGAAATCTGCCTGATTATAAATGACATTCATTTTTATTCCCGCAGGCATGGAAGATTCCAGTTCTTTTAAGGTTTTTAAAACATTATCACTCAATTCAACTTCGTTGGCACCGCTCTGCTTTTTAACACCCACAATAATGGTCTTGTTATCATTGTACATAGCAGCATCGGCAGTTTCTTCAAAACTGTCTTTTACCGTAGCTACATCTTTTAAGCGGATAACACTGCCATTAGTGGTGGTAAGAGGGAGATTTTCCATTTCTTCTACGGTGGCGTATTCTGCGTTAACGCGTAAGTCCACATCGTAAGTATCACGGAGCACACTGCCGGCGGGCAGTTCTACGTGTTTCTTGTTAACGGCAGTAGCAATGTCGTCCATAACTAAACCCTTGGCATGAAGAGCAGCCGGGTCTACCCAGATGCGAATTTCCCTGTCTCTCAGTCCTGCTGTAGTTACCGCACCTACGTTATTGACAGCCTGCAATTGAGGTTTTAAAATTTTACTGATGTAATGAGACATTTCTTTTTCCGTAGCATCACCGGTAATGGCGATTTGGACAATAGCATCGGAAGTAGCATCCAATTTTTCTACAATAGGGGAATCGGCTTCGTCAGGTAGGTCACCGGCCGCTGAGGATACCTTATCGCGAACGTCACTGGCGGCAACATTAATATCTTTGTCCATGTTAAATTCAATAGTAGTAACACTGCGTCCCTGATAACTGCTGGAAGAAATACTGCTCACGCCGGAAATACCGTTTAACTTTTCTTCCAATACATCAGCCACATCATTATCCATAACAGAAGCGTTAGCTCCTGACATAGTGGTGGTAACGGTGACCACGGGGAAATCCGTATCAGGACGTTTTTGCTGAGGCATCTGAGTATAAACGTAGAGACCGAAGAAAATAATAGCTAAAGTACAAATTATAACAGTAACAGGTCTTCGGATTGATATTTCGATAGCATTCATAATATCCCTCAATTCCATAAAAAGAACATAATAAAAACATAGCGTGCTATATATCATGGAATAAGATAGCACGCTATGCAATTTTTGTCAATGGTATATTTGTTTGACAGTTTTTCCTTACTATGCTATATAATAATTAACAGCCTTACAGGAAAGAGGAGGATATTATGAAAGTACCCTATAATTGCGGTGCCATGATTAAATATATACATAGTGTTTTGGATAAAAAAGCCAATAATGAGCTGCGAGGCAATGGTTTGACCTTTTCCCAAATTACCACATTGGTTCTGCTATCCGAAACTCCCGGCAAGCAACTGGCTCTTAAAGACATTAAAGAAGCTTTGCATATTGCCCAGCCGACGGCTACAGGCATCGTTAGCAGGTTAAAACAAAAGGCCTGCGTGGAAGTGCAGGCAGATAAAGCTGATGGCCGCATTAAACTTATCCATATTACCAAAAAAGGAGAAAAACAGAGCCGAATAGCTTATTCATCCATGATTAGAACCGAAGCATGGCTGAGAGCTCCTTTAACCAAAGAGGAAACAAAAACGTTTTTGGTCCTTTTAAGGAAAGTCTGTGACGGGGTAGCAAAAGAAGAGTAACATGCTGCAAGGAATAATACAAAGGCCGTAGAAAATTGAGCATAAAACATTAACGACGAATTCCGTAAACGCAGGCGGGAAGTCATAACCAATATTAAACCATACAAAGACTAAAAGTACCGTCGTTACAGTGGTGACAGTTACTACAGTAACACCGGTACCACCCACAAATTGCAGCACAAAAAAGGCCGAATAATTATTCGGCCTTTTTTACGGCTAAAAGTTGACAAAAAATGGTTCGTTGTTACAGCAGAACGTACTTCAAGATAAAGATTACAGCTAAAATCTTCATCAAAAGACTGGCTTTTTCGCCTTTACCTGCCAACATATTAATGATGACATAGGAGATAATACCAAAGCAGATACCTTCGGAAATACTGTAGCAGAAAGGCATAGCAATGATTGTTATATAAGCAGGGATTGCTTCACTTAAATCATCCATATCAATTTTGGATACGGCAGTGAACATCAAGAAGCCAACAATAATCAAAGCTGGCGCCGTAGCAAAAGCAGGAATAGCCAGGAAGAAAGGCGCGAAAAACAAACTCAGCAGGAACAGGAGTGCCACTACCATGGCAGTGAGTCCGGTACGACCGCCTTCTGTTACGCCGGCAGCGCTTTCTACGAAAGTGGTGGTAGTACTGGTGCCCAAGACAGCACCTGCACAGGTACCAACAGCATCAGCCATTAATGCGCCTTTGATGCGGGGCAGATGCCCGTCTGCATCCAACATATCAACTTTAGATGCAACACCAATCAAAGTGCCCAAAGTATCAAACATATCAACAAAAAGGAAAGAGAACATTATTACCAAAAAATCCAAAGAGAAAAATTTGGAAAAATCAAATTTCATAAAAATAGGAGACAAGCTTGCCGGGGTAAAGGAAGCAATACCGGCAGATAGATTGGGCAGAACGCTGAAAGCACCTTTCGCGGGATTGGGAATGTACAGGCCTGTTAATTCGCAGGCAATACCTAGAATCCAAGTAATGACAATACCCCAAAGAATATTCCCGCGGACATTTTTAACCATCATGAAAGCAGTAATTATAACACCCAGAACGGCAAGAACCACCGTAATACCATCTGTGGCAAAAGAACCTTTAGCAATAGACTGGCTGAAAGAAAAAAGAGAAACTTTAGTCGCAGGATTAGCAACAACAATATGAGCATTTTGCAGACCGATGAATGCAATAAACAAGCCAATACCTACCGAAACAGCTCTTTTTAGTGTTAAGGGGATGGCATTAAAAATAGCTTCCCGGACACTGGTTAATGATAAGATAATGAAAATAACACCTTCCACGAAAACAGCAGCCAAAGCCATCTGCCAAGTATAGCCCATTTGTTTTACGACTGTAAAGGCAAAATAGGCATTTAGCCCCATGCCGGGAGCCAAGGCAAACGGGTAGTTGGCTAGGACTGCCATCAAAATAGTAGCTAAGGCGGAAGCCAAGGCAGTAGCTGTTAAAACTGCTCCTTTATCCATTCCTGAAACACTTAGGATACTAGGATTAACGGCCAAAATATACGCCATAGTCATAAAAGTCGTAATACCGGCCACACATTCTGTTCTGACATTTGTGTTATTTTCACGCAAATGGAACAGATTCTCTAAAAAACCTGTTTCTTTCTCCATTGATATTACCCCCTATTAAATTGTTTTGGAGTCTTCACCTCAGATAATATTATATATTCGATAAGCAAATTGAGCAACATTTAATTTTTATGGTAGAATGTATAAGTAGGAGGGTGAAATCATGGAAAAAAACAACGTAAAATCATTGGAAAAGTTGATATTGGTGGCCCAGGGACGCCGGAAGGCTGACCTAGTATTGAAAAATTGCCGGATTTGCGATGTATTTAACCAAAAAATAATAAAAGGCGATATTGCTGTGGTTGACGGACTGATAGCAGGAATCGGCGAGCAATATCAAGGGGAAAAAGAAATAAACTGCCATAATCAATATGCGGCGCCGGGATTTATTGACGGGCATATTCATATTGAATCATCTTACTTAAGTCCGGAAGAGTTCGGCAAACTTATAACACCTCTCGGTACAACCAGCATAATTGCCGATCCTCATGAAATAGTCAATGTCTGCGGATTAAAGGGCCTGAAATATATGATTGCAGCAGCCGTTCAAACTACTTTGCATATAGAATACATGTTACCTTCCTGCGTGCCGTCTACGCCTTTTGAAGATGCGGGTGCAGTTTTGCATGCTAAAGACATGGGGAAACCTTTGGCTAACGATAAAATCCTGGGGTTGGGAGAATTTATGAATGCCCCGGGAGTCATTAACTGCGACAAGGAAGTATTGGCTAAATTAACGGCTGCTCACAAAGCAGATAAAATTATTGACGGGCATAGCCCCGGACTTTTAGGCAAGGGGTTGGTTGCCTATGCAGCGGCAGGAATTCGGACTGACCATGAGTGTTACACATTGGAAGAAATGCAGGAGAGACTGGCTCTAGGGATGTATGTTATGCTGCGCAACGGTTCAGCGGCAGAAAATCTTCCGGAGTTGATTAAGGGTGTGACTCCTGCCAATATGAGGCATTGCTTGTTGTGCAGCGATGATTTGCATCCTAAGACGATTTTTGAGCGCGGTCATATTAATTATGACTTAAAATACTGCGTGGAGCGGGGTATAGAGCCATTGGCGGCTTTGACCATGGCCACAATCAATCCGGCAGAATGCTATGGCTTGCATGACAGAGGAGCTTTGGCACCTGGCCGGAGGGCAGATATTGTTATCTTGCCGGACCTAAAGAATTTCAAACCTAGTCAGACGTGGATTGACGGCACTCTGGTTGCTCAAAAGGGACGCTATTTGCTCAAAGAGAAAAAATTTAGCATTAAATCGGTGGGAAGTTCTGTCCGGGCAAAAAAATTCAGCGAGGCCAAGCTTCAGCTTCACTTGTCTGGGTACGAGGTTAATACTATCGATTTAATTCCCGGCCAGATTATTACTAGAAATGGTACAGCGAAAATCACTTTGGATGCCAATGGTGACTTTGTTTATAACCCGCAGGAAGATGTGGTAAAAGTCGCAGTTGTAGAACGTCATCATAATACGGGAACAGTTGGACTGGGACTTATAAGGGGTTATGGGATTAAGTCAGGGGCTATTGCTGTTACCATTGCCCATGATTCCCACAATATAATCGTAGTTGGTACCAATAATGCGGATATGGCCTTTGCCGTTAGTCGGTTGGTAGCCATGGGCGGCGGCATGGTCGTAGTAAAAAACAACAAGGTTTTGGCTGACATGCCTTTGCCTATTGCTGGTCTCATGAGTGACAAAGATGGCAAGTGGGTGGACAAACAGCTGGAAAAAATTCACAATCAGGCCATTAAGCGGTTAGGGGTCAATAAGCAGGTGGACCCCATTATGACATTGTGCTTCATGTCCCTGCCTGTGATTCCCTCCATCAAATTGACTAACCGTGGACTCTTTGACGTAGACAAATTTGGGTTTATACCACTAGAACGGTAAGATAAAGAGGGGACTGTAACACAATGAACCGCCAAGATTGCCTGCTGGCTGCGGAAAAGGAGGAAGAACCGTGAAGAGTGTGGAAAATACCTTAAACCAATTAGAAATTCTTGCGGAAAATATTGACAGCAGCATTTCCATATTTAAAATTAAAGACAACAAAGAAGAACCTATTTTTGCCAATAAAAGTTTTCTTCGGTATATTGGCATTAAGTCGTTGAATGAATATAGCAGGAATCTTTGGCTCGGAGCTGTAAGCGAAACAGATAAATTAAAAATTCAGACAGCCGTCTTCGAGTCTTTGCAGGCAGGAAATGCTATAGATGTTTTATTTAAATTTGCATCTAAAGATAAAAGCCTTTGGCTAAATAAAAGAATAAAGGCTATTCGGCAAGATGAGCCCAATACAATTTTATTCCTTTCTGTAACCAACGATGTTACAGAACAGGAAAATACCAGGTTAAAGAAAGAAGCCGAGTTTAGACAACAGCAAGCACGGTCAGCTTCTTGCCAAAAGGAGCTATTAAGAAATAGCAGTGACACTAATTTGGTTTGCCAAGGGTTTGCCAATATCACAAAGGACACTGTTGAATTTTATTTTTTCCTTAATCCTCAACGTTCTCTTCCCTTTACTCCTTCCTATAAAGAAAACCTGGATATGGTAGCGGATACAGCGGCTTTTGTTAAAGACAAGGGAAAAATTCAGGAGCTTTTTGATCGTAAAAATCTAATGCAACGTTTTTTGGATGGTAAATATGACACAGAATTCATTTATACCAGGAAAGCCATAGATGCGGGACTTTACTGGACCAAACTCCATGTCCATACTAGTAGGAGTTTTCCGGACGGGGATATTATTGCTTACATAAGAGCTATTGATGTGAGCGACCAGTTCTTAGAAAGCATGATTGTTAAAAAGCTAGTGGCAACCCAGTTTGATTATGTAGCCATAATAGATATAGTCACAAAGCAGATTTTTATGCGTAATATTAAAGACAACTTACATGAAACAAATCCTCGTTTAAGTGCAGATTACGGGACGGATTGCCATTTCGCGGTGAATAAAGTAGTTGCACCTGAGGATAGGGAAAGTACTTTGCGCAACATGGAGTTAAGCAATATAATTGCTCATTTGGACAAAAATGAGACCTACTCTTATGCTTTTTCCGTTATCGGTGCTGATGGGCAGCACTTCCGGAAAGAATTGCACTATTGCTATTTGAATGAGGAAAAACAAGATATTTTGATGTCTCGTATTGATATCACGAAGCAATTTATAGAAGAGGAAAAACAGCGAGATAAGTTAAGAAGTGCTTTGGCACTAGCTCGGCAGTCCGAGCAGGCAAAAGAGAATTTCTTTTCTCAACTAAGCCATGACATCAGAACTCCTATGAACGGCATTTTAGGAATAGTGGAACTGGCCAAAGGTTGTGGCGAGGCTGCTCAATATGATGATGCTTTAGCTGACATTAAAATATCCGGTCAATTTATGATGTCATTGCTTAATGATGTTTTGGATGTAAGCAAGATGAATGATAATAGTTTTGTACTTCATGTTACACCTTATTCATACAATGATTTTGTCAAAGATATAAAGTCCATAATCTTACCTAAGGCTAAAGAAAAGGACATAGAATTAACCATGTCCTGCAAGGAATTTTCCACAGGCTGCGCACTCTTTGATAAAATGCGGGTACAGCAAATTTTCGTTAATCTAATTAGCAATGCCATCAAATATAATAAAAAAGGTGGCAAAGTTGAAATGACTACAGAATATAAGGAATGGGAGAATGGTCAGGGATTTTTCGAGTTTCATGTGCGGGATAATGGCATAGGCATGAGTGAAGATTTTCTTAAAAACCATTTGTTCCATGAATTTGAGCAAGAAAAGGCAGCCAGTGAATATAACATGGGTACGGGGTTAGGACTCTACATTGTAAAACGATTGGTAAGAAAGATGCAGGGGACTATTACCTGTAAGAGTGTAGTGGGTCAGGGAACGGATTTTACTCTACGGATACCTTCGCAAGCAGTGCCAATGCCACAACACCAAGATAATGTGAATTTATCTCAGAATTTTAATGCTTTGCAAGGTAAAAGGGTATTGCTGTGTGAAGATAATCTCCTTAATACCAAGATTGCTACAGCAATGCTGCAAAGAGTCGGTATTTTTGTTGAAAGCGCTGAAAATGGACAAGCAGGGTTGGATAAGTTCAGTAGTAGTAAACCGGGGTATTATGATGCTATCCTTATGGATGTTCGGATGCCAAGAATGGATGGCTTGGCAGCGACTAAGTCTATTCGTGCTTTACCAAGAGAAGATGCTAAAACGGTGCCGATTATTGCCCTCAGTGCTAATGCTTTTGACGAAGATGTGAAGATAAGTTTGTCGGTGGGTATGAACGAACACCTTTCTAAACCTATCGAACCGTCGATAATATATCAAACGTTAATCAAATATACAGCCAAGACTCATAGTTAACAGTTTTAGCTAAATATTTTGGGCAGCCTCACTTCAAATCACTTAGTGATTAAGTGGTGGGAGTATGCCGCTTTACTCGTGACCATAATATGATGAGACAAAAAATGGTAAAGAAAGGGATGCTGTCGACAGGTAATATTATTTTGACAGAAGTTAGCTTTATAGTGTAAAATCTAAGTAAATAATGAACCGACAATGGAGTCGGGGGGAAAAGCGTTGGTTCTAAACAAAAGGAGTGGTGTGTAGTGTCAGCTTTTCTTGACTATTTGGATGGAGTTCTGTATTACCCAATTTTGATTGTGGTCTTGTTGGGCGCCGGTCTGTATTTCAGTTTTAGAACCGGATTTGTGCAGGTACGTTGGTTTTTGCAAAGTATTAGAGTAGTAATGGAAAAACCTTCTAAAGAGGGATCAATTTCTTCTTTCCAGGCTTTAATGGTTTCTACAGCTTCCCGTGTTGGTACAGGTAATATCGTAGGTGTTTCCACAGCTATTTGTTTGGGTGGTTTCGGTGCGTTATTCTGGTTATGGGTTATTGCCACTATTGGCGGTGCTACAGCCTTTATTGAAAGTACATTAGCTCAGGTTTACAAGCGCCGGGATGCTAATGGGGACTGCTATGGTGGCCCTGCTTATTATATTGAACATGCTTTACATAATAAGAAATTAGGCGCGGCTTTTGCCATTTCACTGATTTTGACTTATGCAGGCGGGTTTAATATGTTGGCTGCTTACAACCTGCAGTCTACCTTCGTAGTTTATGGTTTCTATGATAAGGCCATTACCCCATGGATTATCGGTGCCATTCTTGCTGTTCTGGTTGGTTATTGTGTAATGGGTGGCGGTAAGCGTATCGTAAATATTACTGATAAGCTGGTTCCTATTATGGGTATTTTCTATGTGCTTTTATCTGTAGCAATTATTATCATGCATTTAGACATGCTCCCTTCTGTTGTTGGCAAAGTCATGAGCGACGCCATGGATTTCCAAAAAATCATGGCAGGCATCAGTGGTTCTTGCTTAATGTATGGCATTAAACGTGGTCTGTATTCCAACGAAGCCGGTGTCGGCAGCGCTCCTAACGCGGCAGCTTCTGCCGATGTTCATCATCCGGCGCAGCAGGGTCTGGTACAGATGCTTTCAGTATTTATTGATACAGTGCTGTGCACGTCTACGGCTCTGATGTGCATGTTCTCAGGTATAGTGCCTACAGCTAAATTGGCAGGTGCGCCTTATGTTCAGGCTGCCACTCAGGCTGATTTTGGTTCCTTTGGCCCTATTATGATTACCGTAGCTATGATTCTGTTTGCTTTCACGACTTTGATTGGTAATCTGTTCTATGTGGATAACTGCCTGGCATACTTAAATGGCAGCAAGGTTCCCTCTGCTTCTTTTATGGTTAAATACAGAGTTGTTGCTTCCCTGGTTATTTTCTTCGGAGCAGCATTATCCATGAGCAATGCTTGGGCTATTGCTGATATTCTGATGGCTGTGATGTGCCTGATCAATATCCCTTCTATTTTGGCTTTGAGCGGTACGGCCCTGAAGGTTATGAATGACTACGGCAAACAATTGGCCGAAGGTAAGAAACCTGTATTTAAGGCTGCTGATGTAGGCATGGGAAATGAGAATCTGGATTTTTGGAAATAAGGTATCTGGGATAAGCAAAAGCTCGGCTTAAAGCCGGGCTTTTTTTTGTATACAGACACCCATTGAATGTGTTAAAATAAAGACTACACAAAAAACAGGAGGATAGCTATGAAAGCAGATGAACTCTTTATCGGATTTACTATTATTATAACTCTTCAATTATTGGCAACAGCGATATTAGCACTTTTAGGAAGCTCATTTCCGGCGCCTCTTTTGGCCATGATGATTTTTGCGATTTTACTGGCTTTTAAAGTGATAAAAATATCTCAAGTAGATGATATTTGCAAATTGCTTTTGGCTAAATTGAACCTTTTTTTTGTGGCAGGTTCTGTGAGTATTGTGCTGTATTTGGATGTAATAGCAAAAGAGTGGCTGGCGATTTTGGGAACAATTTTTTGTTCAACCATCGTTACATTGGTGGTGACAGGTCTTTTCCTTCAACGGATACTGGCGAGAAAGAGGGTGGACACTGATGATTAAATTTATGTTGAATTCACCCCTACCAGGTATAACCCTTACTTTGCTGACTTTTTATTTGGGAGAATTACTGGCAAAAAAATTAAAAACATCACTGCTGCCGCCTTTTTTTACCTCCACGCTTTTGATTATCGGATTTTTGTTGTGCCAGGATATTTTTACTTATAAAGAGTATGAAATAGGCGGGAGATTTGTATCTTTATTTTTAGGCCCTGCTACCATTGCCTTGGGCCTGCCGCTGGTGAAAAATCTTGAATTGTTAAAAAACAATTTTAAAGAACTATTAGCGGCAACACTAGTAGGGACTGCAGCGGGAATTGGGTCAGCACTGGGTTTTAGCAAATTATTCGGGGTCAGTAAGGAAATCACTCTTTCCCTGTTGCCTAAATCTATAACTACTCCCATTGCCATGGAAATTTCTGCAGATATAGGCGGTATCCCTGCCATAACAATTGCAGCAGTTGCTTTTACAGGGTTGGTAGGGGCTGTGTTCGCTCACAGGATACTAAAGCTATTAGGCGTAACCAACGATGTAGCTATTGGCTTTGCTATAGGCGCCTCCAGCCATGCTTTGGGGACTAGCAGCTGTATCCCCATCAGCATGACCCAGGTTGCTTTCTCGTCTCTGGCTATTAGTTTTATCGGCGTTGCCACTGCCCTTATGGCACCTATTGTAGTTATGTTTATGAGGTAATAGCTTCGTTCAGTCGGCAGGAAAATATGAGGATTATCGACATCCATCGCTATGTATTATACTTGACACAGAGTAGACTTTAAGCGATAAAGTATACGTAATATTTTAAGAAGAGAGATTTAATTCATGTTATTTTCTAATAAAGATCTTTTACATTTGTTTTTCCCTTTAGTAATTGAACAAGTATTAGTCATATCCGTAGGTATGGCTGATTCTATGATGGTAGCATCCATAGGAGAGGCGGCTGTTTCCGGGGTATCTCTTATTGACCATATCGGAGTTTTATTGAATCTGGTTTTTGTGGCTTTGGCTACAGGGGGCTCCGTTATCATCGGCCAATATATGGGCAGGGGTGATTTGGATAAAGCCAGGGAAGGAGGACGGCAGCTTATTTGGCTGACCGGTATTGTTTCTGTCCTTCTCATGGTGCTTTTTTATGCCAGTAAAAATTTCGTTTTTGCCACTCTCTTCGGCAGTTCGTCTCCTGACGTGATAGACAATGCCAACAAATATATGCTGGTGCTGGGCACGACAATTCCTTTTATGGCATTGTTTCAAGCAGGCAGTGCCATATTTCGTACAGCCGGAAATACTAAGCTTCCTATGTTGACTGTAGTGTTCATGAACATTCTTAACATTATAGGCAATGCCCTATCGGTTTTTGTACTGGGCTGGGGAGTTACGGGGGTTGCGTTGTCTACGTTGAATTCCCGCATAATTTCTGTGGTTATAATCTTGTATTGCGGGCGTAATTATAGTTTCCACTTGCAATTGCCGCCCCTGCTTAAAGTTAAACTCAATCTTGACCTGATTAAAAAAATGCTTAAGGTGGGAATACCTTTTAGCATAGAAAATGGTATGTTTCAATTGGGGAAAATTGTGGTTCTGTCTCTGGTAACGACCTTTGGTACAGGTGCCATCGCAGCTAATGCTATTGGTAACCTCATCGGCGGCTTGGAGGTTATTCCGGGCTTGGCCATTAATGCCGGCATGACCACGGTTATCGCCCGGTGCCTTGGCGCAGGGGATATAGCCCAAAGCAAATATTATACCAAGAAAATTATCGGTGTGGTTATCGGCGCCAATCTGGTTATTTCAGCAGTGGTTTTTGCCTTTTGGCCACTCATTAACAGAATTTACGGTTTGCCGGCTACCACCATGAATTTAGTTTGGCTGATTACTTGGACGCACGTTGTTTTTGAAGTTTTTTTCTGGCCTTTTTCTTTTACTTTGCCGGTTACGTTTCGGGCAGCAGGGGACGCACGTTTTGCTATGTGCGTAGGAGTTTTTACCATGATTGTTTTCCGCATAGGGGGAGCGTATATTCTCTGCGGACCATTAGGCTTTGGCATGTTCGGGGCCTGGCTGGCTATGTATCTGGATTGGGCTGTGCGTGCCGTAGTCTATATTTGGCGTTATATGTCAGGAAAATATTTAGAACATCAACTGATATAGTGTGACAAGGGAAACGGGCCTGTTTTATGCGCACGGGTCTGAAACTTTTGGGAGTCCATTCCGCAGATGCTGTTATGATCGGCGATAGAATGGATACAGATATTGTCGCAGGCGTAGAAACAGGGCTGGAAACTGTTCTGGTGCTTAGTGGGGTTACCAATGAGCATATTATGCGTAAATTCTCCTATAGACCGCACTATATTCTGGAAAGTGTAGGAGATTTAGCAAGATAATTTTAATACTTAAATTAGTGCCCCGGTGTTGAAACATCGGGGTAATTTTTATACAATGAAAGCGGAGTATGTTGGGAGCAACCACACGCTGGACAAAAAACTAAACGAGGTGATTGCTGTGTTCAAAACAAGAAAAGTAGTAATTGTTGGTGCAGGACATGTAGGTTCCCATGTAGGACTGGCTTTAGCACAGTCCGGAGAGGCAGACGAGATTGCCTTAATCGATATAGTACCCCACAAGGCAGCAGCCCAGGCCTTGGATATTGACGATGCCGTAAGCGGGTCCATATGCGGCAGAGCTTGTCGTGTCAGGGAAGGAAACTATGATGACTTGAATGATGCAGACATTATGATTATGTCCTTTGGACGTACCAGAAAGAAATTGGAAGACAGGCTGGACATGTTTGAGGAGACAGTCCGGGTGGCAAATGAGGTAATCAGCCATTTGCAGAAGGTAGATTTTAAGGGCATAATGATTAGTATTTCCAATCCGGCAGATATTGTCTGTGAGCACATCCGCCGCAAAATGCAGTGGAAGAGAAATCGTTGTTTTTGTACAGGTACAGGCCTGGAAACATTCCGCTTGCTGCGTGAGTTAAACAAGGAGACAGGCTATAACCGCCAATCTATTCAGGCCTATTGCATGGGAGAACATGGTAATTCTTCCTTTGTGGTTTGGTCCAAAGTGCGTGTTTTAGGCGAAACCTTGGGAGAATTGCGCAGGAAAACCCCAAAAGTGGCAGCCTTGGACTTAGGGGTTATTCAGCAGCAGGTTCGCACTGCCGCCAATTTTATTTACAATAATAAAGAATGTACGGAATTTGGCATAGCTAATGTAGCATTGAAACTTATCAAGGCTATTTTCCATGATGAGAAAATAGTGTGGCCTTGCTCCACAGCTCTGGAAGGGGAATTCGGGCAAAAAGACGTGGCAATCGGAGTGCCCTGTATTATAGGGAAGGGCGGCATGGAAGGTGTTTATGAAGTAGAGCTGTCCTCGGAAGAGCTGAAAGAGTTCGCCGCATCCTGCGACATAATCCGCAGTTATCTGGTAAGGTCTAACGAAGTAAAATAATAGGTTACACCAACTATATATTGTATATATAAATTGCCAAAGGACATCAGGCAAAGAAGTTGACAAAACCCAGACAGTAAGGTTTTGTCAACTTTTATGCTATTTTTATGCTATAATGAAAACATAGTTATAAGAGGAGGAACAACAAATAATGTTATCATTTGAGTGCGATTATTTAACGGGTGCACATCCTAAAATTTTACAACGATTGGCAGAAACAAATTTGGAACCGTTGTCCGGATATGGTGTAGATAAGTATTGTACAAGTGCCAAAGAAAAAATTGCCAAGGCCTGTGGCTGTCCGGATGCTCAGGTGGAATTCTTGGTAGGTGGAACACAAACTAATGCGGTCATCATTTCTACGATGCTGAAAGGGTATGAAGGCGTGGTTGCGGCCACTACAGGTCACGTTAACACTCATGAAGCAGGAGCTATTGAATATTCAGGCAATAAAGTCTTGACCATTCCTCAAAAAGACGGGAAAATGTCGGCCAAGATTTTAAAACAGTACATTACCGATTTTTACGGGGATGGTAATCATGAACACATGGTATTCCCGGGGATGGCTTACATTTCTCATCCCACGGAATATGGCACATTGTACACCAAACAAGAATTAATAGATATTGCAGAGGTTTGCCACGAATTTAAAATCCCCCTGTTTGTAGATGGGGCAAGATTAGGCTATGGCCTTATGAGTCGTGCTACTGACGTAACATTGGCTGACATTGCCGAAATATGTGATGTTTTCTACATCGGGGGAACTAAAGTAGGGGCTTTGTGTGGTGAAGCTGTGGTCTTTACTAAAAAGAATAGACCGGCCCATTTCGTTAATCTCATAAAAAAACGTGGAGCTCTCCTAGCGAAAGGCAGACTTTTAGGAGTTCAATTTGACACGCTCTTTACGGACAATCTCTATTTTGAAATTAGCAAACACGCCATTGATATGGCTGAAGAACTGAAAAAGTTGTTTAAGAGCAAAAACATTAAATTTTTCCTGGAATCACCAACCAACCAGCAGTTTATTATCCTGGAAAACAAGAAGGCAGAGGAACTGTCTAAGCAGGTAACATTAAGTTTCTGGGAAAAATACGATGAAACACACACTGTGTACAGATTTGCTACCTGCTGGTCCACAACGACCTCAGATCTGGCGGCACTGGAGAAAATTTTGTAATGTGAAGTGTGGCAGGAGACTTTGTCACACGTTGGCATAATTTTCCCAAAATTTTAAATTCGTTGACTATTCAGTCATACGTGTTAAAATAAAATTGGAGATTTAAAAAAAGAAAAAGAGGGGGTTTTATTAATGAAAGGGAAAAAAATTTTAATGAGCTTGTTAGCGGGAGCTATGGTGATGTCATTGGCAGGATGCGGTGGTGGCGGTGGTGATAAGAAAGCTGCTAAAAAACCTGCTGCTCCGGCTAAAAAAGACGGTGTAATCACTATGCAGGTGGCTTACGAGAATTCAGTTTCTGAGCCGCTGGGTCAAGCTTGGGAAAAAGCCAAGGAAATTATCAAGAAAAAGTCAGGTGGTAAAATGGAAATCGTTACGTATCCTGACTCTCAATTGGGCAATAAATCTGCTTTGATTGACTCCATGCTTATGGGAGAACCTGTTTGTACTTTGGCTGATGGTGCTTTCTATGCTGACTATGGTGTTCCTGATTTTGGCATCGTATTTGGACCCTTCCTGTTTGACAACTGGGATCAATGCTGGAAATTGACTAAATCAGATTGGTACAAACAACAATGCGATAAACTGGATAAAAAAGGCTTGCACATTATTGCTTCCAACTGGGTTTATGGCGCTCGTCATACTATGACGGTAAATCCTGTTAACAAAGTTGATGATTTGAAAGGCATGAAGATTCGTGTTCCTTCCAACAAGATTCAATCTGTAGGTTTCGATATTTTAGGGGCGACCTCCACCGGTATGCCTTTAGGCGAGGTATATCAAGCTTTACAGACAAAGACTATTGATGGTGCTGAGAATCCTATAGCTACTCTGTATGGCAGAAAATTACAAGAAGTTGCCAAGAACCTGATTCTTGATGGTCATGTTTTGAATTTCACTACATGGGTTGTTTCTGAAAAATGGTTTAAAGGCTTAACTCCCGAGCAACAAAAATGGGTAACGGAAACAGCTGAAGAAGCCGGTGTAATGAATAACAAAATTCAACAAGATTCTGAAAAAGGCTATTTGGATAAGATGAAAAAAGAAGGGGTTACTGTTGTAGTGCCTTCTGAAGAAGTATTGAAGGCCTTTAGGGCAAAAGCAAAATCTTTCTATGCTAAAGGCAAGGACTTTGGTTGGTCTGACGGATTGTATGAAACAGTTCGTAAGGCAATGGGAGCAAAATAAGAAGATAGTTTGAGGGGATGAGTGGATGAAGAATAATAAGGTCCTAAAATTTTTAGGTAACCTGGATATTATAGTGGCTGGTATTATGTTGGCCATTCTGATATTCCTTACCTTTTTAGGCGTATTCTATCGCTACGTTCTATCCGCACCTTTCACTTGGCTGGAGGAGGTCCAGACGTCTTGTCTCGTCTGGATCGTCTTCGCCGGCGCAGGCCCTGCCTTCAGGTACGGAAATCATGTGGCAATAGAGATGTTCGTTGATTTAATGCCCAAACCCATGCAAAAAGTCATGACTGTTATGATTTCTGCAGTAGTTGTTGTTGTCCTTGTCTATTTGTTTAAAGAAACCTTGGGCTTTATTGAGATATTTTCGAGAAGCGGACGCGCTACAAGCATGCTTAAGATACCATTTAGTCTGGTTTACGGTATTGCCTTGGTATCATATGTAGATATGCTTATCAGTTATTTTTACAGTCTTTATATGAATGTTAATTCTGAAGCAAAGGAGGCAATCAAAGCACATGAGTGATTTATTAATAATTGCCTCGGTTGTTATGTTAGCTTTGCTTTTCCTTAAAGTGCCTGTGTTTATTTCCGTTTTAGGCGGTTCTTTGGTATATTTTATTATGAACCCTGCCGTTAATCCCATTGTTTTTGCCCAGCAAACGATTTTGGGTACGGAAAAAATTGCCTTGCTGGCCATTCCATTTTTCGTCTGCGCAGGCATTGTCATGAACTATGCAGGCGTAACAAACCGGATTATGAATTTCTGCGAAGTAATTACAGGAAAATTGCCGGGCGGCCTGGCTCAGGTGAATGTAATGCTTTCTACTGTAATGGGCGGGCTATCAGGTTCCAACCTGGCAGATGCGGCCATGGAATCAAAGATGCTGGTTCCTGAAATGGTAAAAAAAGGTTTCTCCTTGGAATTTTCCGCTGTGGTAACAGCCACATCTTCCATGATTACGCCACTGATTCCACCTGGCATTGCCATGATTCTTTATGGCTGCATTGCCAATGTTTCTATTGGTAAGCTTTTTGTTTCCGGCATTGGTATTGGACTTTTATTATGTGTAACCATGATGATTCTGGTGGGAATAATTTCTAAGAAAAGGGGTTATGGCATCCTGACTCAGGAAAAAATAACCGCTGACAGATTTTTCGGCGCTTTAAAACCTGCTTTTTTACCGCTCTTATTGCCAATCATTATTATCGGCGGTATTCGTGTAGGTATCTTTACTGCAACAGAAGCAGGAGCTGTGGCTATTGTTTATGCTTTGGTTTTAGGATTTATGTATAGAACCATGAAGGCTTCTGATGTAACTAAGGCATTAAGAGAAACAGCGGCCACTACTTCTTCCATTTTGCTGATAGTTGCTGCTGCTTCGGTATTCTCTTGGATTCTGACCAAAGAAAGAGTGCCGCAAACTTTAACTACTTGGATGCTTAGCACGATTGATAATAAATATGTTTTTTTGATTGTTGTTAATATTTTCCTGCTGATTGTGGGCATGTTCATTGAAGGTAATGCTTCCATGATTATTTTGGTCCCACTGCTGGCACCTATTGCAGCATCTTATGGCATCAATGATATTCACTTTGCTATGATTTACATTTTCAATAACGCTATTGGGGCTTTGTCTCCGCCTATGGGCACGTTGATGTTTGTTACATGCTCAATCACAAAATGCAAGACGGCGGCCTTTATTAAAGAAGCCGTGCCTTTCTATGTTTTGTTAGTTATCAATCTTCTTTTGATTACTTATTTTGAGCCTTTTGCGACCTTCCTGGTGAAATTGATTTACTAGGAATAAATAATTTAAAATTTTTTCAACAAACTCTATCAAGTTGTTACTGAACAGCTTGATAGAGTTTTAGAAAGGAAGAAAACCTATGAAAGCAATTTATATTTTGGAACCGGGTAAGGTAGAAATTCACGACATTCCAAAACCTGAGCGTAAACCAGGCGAAGCACTTTTGAAAGTATTGTACGGAGGAATTTGCGGCAGCGATTTAGGTTCATATAGAGGAACATTTGCTTATGTTGGCTATCCACGTATTCCCGGCCATGAATTCTCGGCGGAAATCGTAGAAATAGATAATAATGACAAAGGATTAGAACCTGGTATGGTAGTTACCTGTAATCCATATTTTAATTGTGGTCATTGCTATTCCTGCCAAAGAGGTATCGTTAATGCCTGCATGGATAATCAAACCATGGGTGTGCAGAGGGATGGTGCTTTCTGCGAATATATCACTATGCCCATTGAACGTATTTATGACGGCAAAGGCTTGCCGGCCAGTACTCTTACTTTGATTGAACCATTCTGCATTGGTTACCATGGCGTGTCTCATGCCAATATTCAACCGGGTGAAAAAGTACTGGTTATTGGTGCCGGAACTATTGGCGTGTTGGCTGCTATTGCTGCTAAAGCCAAGGGTGCTAAAGTCTGGATTTCCGATGTGGCTCCCGATAAACTGCAATATGCCCAAGATACCTTTGGAGTTGATGGTACTATTCTTAATTCTAGTCAGGAGGCTTTCACCAAAGCTGTTGAAGAAATCACCAAAGGCTGTGGCTTTGACGTTGCTATTGAGGCTGTTGGCCTGCCTAGCACTTTCCTGAACTGTATTGATGCCGCAGCTTTCGGAGGTAGGGTAGTACAAGTTGGGGTTGGCAAGAAGAATGCAGATTTCAACTTTACTTTATTGCAGAAAAAAGAATTGAAAGTTTATGGATCAAGAAATGCTTTGAAGAAAGATTTCTTGGAACTTATTGACTTGGTAAAAGGCGGTAAAGTTCCTTTGGAAAAAATTGTCACTAATACATATGGTTTCACGGAAGCAGCTAAAGCTTTTGCCGATTTTGATAAGAATGCCGGCAAGATGTTAAAGGTGTGTCTGGATTTCAGTAAATAGGAGGCAATATAATGGCGCTGCTAAGTTATAAAACATTGGAAGAAATAGGGTACAAAGGGTATCTGAAAAAAAAGGCCCCGGAGAAGGTTATGCAATTTGGCAAGGGAAATTTTCTCCGTGCTTTTGTGGATTATTTTTTTGATATTGCCAATGAAAAGGCAGACTGGAACGGCAAAATTGTAATTATTGAGCACAGTGCTTCCACTTCTGCCGCAGAATTCAACAATCAGGATGGTTTATATACCCTGTATTTGCGGGGCAATGAAAAAGGTAAAAAGATTGATGCTAAGAGAATTATTTCCAGTGTCAGCCGCTGTCTCAATCCCTATGACGATTTCGAGGGATTAATGGCATTGGCCCGCAGCAAGAACCTGGAGATTATTGTATCCAATACTACGGAAGCAGGTATTACCTACGACCCAGCGGCCAAATTCGATCAGAATCCGCCTATTAATTTCCCGGGTAAATTGTGCCGTGTTTTATACGAACGGTTCAAGGCAGGGCAAAAAGGGGTGATTATTCTCAGCTGCGAACTGATTGATAATAACGGCAAAGAACTGGAGAATTGTGTCCTTCACCATGCCAAGGATTGGAAACTTGGTGAAGATTTCATTACCTGGCTGGGAAAAGAAAATATCTTCTGCAACACATTAGTCGATAGAATTGTTACCGGCAAGATTCGCGACCCGCAGGAAAAGACTGCCTTGGAAAAAGCTAATGGTTATACCGACAAGCTTTTGGATGTGGGTGAAGTATTCGGTGTGTGGATTATCGGCGGCCCTAAAGAACTGGAAGACCGTCTGCCCTTTAAAAAGGCCGGCGTTAACGTTCAGGTTGTAGACGACGTAACACCTTACAAGAAGAGAAAGGTGCGCATTCTGAACGGTGCCCATACAGGATTTGTGCTGGGTTCTTATTTAGCAGGTCAGGATATTGTCCGTGATTGTATGAACAACGAAACCATTCGTAATTTCATGAATACCATGCTGCATAAGGAAATTATTCCTACCCTGCCTTTGGACAAAAAGGATTTGGAAAACTTTGCGGAAGCAGTACAGGACAGATTTAATAATCCTTTCGTTAATCACCAGCTGCTGAGCATTTCTTTGAACTCTACTTCTAAATGGCGGGCCCGCAATATGCCGTCCTTCAAGGACTATATTGCGAAGAACGGCAAGCTGCCAAAATGCCTGACCATGTCTTTAGCTGCGTACATTGCCTTCTTTAGTAACGACATTCAGCGTCGTGACAAGGATGCGTTGATTTGCAAGCGTCCTAAAGGTAACGAATACTCAGTCCAAGATGATAGCTGGGTTTTAGATTTCTACTTTGAACATAAGAGTGATACACCGGAAGCACTGGTTAAAGCGGTCCTTACCAATGAAAAAATGTGGGGCGAGGATTTGACGGCTATTGCCGGATTGGAAGCTAAAGTTGTAGAAGACTTGAAATTAATCAGGACCAAGGGTGCCGAAGCAGCTTTTGCTTCCTGCCTATAAAATAAATGAAGGGTGAAAATTATGCAGCCTGTAATTCGTATTACACCTTATGATAATGTGGCTGTGGCAGTGCAGCCTGTGACCAAGGGCCAGACTATTATTCTGGACGGAGTTACTGTGACGGCTTTGGAAGACATTAACCAGGGCCATAAAATTGCCTTGCAGGATATTCAGCAGGGCGAGAATATTATTAAATACGGGTTTCCCATTGCTCACGCCTTGGCAGATATTAAAAAAGGCCAATGGATTCATACCCATAATGCCAAGACCAATCTGTCGGGGGAAGTAGCTTATTCCTACCACCCGGTGCCTGTCACTATGCCTCATAGTGAGCCCCTGACTTTTCAGGGGTATCAACGGTCGGATGGCAAGGTAGGTATCCGCAACGAGATTTGGATTATCCCTACCGTGGGTTGTGTCAATGACATAGCCGAAAAATTGGCCAAGGACAATACTGATTTAGTCAAGGGCAGCGTGGAAGGCCTTCATGCCTTTACTCATCCCTTTGGCTGCAGTCAAACAGGGGCGGACCATGCTCAGACCAGACGACTGTTGGCGGATTTGGCTAGGCACCCCAATGCGGGGGCCGTGCTGGTAGTTAGTTTAGGCTGCGAGAATCTGACCCACGAACAGTTTGTGGAAGAATTGGGAGATTTCGATAAAAAACGCATTTTGTTTATGAACTGTCAGGAGGAAACTGACGAGCTGGCCAAGGGACGTGAGTTGTTGAAGCAGTGCGCTTCCTTTGCCGAAAGTTTCCACAGAGAAACCGTTTCTGCTGACAAGTTAATAGTGGGAATGAAGTGCGGCGGCTCCGATGGATTATCCGGTATTACGGCTAATCCGGTAGTAGGACGCTTTAGCGATATGCTCATTTCTCAAGGCGGCAGTACGATTCTCACGGAAGTGCCGGAAATGTTTGGGGCCGAAGGCATGCTCATGAACCGCTGTGTAGACCGGCAGGTCTTCCAAAAGGCAGCAGATATGCTCAATGGTTTTAAAGAATATTTTATTGCTCATCATGAAGTGGTCTATGATAATCCCAGCCCCGGCAATAAAGCCGGCGGCATTACGACTCTGGAAGACAAAAGTTGCGGCTGCGTCCAAAAGGGTGGCACAGCACCTATTGTAGATGTGATTAATTATGGTGAGCAGGTAACTAAACACGGTTTAACACTGTTGTATGGGCCGGGGAATGACCTAGTGTCTTCCACGGCTTTAACTGCGGCGGGAGCCCATCTGATATTATTTACAACGGGACGGGGGACACCTTTTGGTGCACCGGCACCGACTTTAAAAATTGCCTCCAATACCAACCTGGCAACGAAAAAAGCCAACTGGATAGACTTTAACGCAGGTGTTGTAGCTACCGGAGAGAGCATTGATGCAGTAGGAAAACAATTGCTGCAATTAGTCGTTGCTGTAGCAGGCGGCAAAGAAGCCAAAAACGAAACCAACGGTTTCCGTGGTATCTCTATATTCAAGGACGGAGTCGTTCTGTAGTTGTTACAAAAGGGACAGGTACTTTTGTAAAAGATAAGTGTGACAGAGATAGCTGTATCTTTTGTCGCAACGGAGGATAATAACTATGAAAATGACATTTAGATGGTATGGTGAGGGCCGGGATGCAATTTCGCTGAAGTTCATTAAACAAATTCCCGGCTGCACAGGTCTTATGGGTTTGCTGGACGATAAGGCGGCCGGCGAAGTATGGGAAGACGAAGAAATCAGGGCCTATATTGACCATGTTCACACCGCAGGGCTGGAATGCGAAGTCATTGAAAGCGTAAATGTCCACGAGGACATTAAACTTGGTTTACCAACACGTGATAAATATATTGAGAACTACAAAATCTGCATTCGTAATCTAGCAAAACACGGCGTTAAAGTCATCGTTTATAACTTTATGCCTGTACTGGATTGGCTCCGTACTGATTTAGCCAGGGTAATTCCTGAAGATGGCAGCACCAGCCTCTATTTCGACGAAAAAGAACTGGGTGCCATGACTCCGGTGGAAATCGTTAAGAAGACTGCCGCCAGCTCCAACGGTTTTAGTTTACCTGGTTGGGAACCGGAGCGTTTGGCTGATTTGGAAAAGGTTATGAATCTGTATAAGGGCATGGATAATGCCAAGCTCCTGGAAAACTTCAAATATTTTCTGGATGCTATTATTCCTGTCTGCGAAGCGGTGGGCGTGAAGATGGCTTGCCATCCTGATGATCCGGGTTGGCCGATTTTCGGGCTGCCCCGTGTTGCTCATGACCAAGAGGGCTATGATAAAATCGTTAAGCTTCATGACAGCCCTTGCAATACAGTGTGTCTGTGCACGGGCAGTTTAGGCAGCAACGTGCATAACGATATCCCGTCTATAATCAGACATTTTGGGGAAATGAATCGCATCGGTTGTCTCCATGTACGCAATGTTAAACATTTAGGCAGCGAAAGATGTTTCAGAGAAGCCAGTCATTTGTCTTCCACCGGTGATTTGGATATGTATGAAATTATGAAGGCTATTTATGACACTTGTCCAGATACCTATATTCGTCCCGACCACGGGCGCATGATTTGGGATGAAGTTGGCCGTCCCGGTTATGGTCTATATGATAGGGCTTTAGGCCTGACTTATTTAAACGGTTTATGGGAAGCGATTTGCAAAAGCAACAAGAAATAAGCAGAGAAGCAGAAGTCGTTAACGAGGAGATAATAACATGCTGGAATTAAATGCTAAATCGATGTTAGGGCAGGCTGAAGAGTGGGAAAAAGCAGGCGTGAAGGTACCAAGCTTTCCTTGGAGTGAAATGGTAGAAAATACCAAGGCTGCGCCTGTATGGCTGCATTTTGGCTCCGGGAATATTTTCAGGGGTTTTATTGCTAAATTGCAACAGAAATTATTGAATCAGGGCTTGCAAAAAAGCGGCATTATTACGGTGTCTCCATATGACCATGAAATCATTGACAAGGTCTATACTCCCCATGACAATTTAAGTCTGAACGTTACTTTAAATCCGGACGGAACAATTAGCAAAGAAATCGTGGCCAGCATTGCCGAGGCTGTGAAAGTCGACTCCGAGGCCAAGGTACAACACTTGGCGGAAATTGTTGCCAATCCTTCTTTGCAAATGATTAGCTTTACTATTACAGAAAAGGGTTACGCTTTGACAGATATGAAAGGAGAGCTTTTGCCCATGGTCGTGGAGGATATGGCCCAAGGACCCAAGTCACCTCATAATACCATGTGCCTGGTAACAGCACTGTTATTCAGGCGTTATCAGGCAGGGAAATATCCACTGTCTGTAGTAAGCATGGATAATTGCAGTCACAATGGGGAAAAGCTTCAGGCCAGTGTTGTTAAAATCGCCGAAGCCTGGTTGGAGAAAGGCTTTGTGAATAAGGGCTTTGTCGCTTATCTGAAGGACAGCAGTAAGATTGCTTTTCCTTGGAGCATGATTGATAAAATAACTCCCAGACCCAATAAAAAAGTCGCTGAGTTTTTGACAAAAGCAGGCATTGACGGCATGACACCTGTGGTGACGAAAAGAGATACTTTCATAGCACCTTTCGTAAATGCGGAACGCCCCCAATATCTGGTTATTGAAGATCGTTTTCCTAATGGTCGTCCGCCTTTGGAAAAGGCCGGTGTGTATATGACAGATAGGGAAACAGTAAATAAGACGGAAAAGATGAAGGTTACTACCTGCCTTAATCCCCTGCACACAGCAATGAGTGTTTTCGGTTGCCTGCTAGGGTACACATTAATCTGCGAGGAAATGAAGGATGCTGATATCGTAGCCCTGATTAAACGTTTGGGTTATCAAGAAGGATTGCCGGTAGTGGTAGATCCCAAAATTTTGAGCCCCAAAGCATTTATTGATGAAGTGGTAGAGCAACGTTTGCCTAATCCCTTTATGCCTGATGCACCCCAGCGGATTGCTACGGATACCAGTCAAAAGGTAGGAGTCCGTTTTGGAGAGACTATTAAAAGCTATCTGGCAGCAGGCAAGAGCTTGGACACACTTATTAGTCTGCCTTTGGCAATGGCCGGTTGGATGCGGTATTTACTGGCAGTGGATGACGAGGGTAAGCCTATGGAAGTCAGCAGTGACCCGCTGAAAGCAGATTTACAAAAGAAGCTTGCCGGCATCCAAGCAGGCAAACCGGAATCCTATAAAGGACAATTGCAGGAGATTCTCGCCAATAAAGTTATCTTTGGCGTTGATCTAGTGGAAGCAGGCCTAGCAGATAAAATAGAAACAATGTTCAAAGAAATGTTGGCAGGACCGGGCACTGTGCGTAAGACTTTGCACAAATACGTAGGACATTAACAAAACGAGCTATAAAGAAAAAATGACCGAGAGGCGCGTGATCATAACACGCGCCTCTCGGTCATTTTTTCTTGCTTGTTACAAGAGTTGACAAAACAGTACCATCCTTATTTTGTCATATGTCGATGCCTAATACTTCTTTGACTACCAGCCCGATGACAAAGGAGAATGCGGCTACACTGAGGCTGATGGCGGCCATTTCTCCAAATCTATGCTTAAAGCTTAAATCTTTCGCTACGGAAATATAATAACTGAAACCTGCTATAATCAGCACTACAATGCCCAGCATTAATCCTAAAGCAGAAAGATAGTGAGCATTATCAAAAACAAGGTAAGGGAAAACCAGAAGTGCTACAGTAATGCAATAGGTGATACCGGTATAAGTACAGGATTTCAAAGCATCAGTACGTCCTTCGCTGCGGGCAGATAAGAATTCTGATGAAGCCATAGACAGAGTGGCACTAATCCCGGTAATTAATCCTGACAGGGCAATAAGCTTCGTGTTCTGTAAAGCCAGCGTCAGACCGGCCAAGGTTCCGGTTAATTCCACCAGGGCATCATTTAAACCCAGAACCATAGAGCCAACGTATTGGAGCCGCTCTTCATCCAAGACTCCTAACAAAGCCTGCTCGTGAGTTTCCTCATCTTCGGCAATTTTTTTTGCCGCAGGGACTTCTGCCTCCAGTTGTGCGTAAATATGAGAAGCATTGTTTTCTCCTGACTCCATCAGTTTCAAGGCAAAAGTATAACCAAAGATAATGGAGATAAAATTGAAGAAAAAAATTTTCGTGGTAGCCGGTTTTATTTCAACACCGGTATAAGTTTCCCAAATTTTGCTGTGACGCAGTTCCTCAGCGGCAATTTTCCTTAGGGTACTGTTGTTTTTTTCGTCCTTAACCCGATTGGCTATTTTATTATAAATATGGTATTCAGTTATTTCATTCCGCTGCATGCCCAAAATGATTTTAAGGGCATGGGGAGATAACGGTTGTCTCATTTCCATTATGGTCAACTCCTCACTTCGTACATTATACAGCGTACTAAGCAGAAAAGTAAGTGTAAAGAGAGAAAACTCTAAAAAAGACTATATTTGTTCCTCAAATATTTTCATGGTATAATAATAAAGTAGAAATGGAGTAAAAAAATAGAAAGGCCCTCAGCAGTGAGGGCGGAAAAGGAGAAAAAATGAATCACCTTTATATTATATGGTCAAATGAGAACCCTACCACGGCAACGAATACGGTGTTTTATTATGCTATAAACTCTATGAAAAACCAATGGTGGGATAAAATCACTGTTATTGTATGTGGAGCGGCTCAGACTCTTTTGTGCGACAATATGAATATTTATGAGTTGAGCCAGCAGGCAAAAAATTTAGGTGTGGAATTTTCCTGTTCTCTGCCTAGCGCAACTGCCATGAACACTAAAGCAAAATTGGAAAGATTGGGTTTCGAGGTCAAGGCATGGGGCCCTATGCTCACCGGTATTATTAAATCCAATGAAAAAATATTAACCGTGTAATAACCAAGATATATCCTTGTCAGATTTTTCGACAGGACAGATAGAATTTAGTACAAGGAGGGATTTACATGAAGATAGTAGTTTTAGTAAAACAAGTTCCTGCAGTTTCAGATGTTCAGCTGGATCCCGTAACCCACAACTTAGTAAGAACCGGTGCTCCGGCCATGCTTAACCCGGCAGATTTGCATGCGGTGGAAGCGGCTTTGCAAGTGAAGGAGCAGGGAGGCGGCGGCACTGTGACTATTCTGTGCATGGGTTCACCGGCTGCTGCTGAAGTAATGCGTGAAGCTATTGCTGTAGGCGCTAACGACGGTTTCCTGGTTTGCGACGGCGGAGTCAGAGGTTCTGATACCCTGGCAACAGGCAAAGTGCTGTCCAAGGCTATTGAGAAAATAGGCGGCGTAGATGCAGTATTTACCGGCAAGAAATCTCTGGATGGGGATACGGGACAAATTCCTCCTGCTGTAGCTCAGCGTCTGGGTATGAATCTGCTTTCCTATGTGGAGTCAGTTAGTTTCGCAGACGGCAAGCTGAAAGCTACCAGAAAAAACAATAATGGTTTAGAAACTATAGAAGCACCTATTCCTGCGGTTGTTTCCGTAATGGAAACAGCAAATACAGTAAGAACACCCAATCTGAAAGGCAAGATGGCTGCCAAGAAAGTAGTGTTTCCAGTTTGGACCTTGGCAGATATTGGCCTGGCGGCCGACGAAGTGGGTTCCTCAGGGTCCGGTACCAAGGTCACTGAGCTGGTAGAACCGCCGAAACATGAACAGGGCATTATTATTTCCGGTGCAGATGAAACTGCCGCAGTGCGGGAATTGGCCGCTACTTTGCGCAGCAAGAAAGTAATATGAGGGGGTGGGACTATGACAGAAGCAAATAATGTTTGGGTATTTATAGAATTAGTAGCAGGAAAACCATCTCAGCTTAGTTTGGAATTGCTGGGCAAGGGCCGTGAATTGGCAGATAAGAAAAGCAAGAAATTAGTAGGAATGGTAGTAGGCGATAATGTTAAAGAAGCTGCCAACCAAGTTATCGGCTATGGGGCAGATGTGGCGGTATGCTGTCAGGATCCTGCACTGGCTGCCTTTGAAGGCAGGCTCTATACTAAAGTCGCAGAAAATATTTTAAAAAAATATTCTCCAAATGTTTTGCTCATCGGGGGCAGCGATAATGGTCGTGAACTGGGCGGCAGATTGTCTGCTCAAATGAATTTGGGCCTGGTTGCTGACTGCATTGATTGCGGCTACGAATCTGACAATGACGATATTACTTGGATTAGACCAGCCTATACAGGCAAGCTTTTTGTGAAGATTTTTACTACTACCCGCCCGCAACTGGCTACTATTAGCGATAAGATTTTCCGTGGTAATGCTTTTGACAGTAATCGTCAAGGGGAAATTGTAGAGGAAGCAGTTGATTTAGGCGGTCTTGCCGGAACCCAAAAGATTTTGGATTTTGCGGCAGAAGGCGCACCGGAAAAACCGGCTGTAGAAGTTTCTTTGGAAAATGCCGATATTATTGTCAGTGCCGGTCGCGGTGTAGGCTCTAAAGAAGGCATGGAGCAAGTCAAAGCTTTGGCCAAATCTATTGGAGCTGCCTTTGGCGTCTCCAAGCCTTTGGTAGACGAAGGCTGGGCACCACATGAATGGCAGGTAGGCATCACGGGAAAGAAAGTTGCTCCCAAGATTTACATTGCCTTAGGCGTCTCCGGTGCTATTCAGCATCAGATGGGTATCAAGGAAGCCAAGGTTGTGGTGGCAGTAAATACCGACCCGGAGGCACCGATTTTCCAACGTGCCAACTACGGTATCGTAGGTGATTTGTTCAAAGCCATTCCCGAAATCGAAGCCCAATTCAAACCGAAAGTGTAAGGTTATACCTGCAACAAGCCGCAGAACCTGTTTCTGCGGCTTTTTATGTTATAATTTTAGTTGTATATACAGTTAGGTGGTAACTATTCAAAGCAGTATGAAAAGGCATAGCTAGCAGAGGGGAGCACGGACTCAGAACAAAATAACAATTAAAGCAATTTAACGGAAATAATGAAAATAACTTTTTTAGTTTCAAAAGATTTGAATAGTTACAAAAGTCTGTTTATTTCCCCGGATAGCTGTATACTTAAAACGTAAGAAATATGTGGTGAAATAGGTCAAGTTATAACAAAACAAAAGATAGGAGTGGTCAAATGGATTACGCAAAAGAATCTTTAAAAAAACACGCTGAATGGAAGGGCAAAATTGAAGTTGTGGCTACGGTACCGGTAAAAACAAAGGATGATTTATCCTTGGCTTATACCCCCGGCGTTGCACAGCCTTGCCTGGAAATACAAAAAGATATTAAGAAAAGCTATGAGCTGACACGTCGTTGGAATCTCTGTGCGGTTGTTACCGATGGTTCTGCTGTTTTGGGTTTGGGCAATATCGGCCCTGAAGCCGGAATGCCCGTCATGGAAGGCAAGTGTGTATTATTTAAGAGCTTTGGGAATGTTGATGCTTTCCCATTATGCATTAAGTCAAATGATGTGGACGAAATTGTTAATACCGTATACTTATTGTCCGGTTCATTTGGCGGTATTAATCTGGAAGATATTTCTGCTCCCAGGTGCTTTGAAATTGAGCGTAAATTAAAAGAAAAATGCGACATTCCTATTTTCCACGATGACCAACATGGTACAGCTGTTATTACTTTGGCAGGTCTTACCAATGCCTTGAAAATTGTTGGGAAAAATTTGGAAGACATCCAGATTGCAGTAAGCGGAGCAGGTGCCGCTGCTATTGCTATTACCAAACTACTGCTTTCGGCCGGAGCCAAGAATATAATTCTGTGTGACAGAACCGGCGCTATATATGCAGGCCGTGAGAAGGGCATGAACTGGATCAAGGAAGAAATGTCCAAAGTAACCAATCCTAAAAAGGTTCAAGGCACTTTGGCAGATGCTATGAAGGGCGCGGACGTATTTATCGGTGTATCTGCTCCCAATACTGTATCTCAGGATATGGTGCGCAGCATGAATAAGGATGCTATTATCTTCGCTTGTGCTAACCCTACACCGGAAATTTTCCCGGATGATGCTAAAGCCGCCGGTGCCAGAATCATTTCTACAGGGCGCAGTGACTATCCTAACCAGATTAATAACGTATTGGCTTTCCCTGGCATTTTCCGCGGGACTTTCGATGTGCGTGCCAGCGATATCAATGAAGAAATGAAGGTTGCCGCTGCTCATGCTTTGGCTGAATTGGTAGAGCCTGAGAAATTGAATGAGGATTATATCATTCCTGCGGCATTTGACCCCAGAGTAGGCAAGGCAGTTGCTAAGGCAGTTGCCGAAGCAGCTCGTAAGTCAGGGGTAGCTCGTATTTAATCAATGTTCTTTGGGAAAGAGGCAGTCTTGGAATACTGCCTCTTGTAATTTAAATAAGGGGGGAGAGAATTGTGGAAGATAATACTAATGTGGTGAAGTCGGAAACACAGGAAGATACCGGCTATAAGCTGTTCAACCTGCCTGTTAAGTATTTTGCTGCCTTTGCCGCTATTGTTTTAGCCGCTACTTATATTGGTGTGTTGCCTCAAGGTATGGCAGGATGTTTTGCTTTCATGATTGTAGTAGGCGCTATTTTAAATGAGATTGGTGAAAAAACACCTATTGTTAATACCTATTTAGGTGGTGGCGCCATTGTTTGCATTTTTGGTTCCGGACTTTTAGGCTATTTTAAGTTATTGCCGTACGTAACTAAGGCTAATGGCAAGATTGTCTCTGCCGGCATGCAGCTCATGGGCAAAACTGATTTATTGGCCAATATTAATGCCTTCTTTAAACCGGCCGGGGCCTTCCTTGATTTTTATATTGCAGCTCTTATTTGCGGCTCTATTTTGGGTATGAACAGAAAACTATTGATGAAAGCGGCAGCCCGTTATTTTCCGGCTATCTTTGGCGGCATTGGCTTGTCTTTTGCCTTGGCTATGGGGGTAGCTTCTGTTATGGGTTACGGAGTTGTTAAGGCTCTTCTGCTTATTGCCTTGCCTATTATGGGTGGCGGCATGGGTGCCGGTGCAGTTCCCTTGTCTAAGATTTTTGAAGGTTCCGGCACTATGACAGCGGCAGCGGCCATTTCCATTATGACTCCGGCTGTGGCTATCGGTAACGCGATTTCCATTGTTATGGGCGGTATTATGCCTAAAATTTTAAAAAGTCCTGGTTTTAATGGTCAAGGGACATTAATGAAGGCTGGAAGTATGGACCCCAAAGAACTGGAAATCAGTCCTCGTGTACAGGCTTTGCGGGATAAAATTGATTTGGCTAATTTAGGTATTGGTTTGTTTGTATCATGTTCTTTCTTTGCCTGGGGCTATATTTTGGCAGCTTTCTGGAGCAAAGCGGTTCCTTCTTTTAATATTCACGCTTATGCTTGGATGATTATCTCTGTGGCTATTTGCAAGATTATGTCGTTGGTTCCGGAAAAGATAGAAATTTGTTGTTATCAATGGTTCCAATTCATTATGAAAAATTTGACACCCACACTATTGGTAGGTATTGGTCTATGCTACATGAGTATGGATACCATTATTAAGAACTTCAATGTGACATATTTGATTCTTTGCCTGGTAACCTGCTTAGGTGCCTTCTTTGGCGCGGGTTTTATCGGCAAGTTCGTAGGTTTCTATCCATTAGAGGCGGGTATTACGGCTGGTCTGTGCATGGCCAATATGGGCGGTACCGGCGACGTGGCAGTTCTGTCTGCAGCACATCGCATGGAATTAATGCCATTCGCACAGATTTCCTCCCGTTTGGGCGGCGCTATTATTCTGTTAATCGGTAGCTTGCTGCTTTCTTCTCTAGGCGGAATGTTATAAAAGCTTACTATGGAAAAATGTTTAAGCTGTGGTCAGGATGCCTTCTTTTTCTTCCGGGCTTTGGAAGTTCGTACCCTGCATATACGTGACTTGCAGGAAGAAAAGCGCGTACAGGCCTTAGGAGAATGGAAAGAATTCTGTGTTTGCCGGGATTGTGCTCAGGAGCAGTTGGATGATATCCTTGCCACTGGAAAATTTCCGGCAGCACAAAGCATTATTTTCTTTGTCATATTGCTGCTGGGCATTTTCTTATCAGCGACATATTGGACATCTAACGGTATTTTTAGGATGGTAGGATTGGCAGCATTGGTGTGTGGTGTGTTGGGAAATATTTCCACCTACAAAAAAAACAAGGCTGTCCGGGTCAGCTATAAAAGCTTGACCCATGAACAGCAGCTGGCAAAGGCCGCCTGGGAATGTGCATTGGCACATGCACCCAGCAAAGATGATATTAACGATTTGACGTATATTCCTGTTAACGAAGGAACTCTTAACCTGAAAAATGGTGACCTCATGGTGTTATACAAGCTTTTGCCTGCGATTGCAGTGGAAGCTCATAAACAGCTTCATTTGAGGAAATAGAGGGTTTTGGGACGACCGCCGGTTTCATAGTCGGTAGTGCTCTGTAGTTTGCCGGTATCAATTAAATAGTTAAGGTAACGACGAATGGTTACAGTGGATAGGTTGCAAACCTGTGAGAGGCTTTCACAGGTTTGTTTTTTTGTTTTGTCTTTCTGCAAATGCTGATAGATAAGGTTCATAGTAGCATGATTCAGCCCTTTGCTAAGCACAGTGACATTTTTGGCATTAGCAGTATTGTTGTTATGAATTAGCCGGTCAACAACAGTTTGGTTTATCTGGGTATTATCATTTAAAAGCCGAATCTTATCAAGATATTTGTTAATGGCTTCCTGAAACCGTTCAAAAGTAAAGGGCTTAATTAAGTAGTCAATAATACCAAGCTTCAAAGCCTCATTAACCACATTAGGCTCCATGGAGGCTGTTACCATGATGACTTCGCTTTTTATGTTTAAGGAACGGATACTATGGAGCAATTGCAGCCCGGTCATGGTTGGCATATAGACATCTAGGATTAAAAGGTCAGGAGGCTCTTTTTGAATATGGTGCAGGGCATCTAAACCGTCGGCAAAAATGCCGGCAATGCTGCATTCCGAGGATTTTTCCAGATATTCTTTATTAATTTGTGCCACCATAGGATCATCTTCCACAATTACCACATGAAACATTTTTTATTCACTTCCTTGTTTTAACGTTTTTGGGAAAAATACAGAGAGAAGAAAGTACCGGCATTTGACTCAGAATCCACATCAATGGTGGCTTTGTGCTTGTCGGCGATGGTGCGGATGAGGCTCATACCGACACCTCTGCCGGTTTCGGCCTTTGTGCTAAAGCCGTTTTCATAGATATGGGGTAAAATACCGGGCTCAATACCAATGCCCGTATCAGAAACAGTGAGCAAAAGGCCACGCTCATTTTCTGTAATCTGGAGGACAATATTGCGCAAATCACTGCTTGTAGACATATTGATGGCTTCTATGGCATTTTCCAAAAGATTACCAATAATGGTAACCAGCTCATTGGTAGAGAGGAAAAAACTGTGTTCCGGCAAATAGCTATTAGGCAATAATGTCAAAAGAATTTTCAACTCGTTCATATTGCTGAGCTTGCCAAGAATGAGAGCGGCCACATTAGCATTGTGGATGTACTGCAAGACAGGGCCGATGGTAACTGATTGGGCTTCGGCCAATCCGCTGATGTATTTCAAGGCATCATTCTGTCTGCCCATTTGCAGCATGCCGGAGATGACATGGAGCTTATTCATAAATTCGTGCCTATTAGCTCTGAGCATAGAGATAATATGCTGAGTGCCGTTTAGTTGGTCGGCCAGGCGCTGGGCTTCGGATTTATCGGTCAAGATAATAGTGGTACCGGTAGGTTTCTGAACACTGTCTTCCAAAGGAATAGTTGTACACAGAATATTAGGATTGCTGGTGACGGCATTATTCTGTTTATTGCCCAGTAAACTAATGCCTTTGCTGTCTACCAAAAGGCTATCCAGAGGCTTGCCCTCCAATAAACCCTGACGCTGGCCCAGCATTTTGCTGGCAGCAGCATTAACCAGCTGAATATGTCCGGCAGCATTGAGGGAAATAATGCCATCATTTAATTTGTTAAGAATTTCACTTTGCACTAAGTAGGCATGAACTAATTCTTCTGGAGAATGCCCTAATAATTGTCTTTGAATGAAGATGGATAACAGAAAGGCTACCAGCAAAGAACCAAGAAACATAATCAGGGCTAAATGAGTATAGGCTCCTATAATGCGTGAACGCAGGATTTGCAAAGTGTCAAGCTTAGTGCTGGACATAACAAAACCGATGATGTAACCATTGGCATCCCGGACAGGGGCAAAAGCTCGGCGCTGCCAACCCATTGTGCCTTTTCCGTCAGATAGATATTTTTCTCCGGTAAGAAGAACCGTTCCTTCATCATCGCCGACAAATTTTTTCCCGATTTGAAAGTGGTTAACGTGATAGAGGCGGATGGAATTTTTATCGGCTATGGTTATAACATCCAAATCACTATTGTTTTTGATGAATTCGTCCATATATTCCATGTTGGCAGGTGAACAGAAACCGTCCGCAAACATTTGCTTGACAACAGGACTGGAAGCCAGGGTGGTGGATGTAGCCAGTAAATCTTTTTCGATTTTATCCTGCATAGTAGTGAGGGAAAGCCGTAAGGTTGTAACTAAAGTAATAAAGAGGAGAACAATCCACACGATTGTAGAAATAAGCAGGAAACGAATAAAAAGAGGCGTAAGGCTACGTTTATCGTGTTTAAAAAGCCCAAAATTCGTCATAGCCTAAAACCTCCTCCCGAATGTTTTTTCAGTTAATATATTAGCATAAAAATAGAAATTAAGCCATTATGCCGTTCAGCCGGTGAGCAGACCTCCTTGTAACACGAAAGCAAATTTGCTAAAATAAGAGCATATTGAACAACAAAAGAAACTTAGGGAGGGCTATAATTATGAGCTTTGCTATTTATCTTTTAGATTTTGCATCACTGTCACCTTTTTGTCACCATATTCCCAAAACCATGATTTTATGATAAAATAGTAACAATATATAATGTTTAATTAGAAATACAAACTTTTGGGATACAAATTATGGTGATGCTATGAAAAAGAGAAAAATATTTATAGTTTTGCTGTTTATGGTTATGTGCCAATTGTTTAGCGGCAAGGCAGATGCAGCTAAAGCTAAGGCCGTGAGAGCAGGCTTTTTTCCACTAGCCCACTTTTATGAGTTCAATGATGACTACGAGGCTTCCGGCTATGGCTCTGATTACCTCAAGGTTTTAGCCATGCAGGGTGGCTGGGAGTACCAGTGGGTATATTATCTTAACTGGGAAGATGCCTTGGAAGGATTAAAAAATGGCGAAATAGATATTCTGGCTCCGGCCCAGCGTAATAGAGAGCGGGAGAGCGAGTATAATTATATGCCCTTTCCCATTGGCTTTGAATTAGGTACCTTGTATAGCCAGATTAAAGATGATAACATCGACT
>DAIQMR010000010.1:0-65769 GCA_036788835.1 Acidaminococcaceae bacterium
TGCAATTGCAGTACGGTACAAAAGACACTATGTTCTGGAATTAATCCCGGAAAAGTATGTTAAAATAAATTCCTTTTTAAATATTTTTGCCGATATATGCGGATTTGCCTTTTTTTATGTTCTTTTGGTTTATGGTTATGAATATGCGGAAATGGGACTTTCAAGATTGTCTACATCAATGGGTATCCCGGAAGCATATTTCTTCGCATGCGTTCCATTTTCAGCTTTCTTTATGCTGTTTTTCAATATGGGGGTATTTGTAAAAGACGTGCAGGCTTTTGCTGCGGTTTTAAGAGGGGCAGGTGCAGAGAGCAATGGATAATTTAATTATACTTTTAGCTTCTTTTGGTATTTTAGTGCTTCTTAAAGTTCCCATTGCTTATGCTTTGGGCTTATCTTCCTTGTATGTTATTTATATAATGGACATGCCTTTTATCAGTGCAATAAATAGTATGTATTCCTCTGTAAACAATTTCTCCTTGCTGGCGGTACCATTATTCATGTTGCTAGCTTTGCTTATGGCCAGAGGTGGTATTACAGATCGTTTGTTTGATATATGTAATACCTTCGTTGGACATATACGTGGAGGTATGGGGCATGTTAACGTTCTAATCAGTTTGCTGTTTGGACATCTTTCTGGTTCTGCACAAGCAGACGCGGCAGGCATTGGCAGTATTTTAATCCCTGCTATGAAAAAATCCGGATATGATACAGGATTCACAGTAGCTATTACTTGTTGTTCTTCAACACTTGGGGTAATTATTCCTCCTAGTGTATTAATGGTTGTATACGGAGCTATGAGCGGGGCATCAATTGGAGCATTATTCATTGGTGGGTTTGTTCCCGGATTCCTGATTGCCGCGGCTCAATGTGCCTATACGTACTACAGGGCCGTTAAATACAATTATCCAAGAGGGCCTAAGCATACATGGAAAGAACGGGGCAATGCTATAAAAAATGCTATTCCCGTTATGTTATTGCCTGCCTTAATTTTAGGCGGTACAACAAGCGGACTTTTTACAGCTACTGAATCAGCCAGTGTTGCTTGTTTCTATGCTATGATTTTGATGTTCTTTGTCTATAAAACATATCATATTAAGGATATACCTCAGCTTTTAGTACAAACTGCATCAGATTTTTCTTTGAGCATGTTTGCTGTAGCTAGCGCCGGTATTACCGGATGGCTGATTGCTTTTTTAGGCGCGCCGCAATTACTAGCAGACTGGGTGTTAGGTATAACCACATCTTATTTGGGAATTTATCTGCTCTTGGTGGCATTTCTACTTATCATTGGAACATTTTTAAGTCCTATCACAGCAATTATTATTTTCTTGCCTGTTTTCCAGGAGTTAGCAAAAGTAGCTCATTTTAATAGTGTTCATTTAGGAATAATAGTAGTGCTGACATTATCTTTAGGCATGGTTACACCTCCTTATGGAACATGCTTAATGATTACTTCCCAGTTGGGCGAAATAAAAATGTCGGAAGCTTTTGCGAGCGTCTTCCCGATTTTAGTTATTACAGTCGGTATTATTGTGCTGGGTATCATCTTCCCGGATCTATTCTTGTTCTTACCGAGATTATTAGTTCCCATGGCTTTCCCGAGTTAATATGCTAAAAATCGTTTAATAAAATATGCTTAATAAAACAGGGAAGTTATTAAATGAATAAAAAAGAGAGAATACAAGCTGCATTAAAGGGCGAAAAAGTTGATAGGGTACCTGTCTCTGCCTGGTTGCATTTTTCTGAAGTGGATCAAGACCCTATTTCTTTGGCAAAAGCACAAATCGCATTCACAAAAAAATTCGATTATGATTTTATTAAGATGATGCCACAGGGAACCTATCCGGTTCAAGATTGGGGCGCGGAGTTAAAGATTTTTGCTAATAAGCTGCAAGAGCCTATTATTAAAACCCCCGGCATCAGGTGCATAGAGGACTATAAGACCATGCATGTTCTCCCGCCTTACTATGGAACTTGGGGGAAGGCATTGCAATTGGCTATGCGTATGCAAGAATATATGCAGGATGATATACCATATATTCAAACAATTTTCTCCCCGCTAACCATTTTGAATAAATTAAGCGGCGGTCATGTTTTGCAAGATATTAAGACCCATCCTGAAGTAGTTAAAGAAGCTTTAAAGGTAGTTACAGAAACAAACATTGGTTTTGTCGAAGAAAATTTGAAATATGGTGTAGCCGGTTTCTTTTTGGCAACCCAGACAGCTCTTCGTGATGCTATAACGTTGGATAATTACGATGAATTTGCCCGTCCTTTTGATTATGAAGTGATTAACAGTTACAAGGATAAGACATATTTTAATGTCCTGCATATTCATGGAGATAATGTTTACTTTAAGGAATTGTTGGATTATCCTGTTAACAGTTTAAGCTGGCATGCCAGAACCACACCACCTACACTTAAAGAAGCTAGGACCATGACTGACAAGTGCTTTGTAGGTGGTTTAAAGGAAGATCCTTATTTTGTCGACGGGGTTTTACATTACCATAGCATTATGGCAAAAGACAATGCTGAGCAGCTTATTGAACATGTTCATGAAGCGATTGCACAAGTTGATGGCAGAGGGATTATCATTGGGCCTAGCTGTGTAATAGATCCCAGAGCACCTGAAAGTAACTTCTTCGCATTGAGAAAATCTGTAGAAAAATAAAATATTGTTCTGAAGGTGTTAAAAAAGAAAGAGGATATACATGTCAGCATATTTAATTTTGACGGTTTTATTGATTTTAGGATACTTTAATCACAATAGTACTATTTGTATTGCAACCTGTATCCTGTTTGTTATGAAGTTACTTTTCCCGGTAAAAGCATTAGAATTCATGGATGCCCATGGCATGCACTATGGAATAATTTTGCTGACGGCAGGAATGCTGGCACCTATCGCCTTGGGGAAAATAACCATACAACAGATTATTGATACCTTTAAAAGCATGAACGGCATTCTTAGCGTTTTAGTAGGAGTGTTGGTGGCTGTTTTTGGGGCATGGGGTGTTGATTTTATTCGAGAGGACCCGCAGGCTGTTGTAGCAGTATTAGTGGGAACTATTATTGGTGTTGCTTTTTTCCATGGTATACCGGTTGGGCCACTTATCGCTGGCGGTATTGTTCTGGGAGGAATGCGTTTAGCAAAAGTGGTTTTAAGCTTATTCAAATAATTTTTAAAAAATATTTGAAAAGGGAGTAATAAAAATGCACAAAAACAAGGGTATTTTTGCAAAGTTATTTTGTTTTGCTGTGGCAGGAGTAATTGCCGGGTTTTCTTTTGGGGGAAAAGTAGAAGCTGCCACTCCGGCAGAGCAAGCAGCTAAAATAGCTGCATTAAGAATGAACAACGGCCACTATGTTGAAGTGACCCCTGACGTAGAATTGTTTTATATTGATAAAGGCAAGGGAACCCCCCTTATTTTCGTTCCGGGATGGAGTTTCTCAGCGGATGCCTTTTTGCATCAAATAGAGCATTTTTCGCAAAAGTACAGAGTCATTGCCGTTGATCCGAGAAGTCAGGGGGATTCTACAAAAACAAGCTTAGGAAATGATTATCCAACTCATGGCAAGGATTTAGCCGCATTGATTAATAAATTAAAACTAAAAAATGTGGTTTTAGCAGGCTGGTCTTTCGGTAATTTTGATACATGGGAATATGTACAACAAAATGGCCTCAATAATGTCAAAGCAGTGATTATGATTGATAATAAGCCTAAGACAATAACTGATGGAAAAGTCGGTGGACTGGGGAAACAGGTTACAGGCTATCTGAAATCTCAGGCTGACTATCGTGGCTTTATTACTGCTTTTGCAAATAAGAAGCTGTTAACTCGCCCTGTTGCGTCTGTAGAAGAATTCAACGTATTGGCCGGTAAATCATTACAAGTACCTTACAATGCTGCCAGAGATGAATATATAAGCGGCTGGTTTGGCGATAGAGAAGATACGGTGAAAGAGATTTCCAAGAAAAGACCATCTATTATGATTTTCAGTGCTGACCGGGTGGAACCGACAAGCACTTGGCTTAAAGCCAATGCGCCTAAGACAGAAATACGTTCCTTAGGAAAACATATGATGTTTTGGGAATTTCCGAAGCAATTTAATGGTTTTATAGATGAGTTTATGCAAAAAAATAATATCGAATAATGATTATGCTGAGCAAGAAAATATAAAGAATTAGCAAGTTTTTCCCAATAGCCCTACCATAGGGCTATTGGTTTTTTTGAGTAGATGGTTTCATGTGTGATATAATGTCTTTGTAAATATTTTGAGAAAGTAGGGATATTATGAAAATTGTAGATTTGCATTGTGACACGATTACCGAGTTGGAAAAACAACACAAACAGCTGCGGCAAAATGACATGAATCTGGATTTGCTTCGCATGAAGGAACAGGGCATTATGCTTCAGGATTTTGCTATCTTTGTCAGAATGACAGAGTACAACAACGTGGAAGAAGCATGGCAATACACTCTGAATATCTGCAAATTTTTCAAAGACCAAATGGCCGCCAACAAGGATTTGATCAGCCAGGCTCTCTCCTATAAAGATATAGAAGAAAATCAAGCTAAAGGTAAGATTTCTGCTCTTTTGTCCGTAGAAGAGGGTGGCGTTCTGGGTGAAAGCATTGAACGGCTGCCGGCTTTATATAAAGAGGGAGTCCGTCTAATCACGATTTCCTGGAACTTTGAAAATTCCTTGGGCTATCCTCATTCTCTGACGGGGCCAAGTGATGATAAACATCTGAAACCTTTTGGCAGAGAAGTAGTTAAGACCATGGATGAGCTCCACATGATTGTGGATGTTTCCCATTCCGGAGACGGAGATTTCTGGGATGTGGCAGATATTGTGAAAGGGCCCTTTGTAGCTTCCCATTCTGATGCCAGAGCTATCGAAGGACATTCCAGGAACCTGACGGATCCTATGATTAAAACCTTGGCTGAACACGGCGGCGTTATGGGTATTAATTTCTTCAGTAAATTCCTGGGACATGACGGTACCGGCAGTATAGATCAGATGGTAACTCATATTAAACACATTAAACAGGTAGGGGGCATTGATGTTATTGCCCTGGGCAGTGATTTTGACGGCTTCGGTGGTGCCAGCGGTGTCCGTACCTGTGAAGATTTCCCGAAGCTTTTTGACGCTTTGTCCACAGCCGGTTTCACTGATGAGGAATTAGAAAAGATTTCTCATAAGAACGCTTTGCGTGTCCTGAAAGAAGTCTTAAAATAACGGAGAGAAGCGATGAATAAAGAACTGAAAGCCAAAGTCTTTGCCTATGTGAAGAATAATCTGCCTGAACTGGTACGGTTGATTTATGATGTAACAAGCATACCGTCTCCTACCGGCTCTGAGGCCAAGAAGGCTGCCTGGATTGTGGAGACACTGAAAAGTTTCGGTGCCGAGGGCATGTATATTGATGGGGCAGGCAATGTTATTTATCCCTATCATATTGCAGGGAAAGGAAAATTCCCCATGTACGGTGCCCATATTGACACAGTATTTGCAGGGGTGGAACATATTCAGCCGGAAATAGACGGGGTAATCCTCCATGGGCCGTCCTGCGGGGATAATAGCTCTAACGTAGCGGCAATGCTCTTTGCTATTAAGATGTTTTTACAGCTTAAGATAGTGCCCAAAGAAGGAATGGTTTTTGTTTTTAATGTGGGAGAAGAAGGCTTGGGTAATTCTAACGGCTGCAAATTCCTCATTAAGGAATGGGGGGATAAGCTATCTTATTATGTTGCTGCCGATTGTTATAATGACGACTTTGTTAATCTGGCCGTAGGTTCCAATCGTTATAAAGTAACGGTTCATGCAGAAGGCGGCCACAGCTGGTTTGCCTTTGGCAAAGAGAATGCCATTCATATTGCTGCGGATATTATTCACCAATTTTACAAGATGACCGTTCCCGCTGAACCGAAGACTACGTTCAACATTGGCACTATTGTGGGTGGCACCACAGTTAATTCCATTGCTGAGACGGCAGAATTTACCGTTGATTTGCGCTCTGAAAATCAAAAAGAATTGGATAAAATAGATGCACAGTTTAAGAGTATCTTGGAAAAATTCTCCTCGGGAAAACATGCAATTGATGCAGCAATGATAGGACAGAGACCCTGCAGTAACGGTATTATTCAAGATGAAATATATGACAGGATAGTAAATATCAGAAAGGCCGGAAACCTACCTACAGTATTTCAAGGAGCCAGTACTGATGCCAATATTCCTTTGAGCAAAGGTATCCCTGCCATATCCTTTGGATTGGGCAAAGGAGCCGGGATGCATACAGTCCAAGAAACCTTAGACCTTTCTACCATTGAATTCGGCATGGAGCAATTTCTGGAATTCATGCTGTATAACGAATGACAAAATTAAGTGAAATTTTTCTTGACAACTGTTTTGGGGAGTGCTAGTATTTAGACATAATTTAATAAGCCTACTTTAAACCATTGAGATGGAGATAACGTCTGAAGATGTATTCACAGAGAGTCCGGGGTGCTGGAAACCGGGTATTGGCAGTCAGACAAATGGACCATCGAGGGTGCAGTGAAATCGGGAGACCGAAATTACTCTGCAACGTTACAGCCGCGTTAAGGATGAGGAATGTGTTAGCATTCTGCTGGAGAATATGAACCTAGGTTCATAAAACAAGGTGGTACCGCAGACTTTTAAGCCTGTCCTTGCGAGGGACAGGCTTTTTATTTTGACTAAAAGGCGGGTGGCTGTTTTGTTGGCATATGCTAACAAAATAACTACCCGTCTTTTTTGTCGGCAGAGTCAAGCCGGTTTGGGAAAAAGTAATAAATAGGAACTATTAAAGAGATTTCATTTTAGGGGGAGAAGAAAATGATTAGAGAAGCTATTGCCAAGATTGTGAGCAAAGAGGATTTAACCTATAAGGAAGCCTATGCAGTAATGAATGAGATTATGAGCGGTGAAACTACTGCCACTCAGAATGCGGCCTTTTTAGCGGCCCTTTCTACCAAAAGCACCAAGGCAGAAACTATTGTAGAGATTGCCGGATGCGCGGCAGCAATGCGGGACCATGCCACTAAAGTAGATGCCAAGAATATGCCGATTATGGAGATAGTAGGTACCGGCGGTGACGGGGCTCACAGCTTTAATATTTCTACTACCGCAGCCATTATTGCCGCAGCAGGCGGCATGAAGATAGCTAAACATGGCAATAGGGCAGCCTCTTCTCAATGCGGTACGGCAGATTGCCTGGAAGCACTGGGCGTGAACATTCAGCAAAGTCCTAAAAAATGTTTGGAGCTCTTAGATAAAGTGGGCATGTGTTTCTTCTTTGCTCAAAAGTATCATACTTCCATGAAGTATGTGGGAGCCATTCGCAAAGAGTTGGGTTTCCGGACGGTGTTCAATATTCTGGGGCCTCTGACCAATCCTGCCAGTCCTAGGCTTCAGCTTTTGGGAGTGTATGATGAATATCTGGTAGCACCTTTGGCCCAGGTTCTTATGAGTCTGGGGGTGAAACGGGGCATGGTAGTTTACGGCAAGGACAAGCTGGATGAAATTTCCGCCAGCGCTCCCACCAGCATTTGTGAGTTCAAGGAAGGCTGGTATAAGAGCTATGTGATTAAGCCGGAAGATTTTGGCTTTACCTGCTGCAAAAAGGAAGAATTGGTAGGAGGTACTCCGGCAGAAAATGGGCAAATTCTGCGAGGCATTTTAGCAGGAGAAAAAGGTCCTAAGAGAATCGCGGCTCTCATGAATGCCGGGGCGGCTCTCTTTATAGGAGGCAAAGCCGACACTATGAAAGAGGGGATATCATTAGCCGCAGGTCTGATTGATTCAGGAAAAGCCACAGAGACGTTAGAAAAAATGATTAAGGTAAGCAATAGTCCGGAGGCATAGGATGAATATTTTAGATGAGCTGGCAGCTTATGCCAGGGTGAGAGTGGAGAAAGCCAAAGCCATAAAGAGTCTGGCCAGGGTCAGGGCAGAGGCAGAGCAACTGCCTAAAGGAGACTTCTCCTTTGAAAAAGTCTTGGGTAAACAGGGTTTGTCCTTTATTTGTGAATGCAAAAAAGCATCTCCTTCCCAAGGAATTATTACCGAGTATTTTCCCTATGTGGAAATAGCCAAAGCCTATGAAAAGGCAGGAGCTGACTGCATCTCAGTATTGACGGAGCCCAAATGGTTTATGGGCAGTGATGCATATTTGGCAGAGATAGCCGGCACAGTGAAAATTCCTTGCCTACGGAAAGATTTCACAGTTGACCCTTATATGATTTATCAGGCAAAGGTTTTAGGCGCCGATGCAGTACTTTTAATTTGTGCTATTTTATCGGACGCACAAATCAGGGAGTGGCTTAAAATATGTGACGGCCTGGGATTATCCGCTCTGGTGGAAGCTCATGACGAAACAGAAATCAAAAGGGCTGTGGAAAACGGAGGGAAAATTATCGGTGTTAATAATAGAAATCTGAAAAGTTTTGCCACAAATATGAGTAATAGTTCCAAATTGCGGGAATTAGTTCCCCCCAACCTTTTGTTTGTTTCCGAAAGCGGGATTAAAAATCATAGGGATATTGAGGCTGTCAAAGCCATAGGAGCGGATGGGGTTTTAATTGGCGAAACTCTTATGAGAAGCAAAAATATTGCCGAAACATTAAAGATGTTACGAGGGGCGTAGCAATAATAGCTTCACCGGCCTGTCTAAGCAAAATGTGGCAAAGGCTGTTGTCGGACAGTGAGAGGAGGCAGTATGACCAAAATTAAAATTTGCGGTTTGTCCCGTGAGGCGGATATTCAGGCGGCCAACAGACTTAAACCTGATTACATTGGTTTTGTTTTTGCTTCCGGTAAAAGGCAAATAACAGGGCAGCAGGCCGCGGAGTTAAAACAAAGGCTAGACCCGGCCATTAAGGCCGTAGGAGTTTTTGTAAAGGCGGCGATAGAAGAAATTGTCACCATTGCCGAAGTCGGTACTATTGACCTGATTCAGCTCCACGGCGACCAATCACCTGAATTTTGCCGGCAGCTGCGTCTTTTGACAGGCAAGCCAATTATTAAAGTAATCAGAGTGAAGGGCAAGCAAAGTTTAAAAGATTTACAAGATTATGCCTGCGATTATTTTCTGCTTGATACATTTTCCCCAAGTGCTTTCGGCGGTATAGGAAAAGCTTTTGATTATGCCTTGCTGGAGAAAGCAAAAATACCTAAACCGTTTTTTATAGCCGGCGGTCTTAATACAGAAAATGTCAAAGGGGCAATCAAGCAGCTGCATCCTTATGGAGTGGATACCAGCGGTGGCGTAGAAACCGATGGGAGTAAAGATTTTGCTAAAATGGCAGCATTTATAGAGAAAGTGAAAAGGAGTGAAGGACAATGACTAAAGGTAGATTTGGAACCCACGGAGGACAGTATGTGCCGGAGACGTTAATGAATGCAGTTATTGAACTGGAGGAAGCTTATAACAAATATAAAAATGACCGGGAATTTTTGGAGGAACTGCAAACCCTCTATCGGGATTATGCCAATCGGCCGTCTATGCTTTACTATGCAGAACGGATGACCAAGGATTTAGGCGGTGCCAAGATTTATTTGAAACGGGAAGATTTAAACCATACCGGTGCTCATAAAATCAATAATGTTTTGGGACAATGTTTATTAGCCAAGAGGATGGGGAAGCAACGTATTATCGCCGAGACCGGTGCCGGACAGCACGGAGTGGCCGCTGCTACGGTGGCCGCTTTAATGGATATGAAATGCACAGTGTATATGGGAAAGGTTGACACAGACCGTCAGGCTCTCAATGTGTATAGAATGAAATTATTGGGGGCAGAAGTCGTACCGGTTACCAGTGGCACTATGACTTTGAAGGATGCCGTTAATGAGGCTCTCAGAGAATGGACGGCACGAGTAAATGATACTTTCTATGTTATAGGTTCGGTAATGGGCCCTCATCCCTATCCGGAAATGGTTAGGGACTTTCAAAAAGTTATTGGGGAAGAGGTGAAAAGACAGCTCCAAGCAAAAGAAGGCAAGCTTCCTGATGCGGTTATTGCCTGCGTAGGGGGTGGTTCCAATGCCATGGGCCTGTTTTACGATTTCATCCCCGATAAGAGTGTCCGGCTCATAGGCGTAGAGGCCGCCGGGCGGGGTGTGAATACAGATAGGACAGCTGCAACTATTGCCAGGGGCAGTGCCGGTATTTTTCATGGTATGGAGTCGTATTTTTTACAGGACAAGGATGGACAGATTGCCCCGGTGTATTCTATTTCTGCCGGGCTGGACTACCCGGGGATAGGGCCGGAACATGCTTATCTCCACGATATAGGCAGAGCTCAATATGTGCCTGCTACTGATGATGAATCCGTAGAGGCTTTTGAATATTTGTCCAGAATGGAAGGAATTATTCCTGCTGTGGAAAGTGCTCACGCAGTGGCTTATGCTATGAAGCTGGCACCAACCATGGGCAAGGATCAAATTATTGTTATTAATTTATCCGGACGTGGCGACAAAGACGTAGCTGCCATTGCCAGGTACAAAGGGGTTGATATTCATGACTAAAACTATAGGCGAAGTTTTCGGGGAAAAGAAAAAAGTATTTATTCCTTTTATTACAGCAGGAGATCCTAATCTGGATATTACAGAGCAGTTAATTTATGCCATGGAAAAAGCCGGGGCGGGGATTATTGAAATAGGTATTCCTTTTTCTGACCCTATTGCGGAAGGTCTGGTTATTCAGGCAGCCGATGAAAGGGCTTTGGCAGCGGGAACGAAAATAGACGGGATTTTTGCTATGTTGGAAAAAGTCAGAAAGAACTCTCAAATTCCCATTGTTTTCCTTACCTATATTAATCCGATTTATAAATACGGACGTGACAAGTTTTTCCAAAACTGTCAGAAAGCACAGATTTGCGGGGCTATTGTTCCTGATGTGCCTTATGAAGAAAAGGGCATACTTGCCGACTACTGCGGTAAATATGGTGTGGACTTGATTACTATGATTGCTCCCACTTCCGAACAACGGATAAAAATGCTGGCCAAGGAGGCCAAAGGTTATATTTACGTGGTTTCTTCCTTGGGGGTCACTGGCGTGAGAGAGAATATCACCACTGATATTGGGGCAATTGTTAAAAAAATCAGGGAAGTAACCAAAATTCCCATTGCTATAGGTTTTGGCATTTCCACCCCGCAACAGGCGAAAAAAATGGCAGAAATTAGCGATGGGGCAATTATAGGCAGTGCAATTGTTAAAATTGTAGCAGAATTTGGCACAAATTGTGTCCAACCAGTAGCTGAATATACTGAAAAGATATGTGAAGCAGTTACAGAAAATATAAAAAAATAGCCAAAAACCCTTGCAAATGTTGCAAATGTCGATTATAATAAAAAAGCGTTTTGCTTTACTAAAACACCTTTCCCATCGGGGGAAAAGGTGGGCGGCCAACAGCTGAGCGTAAGCCAGGTTGTTGGTCTTTTATTTTTTTCGTTGAGGGGCGATAAAAATGTACAAAAAGATGAGAGATTTACCGGCACCGCAAGGTATGTATGATCCGGCGCTGGAGCATGATGCCTGCGGTATAGGGTTTGTGGTTAATGTCAAGGGAAAGAAATCCTACGACATTATCGACAGTGCCCTAACTATTTTGGAAAACTTAAAACATCGTGGGGCCGAAGGGGCCGATGCAGGCAGCGGCGATGGGGCGGGGATTATGGTGCAGATTCCCCATAAATTCTTTGCCCGGGAATGCCAGGTGCTGGGATTTTCCCTGCCGCCTGAGGGAGAATACGGTGTGGGCATGATTTTTGCTCACAGGTATGAAACTTTCCGCAAAAAGCAGATCGCGGAATTCGCAAAGATTGTCAAAGAAGAAGGTCAGACCATTCTGGGCTGGCGAGAAGTTCCCATTGATGAAAGCATTATCGGAAAGGTGGCCCGTTCCACCCGTCCTCGCTTTTTACAGGTATTTATTAAACCTAGCGAAGATTTGACCAACAGAATGGATTTTGAGCGGAAACTTTATGTTATCCGTCGCCTGGCTGAAAAGCGCATTACACCAATGAGCCAGGACATAGGCTCAGATTTTTACGTGGCCAGTTTATCTTCCAGAACCATCGTTTATAAAGGTATGCTGACTTCCGTGCAATTGCGGCCGTTCTATCTGGATTTATCCGACCTGGATTTTATTACTGCCATGGCCATGGTCCATTCACGCTTCAGCACCAATACTTTTCCCAGCTGGGCTAGAGCCCATCCTAACCGTTATATTATTCATAACGGGGAAATCAACACTATCCAGGGAAATATTAACTGGCTTAATGCCAGAGAAAGCAAATCCAAATCTGCCAGGTTTCCTGATTTGGAAAAAGTTTTCCCTGTTGTAGATGCTACCGGCAGTGATTCTTCCATGTTTGATAACTGTCTTGAATATCTTTATATGACAGGACATTCCTTGCCTCACGCGATGATGATGATGATTCCAGAAGCCTGGGAGCATGATAATCTGATGAGCAAAGAGAAAAAAGATTTTTACCGTTATCATAGTTTTATGATGGAACCCTGGGATGGTCCTGCGGCCATTGGTTTTTGCGACGGTGATATGATTGGGGCTACTCTGGATAGAAACGGCCTGCGGCCGGCCCGTTATATTATTACAAATGATAATAGAGTTATTCTCAGTTCGGAAGTAGGGGTAGTTAATATCCCGCAAAAAGATATTATTCGTAAAGGGCGTCTGGAGCCGGGCAAAATGCTATTGGTGGACACCAAGAAAAAACGTATTATCAGCGATGAGGAAATCAAGCGGGAAGTGGCTACAACTCATCCCTACGGAGAGTGGTTCGCAGAACATGTTGTGGAGCTGGATGATTTAATGAAGGACCATCACGACAGCAGCAAGAATGCAGTTATGCCCTATGACCTGAAAGAGCAGGAAAAAATTTTTGGCTATACTAAGGAAGATTTGAGTAAAGTAATTCTTCCTATGGCTAAAGACGGAAGCCAATCAATTTATGCCATGGGTATTGATGCCCCTTTGGCAGTGCTGTCTGAAAAGCCGCAATTGCTCTACGATTTTTTCAAACAAAACTTTGCCCAGGTAACCAATCCTCCTATGGATGGCTTGAGAGAAGCTGTGGTTACTTCTGCCAATGTTATTATAGGCAACGTGGCTAATATTATGGACCCTAACGAAAAAGGAACTACAGCCCTTGCTATGTCAGGCCCCATTATAAGTAATGAGCAGATGGAAGTAATCAAGTCCATGTCCAATGATAAATTGCGCAGTGCTTCTATTTCCATGCTTTACCCGGTAAACGGTGGTCCGGATGCTTTGGAAACGGCCATTGAGTCTTTGTGCATTGATGCTTTAAAAGCCATTAAGACAGGAGCGAATATTCTGGTTCTTACGGATAAAGGAGTAAACTCAAGGATGGCAGCAGTGCCGGCGCTTCTGGCTTCTTCGGCACTTCATAATTATTTAATTAAGCAGACAGTACGGCCTGATGTGGGTATTATTTTGGAATCAGGGGAACCAAGGGAAATTCATCATTTCTGCACTTTAATAGGTTATGGTGTTTCTGCTATTAATCCATATGTTGCTTTGGATACTATCAAAGAACTTATTGAGAAAAAGCAGCTGAGTATTCCTTATGAAAAGGCCAGAGACAATTATATTAAAGCCGCAGTGGCCGGGATTCTGGCGGTAATGAGCAAAATGGGAATCTCTACGGTCCATAGCTATCACGGTGCCCAGATTTTTGAGGCAGTGGGTGTCGGTCATGAACTTATTAACAAATATTTTATTAATACACCTTCTCATATTGGGGGTATAGGTTTGGAAGAAATAGCTGAGGATAATGCGCAACGTCATGCAGCGGCCTATGCCAATGAAAATGATTTGCCCAACGGGGATTTTTATTTGCAAAGGAAAAACGGGGATACGCCCCATATTCTAAACAACGAAACAGTACCGCTCCTGCGGAAAGCATGCTGGGAAGGGGATTATGCTGTCTATAAGGAATATGCTAAATTAGTAAATGACAGTGCCCTTTTCAGACTGAGAGATTTGCTGGAATTTGTTTATCCTCCCAGCTGCAGTATTCCCATTGAGGAAGTGGAACCGGTGGAGGAAATTGTTAAGCGTTTTCGCACCGGGGCCATGAGCTACGGCGCTTTAAGCAAAGAAGCTCATGAGTGTATTGCCATTGCTATGAACAGAATCGGGGGCATGAGCAATACAGGGGAAGGGGGAGAAGATGCAGAACGGTTTGCGGTGCTGTCTAACGGGGATGATTTAAGCGACAAAGTTAAACAGGTCTCTACGGCCCGCTTTGGTGTCACCAGTGCTTACCTGGTTCACTCCAAAGTTTTGCAAATCAAGTTTGCCCAAGGGGCAAAACCAGGCGAAGGAGGGCGCTTGCCGGGGAACAAGCTTTATCCGCCTATTGCTAAAACCAGGCATTCCACAACAGGAGTGGAATTAATCTCTCCGCCGCCTCATCATGATATTTATTCTATTGAGGATTTGGCAGAGCTGGTTTATGATTTGAAAAATGCTAATCGCAAAGCAGAGATTAGCGTTAAACTATGCTCTTGCGTAGGGGTTGGAACTATCGCTGCCGGTGTGGTCAAGGCCAAAGCTGATTCTATTACCATCTGCGGCTATGACGGGGGCACCGGGGCAGCAGCCAGAACTAGCCTGCGACATGCAGGACTGCCTTGGGAAATAGGCTTGGCGGAAATTCAACAAACCCTGCTTTTGAACAGACTTCGTGACAGAGTGGAAATAGAAGTGGACAGCAAAATGCTCACCGGCCGAGATGTGGCCATTGCGGCTCTCTTCGGAGCAGATGCTTTTGCTTTCTGCACCGGACCCATGATTGCCATGGGTTGTGTTATGGACAGAGTCTGCAATACCAATAGATGTCCTTGCGGTATTTGTACCCAGGATGAAGCTCTGCGGAAAAAATTCTGCGGCAAACCGGAGTACGTAATTAACTTTATGCGGTTTGTGGCTCAGGATTTGCGGGAGATTATGGCTAAACTGGGCTTTCATACCATTGATGAAATGGTAGGCAGATGTGACAGACTGAAACAAAGAACCGATATTACCTGCCAAAAGGCGGCTACGGTGAACCTTAAGGACTTATTGTATATTCCCTATACAGATACTTCTGTAGGCCATCGTTACAGTAATCATCAGGAACACAGCCTGGAAACAACTATGGATATGTCCAAACTGGTACGTATGTGCCGTCCAGCCTTGGCTAACCAGAAACATATTCGTTCCAGATTGAAGATTTCCAATACTGACCGTGTAACCGGCACTATGCTGGGCAGCGAGATTTCCCGGCGTTACGGGGAACAAGGGTTGGAAGAAGATACCATAAAGCTGGCTTTTGAAGGGTCGGCCGGACAAAGTTTCGGGGCTTTTATTCCCAAAGGCCTTTCCCTGGAACTGGAAGGTGATGCCAACGATTCCGTGGGCAAAGGCTTATCGGGAGGCAAAATCAGTATTTATCCGCCTAGGGAAGCGGGCTTTACCCCTAGCGAAAATATTATTATCGGCAATGTGGGACTTTTCGGGGCAACCAGCGGAGAAGCCTATATTAGCGGTATCGCAGGAGAACGTTTCTGTGTACGCAATAGCGGCGCTGATGTAGTTGTAGAAGGCGTGGGTAACCACGGCTGCGAATATATGACCGGCGGCCGGGTCCTGGTACTGGGGAAAGTTGGCAGAAATTTTGCCGCAGGTATGTCCGGAGGTATTGCCTATGTTATGGATCTGGACAAAGAATACTGCAACACAAAATTGGTTAATCTGGAAAAATTAACTGACAAGAAAGAGCAGGATGAGGTAAAACATCTGTTGGAAAAGCATGTTATTAATACCGGCAGTAATTTAGGCAAGGTGTTTTTAAACAATTGGCCTACGGCTATGGAGCACATTACTAAGGTTATTCCCAAGACGTACGAAGAAATTCAGGGTTATATTAAGCAGGCTGAAGCTGAAGGTCATACGAACGAAGAAGCTCAAGTCATTGCTTACAATAAGAAATACGCTGTATAATTACAGCTTATTTCATATAGACACGCGAACAGGAGAGAGGTTTGGCTTAGCCAAATCTCTCTTTTGTTTTTTGGTGGCTAGGGTGTATAATAAACTGCTAATGTACTTGTACATAGTATCATCGTGATTTTAGTCCCGGACACTTCAAACTTTGTCAAGTAAGAAAGGAAAACCATGAATATTTTCAATAAAATTCTGGCAGTAATTGTAGCAGTAGCTTTAGGACTGGGGATTTATACATATAAAACCTTGTTTTATGACACTAAACCACAGGAACAAACTGTGGAAAAACTGGCGTTAAAGAAAAACATTCTGGTCTTAGGCGTAGATAAGAGAGATGGAGATGTGGGCCGCTCCGATACTATGTTCGTGGTGATGCTGGACCCTAAGAGCGAGCATATGTCCCTTTTGTCCATTCCAAGGGATACCATGGCGCGGATTCCCAACAACGGGTGGAATAAAATAAATCATGCCTATGCCTATGGTGGCCATAAATTAAGTGAGCAAACGGTAGAAAATTTTCTTGGCATAAAAATCAATAATTATGTTTTAATCGATATCAAAGGTTTTGTGGAGTTAGTGGACGCCTTAGGTGGCATTGATATAGATGTAGAAAACAGTATGGCCTATTCTGATCCTTATGACGATGGGGCTGATGGGCTAGTGATTAATTTAAAGAAAGGCAGGCAGCACCTTACAGGTCAGCATGCCATGGAATATGTCCGTTATCGTGATGAGGAAGGGGACATTGGCAGGATTCAGCGTCAACAGAAGTTTATTAAGGCAGTGTATGCCAAAGTGCTGGAGCCCTCTACCCTTTTGAAGCTACCGGCTATTATTAAAAGTATTAGCAAGATGGTTACTACGGATTTGCCGGTTCAGGATATGCTGTCGGTACTGAAAGCTATGCAAGGGGGCGGTCAGGCCATGGGAGACATAAAGATGGCCATGGTTCCCGGGCATCCGGCGGATATTGAGGAAATCAATTACTGGATTCCCGATATGGTGGCACTGCGCTCCGCAATGGTTACTATGCAGGGTGGAACTATGAGTAATAGCTTTAGTCTGGCGGCATCAGCCAGCAAGAGTGACTACGACAGGCTGTTGGGTATGAGCAATAGCGCTAACTCCAAAGACAAGCAGGTAATCAAAAATCCTAAGTCCAAGGAATTACAGGAGGCCATAGAAAAGGCCAAAAAGGCTAATGCGGAAGATAAGGCCAAAGCCACCGCTTTGAGGCAAAAGAAGACGAGTAATAATAGGGGCGGTGACGATACCAATGGGTCAGAAGCTGTTTCTCAGAATCTGCCGCCGGCTATCAGGCAGGTACGGGTTCAGGTGCTTAATTGCACAGGGTCACCGGCTGCCTTGAGCAAAGCCGTAGGGCAGATTAGCAATGCAGGTATTGCCGTGGTGGGAACAGGCAGCGGGTCTAAACGTCAGGACACGCTTATTTTGGCTACTACAGAGGACAGCACTGTTTTAGGCAAATTCTCGGCCCTGTCCTTCCGGTATTTCCTGAGACGTGATAAATCTGCCGGTAGTGCCGTGGATGGCATTATCTATTTAGGTGAAGATTACTTATAACAAAATTTTCAAATAATTCACAAAAATAGAGCTTGCATATTGTATACATTAGTGCTATAATCAATTTGCAAGTTAAAAAAGCCCCTCATTTGCCCTTTTAATTAAGGGCTTTTTTTTATGTCGGAACCATTGCGGATGTAATAGCAGCTCCAATTATGAGGTTCTTCATGCATAAGGAAATACACAAGGTAAAGGCTCTGATTGCGGCGGGCAAAGCTTCTCAAGCACTTAATCTCCGGCAGTGAAAGCGTAAAAAATCGGACTTTCTACCTACTGCTATTTAGCAGATAGATAAGAAGTCCGTTTTTTATGATACTAAGGTGATCGCCACATTTGTATCATAATAGTAGATGGGTAGCAAAGGAGGTCGAGAAGCGGCTTGCCGCTTCACTCACAAGACACTGACTGAGTGTAACACTTTGTCACGTTATTTTTTGGATGTCTGGGCTTTTTTCAAGCTTAGACCGATACGATTACGTTTCTCGTCGATACTGATAATAATAGGCTCGATAATATCGCCTACGGAAACTACATCAAGGGGATGCTTGAAATATTTGTTGCTTAATTCCGATTTGTGAATCAAACCGCTGACTTTCAGCCCGATATCCACGAATACGCCGAAATCTACCACATTTTGCACCCGGCCTTTAACCTTTGTGCCGATGGTCAGGTCAGATAGCTTAGTCACATTTTTTCGGCTTAAAGGTGCAGGGGAATCTTCTCTGGGGTCTCTGCCCGGTTTGGCCAGGGCCTGAAGAATATCCGTTACTGTGGGCAGCCCGGCTTGAAGTTTATCTGCCAGTTCCCGGGGATTGGCCTTGGCGGCAGCAATCTGCACAGCAGCGGTACTATGGGAAAATTCTTCCAGAGAGAAACCAAGTTCTTTTAAAAGTGCCTCTGCCAAAGGATAGCTTTCCGGATGGACGGAAGTATTATCCAAAGGATTGACCCCGTTCAGAATCCGCAGGAAACCTGCGCATTGGGTGAAAGCAGCAGGACCCAGACGGGTAACTTTTAATAATTCCTTACGGTTTTTAAACCGTCCGGTTTCTGTTCTGTAGGTAATAATGTTTTTAGCCACAGGTTTACTGATACCGGCCACATAGGTCAAAAGGGAAGCGGAGGCAGTGTTTAATTCCACGCCTACATGGTTAACACAAGATTCCACTACGGTACCCAGTGTACCGGTCAGCTCCTTTTGATTAACATCGTGTTGGTACTGACCGACACCGATGGCCTTAGGCTCAATTTTAACCAGCTCAGCTAACGGGTCCTGGACCCGGCGGGCAATGGAGACAGCTCCCCGCAAGGTTAAATCCAAATCAGGCATTTCTTCTCTGGCCAGCTTGGAAGCTGAGTATACGGAAGCGCCCGCTTCACTGGTAATCACATAGGACATATTCAGCTTGTACTTTTCAATCATTTTGGCGGCAAATTCTTCTGTTTCGTAGGAAGCTGTGCCGTTGCCTATGGAAGCCAAGGTAACATGATATTTATTAACTAAATCCACAAAAGTTTTTTCTGAAAGCTCATACTGTTTTTCGCTGGTGGTCACATTGATAACGGCAGTGGCCAGAATTGTTCCCTGAGGATTTACCACAGCGCATTTGCATCCGGTTCGATAGCCGGGATCCATGCCCAGCACCGTTTGTCCGCCCAAAGGCTGCTGCAAAAGCAGTTGCCTTAAATTAACGGCAAAAACAGAAATAGCCTGCTTTTCGGCCTTTTCCGTTAATTCATTGCGAAGCTCTCTTTCAATGGCAGGGAAAATCAGCCGCTTGTAAGAATCATCCACGGCGGTTTTATACATTTCTGTAAAAGTACCTGCCGGTTTAATCCCTATTTTACGTCCGATAATATTGTAGATAGCTTCACCCGGGAGAACTAATTTCACCTTGAGCATATCTTTGCTTTCTCCCCGGTTTAATGCCAAAATACGATGGGGAGGCAGCTGTCTGATGGGCTCGGAGTAATCTTTATACATTAAGAAATCCTGCCCGGTAGTTTCATCCGCTACTAATTCACTGGCCAATTGGGCATTGCGCCACATTTCTTTTCTGACCAGGTCCCTGATATCAGCACGGTCCGAAACCGCCTCTGCCACAATATCCATGGCTCCCTGCCAGGCTTCTTCCGTGGTTTTCACATCTTTTTCTTCATTCAGGTAGCTTTGAGCCAATTCTGCCAAGCCGGTTTGAGGTTCTTCCTGAGCCATAATCAGATGAGCTAATGGCTCCAGGCCCTTTTCCTTGGCAATAGTGGCTCTGGTACGCTTTTTTTGCTTGTATGGAAGGTATAAATCTTCTAATTCTTGTAGTTTGGTAGTGGCGTTAATGGCGGCTTCCAGCTCAGGAGTCAGCTTACCCTGACCTTCAATAGATGTTAGAACCTCTGCCCGTCTCTGGGCCAGGCTGCGCAAATACTGGGCTCTCTCACTGATATTCCTAATCTGCTCCTCATCAAGGGAACCGGTGACTTCTTTACGGTAACGGGCCACAAAAGGAATAGTGTTGCCTTCGTCCAAAAGTGTCAGGGTAGCAGAGATTTTCCCGGCGGGAATCTGCAGTTCTTTAGCAATAATAGGGGAAATAATGTTAATCTCTTCCATAAATTCGAACCTCTTTCTGCGAAATAAAATCACATTGGCTATTATACTACCCCGAGTGCTTTTAAAGCAAGGTAAAGTGGTCTATTGACATAAAGGGCAAAACGATAGTATAATGTAACAAATAATCATTATTATTTTTTCGGACAGTGTTTGTCCGGGGATTATTTGCAAAAGTGTGGAGGAATAAAATCATGTATAGTAATGTAGAGTTGGCCAAAATATTAAGAACTAATGGCTGTAAGGTTACTCCCCAGCGTTTGGCCGTGTACGAGATGCTCTCCCATACCAACGAACACCCTACTGCAGAAACAATCTATAAGGAAGTAAAGCCCTTGTATCCTACTATGAGCTTTGCTACTGTGTACAAATCCTTAGAGATTCTCAGCAAACTCAATATTATCCAAGTGTTGAACACCGGCGAGGACAGCTATCGTTACGATGCCAGAATTGACGATCATTCTCATGTGGTTTGTACCAAATGCGGTAAAGTTGTAGATGTGTCGACTTTGCCCAGCAAAGAAATCACTGATGCAGTGGAAGCTGATACTAAGTTTCAGGTTCAGGGGAAGCAGTTTTATTTTTATGGACTTTGCCCTCATTGCCAAAAACTGCACTAAGCTGAAAAAGTTCAGACAAAAAACACTGAATTGTCAAATCCAGTGTTTTTTTTCGTATAATTTAGTATTATAATATTTAGGAAACTATAATAAATCGGGAGGCGACAAGATGAACATAAAAAATCACATAGAACATACCCTATTAAAACCTGAAGCTACAGACCAAGCAATTATTACACTTTGCCGGGAAGCCAAAGAGGCAGGACTTTTTGCCGTCTGCATTAATCCTTGGTATGTGGGACTAGCCAAAGAAACTTTAAAGGATTCTTCCGTTAAAGTGGTAACAGTAGTGGGGTTTCCCCTAGGGGCTACCTTTAGCCGAATTAAAGCTTTGGAAGGGGAGCTGGCTATTAAAGACGGCGCCGATGAAATTGATATGGTAATGAACATCGGGGCTTTGAAAAACGGCGATTATAAGGCTGTTGTTGAGGACATTCGCAAGGTAGTACATGCTACAGATAATCACCCCGTGAAGGTAATTATCGAGACATGTCTTTTAACCGATGAAGAAAAAATTCAGGCTGTTAAATTAATTGCCCAGGCAGGGGCACACTTTGTTAAAACTAGTACCGGTTTCAATAAGGCAGGGGCAACTGTTGCCGATGTGAAGCTCTTGAAAAAAACAGCCATTCAATATGGCCTGGGAGTTAAGGCCGCCGGCGGCATAAGAGATGCAGCAACAGCCAAGGCCATACTTAAGGCCGGGGCAGACCGAATTGGCACCAGTGCTGGGAAGGCTATTGCCGAGGACTGCCATGACTAATAATTTTGAGGTAGATGTTTTGGCCAGTGGCAGCAAGGGAAATTCAACCTTGATTAGGGCCGGGAATACGGCTATTCTCATTGATGCGGGAATTTCTTGCCGGCGGATTATAGCAGGAATTCGTGCCTGCGGTTTGGAGCCGGAAGATTTAAGCGGTATTTTGGTAACTCATGAGCATACGGATCATGTAGGCGGTCTTGAGGTTTTCTGCAAAAAAATTCCCGGGGTGCCTATCTTTGCCAATGAAAAAACCTGGGGAAGGCTTGCCATTAGACGGGCTCTGACCAATGACCAGCGCCGGGTTCTGCCCAGAGGCTGCGTTTTGGGTAATATCAGAGTAGAATCTTTTAAGGTTCCCCATGATGCCGCGGATACAGTGGGCTACAAGCTGTTTTATAAAGACGATAAATGCACCTATTTGACTGACTGTGGTTATATTACCGGAGAGTGTGAGCAGGCGGTGGAAGGCAGCAGTACTTTGATTTTGGAAGCAAACCATGATGAAACTCTTTTGCGCAACGGCCCATATCCAAGAGCCTTGCAAGAGAGAATCGCAGGGCGCTGGGGACATTTGTCCAATACAACGGCGGGCAATTTTCTCACCTCACTAAGAGCTAGGCCGGAGGAAGTCATTCTGGCTCACCTCAGCGAGCAAAACAATACGGCAGCCATTGCTTTCAACACGGTTCATAGTATTTTGGCCAATGCCAATGAAGATAAAAACATTAAAATTTACGTTGCCAATCAACGGCAATTAGTAAGTAATAAGGGATAGGAGAGAAAAATATGTCTAAAAAACTCATCAAGAAAACAGTAACTCTGCTATGTGCATTTATGGTGGTTATGGCCACGTTGGCTAGCGGTTGCTCAGTAGCCAGCAAGAAAGACAAACCGGCTGCTGCTGCTCCTGAAAGCAAGCCTATTACTGTAGAAGAAAAAGCAAAGAAAACAGAAGCTAATATGAGCAGCGGCAGAAATACAGCTATTGTTCAGGCCGCCAAAAAAGTCGGCCCTGCGGTAGTGGGTATTACCAACAAGGCCTTAGTCACAGACTTTTTCAATCGCACCCAGATGATGGAGAGGGGCACCGGGTCCGGTGTGATTTACAGTAAAGATGGACTCATTGCCACCAATAACCACGTAGTGGCCGGTGCTCAGGAAATTGTTGTGAGTCTGCCTAACGGTAAAACCTATCCCGGCAAAGTTTTGGGTACAGATGCTACCACAGATTTGGCTGTAGTTAAAATCAATGCCCAAGAACCTTTGACCGTAGCAGAATTTGGTAATTCCGATGATATTATGGTAGGTGAACCTGCTATTGCCATCGGCAATCCTCTGGGCTTAGAGTTCAGGGGAACAGTAACCGCAGGTGTTATCAGCGCCTTAAACCGTTCTATTAATTTAGGGGAACGGAAATTCAAATTAATTCAAACCGATGCAGCCATTAACCCCGGCAATTCCGGTGGTGCTCTGGTTAATGCGGACGGACAGGTTATTGGTATTAACAGTGCCAAAGTTGCCGTATCCGGTGTGGAAGGCATTGGTTTCGCCATTCCTATTAACGAGGCAAAACCCATTCTCCAAGAATTAGCCAGCAAAGGTAAAGTGGCCAGACCCTTTATCGGTGCTAGCTTGATTGATAAAGATTTAGTGGATCGTTATGGTATCGGCGTTGATTTAAGAGGCGGCATTTTCGTCGCCAAACTGTATCAAGGGGGGCCTGCCTGGAAAGGCGGCGTACGTCCCAATGATATTATTGTTAAATACAATGGTAAAAAGGTCAGCAGTGTTGCGGAGTTACGGGATATGATCAGTGCCAGCGGTATTGGCTCTAATGTTACCCTAACAGTGCTTCGTGGGGATGATGAAGTAGAACTGACTGTTACTCTGGCAGAAATGCCCAAGGAATAATGCAAATTACTATTGCTTGCGTGGGCAAGCTGAAAGAAAAATATTGGACGGCGGCAGTGGAGGAATTCGAGAAAAGACTGACTCCCTTTTGCCGGGTGAATATTAAAAGTATTAATGAAGAAAAAATGCCGGATAATCCTTCAGCTGCCACAAAAGAACAGGTTCTGGCCAAGGAGACCAAAAGGCTCCTGGCCATTATCCCTGATAATTCCTATGTAATGGCCTTGGATGTGGCAGGGGAAATGCTAAGCTCTCCCCAGCTGGCTAGTAAAATCAGCAAGCTGACTTTGGCAGGCAAGAGTCATATTGCTTTTGTGATTGGCGGGGCATTCGGTTATACGGATGAGCTCCGGGAACGGGCTGATTTTCTCTGGTCATTTTCCCCACTGACTTTTACTCACCAAATGATTAGAATATTACTATTGGAACAGATTTATCGGGCCTTTAAAATAATGAATAACCAAAAATATCATCACTGAAAGCAGGCAGTTCATGACCTTACGACGAGTGGATTTACATTTACATACGGTAGCATCAGACGGGACATGGACACCGGAGGAAGCGGTGGCAGCGGCCCAAAAGGCGGGGCTTGGTATTATGGCCATTACGGATCATGACAGTGTGAAAAGCGTGGCTGCGGCACAAAAGGCTGCTCAAGACGCGGGCATTCTCTTTTATAGGGGCACAGAAATTTGCAGCACTTATGAAGGACACTGCTTTCATATTCTTGGCTATGATATTGATATTACCAATCAAGCTCTTTTAGAACATTTAGCTTACAACGAATATCTCTTGCTTAAAAAAGATGAGGACAGCATTGTACGTTTGCAGCAGGAAGGTTGGCCTGTATCCTTGGAAGAATACCGGGCCTATCATTATGATAAAAAAAGAGGGGGTTTTAAATCCTTGATTTATATGATAGACAAGGGCTTGTGTAAAGATGTGAAAGATTTTTTCGCCAGAATTTTCACTAAGGACATGGGATTGGATTTTCCTGCTTTCCCAGGCATTGAAGAGACTATAAATATTATTCACAGAGCAGGAGGGAAAGCTTTTCTGGCACATAGTGCCAGCGATTTTCACGGGCCAGGGCTGGATGCCACTTTACATGCTTTAGGCAATAAACCTTTTGACGGTTTTGAGTGCTATCACACGGGACACAGCCTGGAAGATACTGCTACTTTAGTTAGGTATTGTCACGAGCATCATAAGCTGATCAGCGGGGGCAGCGACTGTCACGGCAAATTTGTGGATGGCAGGATTATCGGACAACCGGTAATATACGAAAACGAGATAAGGATGGGATAACATGAAAAAAGCAAAAGTTTATTTTACGGATTTTCGCACTCCTTACGGAGGGCCGACTTTACTGGAGAAGCTGCGTAATTTATGCATTAAGGCCGGTATGAAAAAAATTGATTTCAAAAATAAATTTGTGGCTATTAAAATGCATTTTGGAGAACCGGGCAATTTAGCTTATTTGCGTCCCAATTATGCTAAGGTAGTGGCAGATTTGGTGAAAGAAATGGGCGGTAGGCCTTTCCTGACAGACTGCAACACTCTATATGTAGGCAGAAGGAAACAGGCTTTGGAGCATCTGGATGCTGCTTACGAAAACGGTTTTAATCCCTTTGCGACAGGCTGCCATGTAATCATCGCCGATGGTTTAAAAGGCACTGATGAAGCATACGTTTCTGTTCCCAACGGTGAATATGTAAAAGAAGCAAAAATTGGTAAGGCTCTTATGGATGCGGATATTGTGATTTCTTTAACCCACTTCAAGGGTCACGAATCAACAGGCTTCGGCGGAGCTTTGAAAAATCTAGGCATGGGCGGCGGGTCTCGGGCAGGTAAGATGGAAATGCACAATGACGGCAAGCCCCATGTTAATCATAAAAAATGCATTGGCTGCGGTGCCTGCGTAAAGATTTGTGCTCATGGAGGACCGACCATTACTAATAAAAAATCTACCATTGACGAAAATAAATGCGTTGGCTGCGGCCGTTGTATCGGGGCCTGCCCTGTAGATGCGGTAGAAGTAAATTATGATTCCACCGTAAAGAAATTGGATTACAAGATTGCCGAATATGCCTGGGCTGTGATTCACGACAGGCCGACTTTTCATATCAGTTTAATTGTGGATGTATCTCCTAATTGTGACTGTCATAGTGAAAATGATGCACCTATTGTGGCAGACATCGGGATGTTGGCCTCCGCTGACCCGGTGGCCCTTGACCAAGCCTGCGCTGATCTGGTAAATGCGGCACCGGCTATCAGGGATTCTCAACTGGGAGAAAACCTGGCTAAGCATCCTAAAGAATGCCAAGGCCATGACCACTTCCATAATTCCACACCGGAATCTGAATGGGAAGCCTGCCTGGAACATGGGGAAAAAATCGGTATGGGGACAAGAGAATACGAATTAGTGAAATAAAAGAGATTCGGGAAGGGAAAGGCTAAAATAATAGCCTTTTTGTGGAGGCAGAAGAGTGCTTAACTTTTTACGCAGTGAAGGAATAGATGAAAACATAATAAAAGGTATTGAGAATTTCCGCAGAGAATATCCCTTGGATTCCGAGGATGAAGTTCGTCTGGTGAAACCAAGGTACCATTTTTACGGGAATGAGGTTTGGAATCAGGCACTCAGTGCTTTACTTTGCGGAGAAAATATTTTGCTGGTAGGTTCTAAAGCTACAGGGAAAAATGTGCTGGCAGAAAATCTGGCAGCAACTTTCCGAAGACCAAACTGGAACGTATCTTTCCATATCAATATGGATGCGTCTTTTATGCTGGGGGCGGATACTTTCTCCAAAGGTCAAGTGGTTTTTAGGCCGGGACCTATTTACCAATGTGCGGTTCGGGGCGGCTTCGGTATTTTAGATGAGATAAATATGGCTAGAAACGAAGCTCTGGCTGTGCTCCATTCCCTTTTGGATTATCGTCGTATTATGGATATTCCCGGGTACGATATTATAAGGCTCAACCCGGCTACCAGATTTATAGCAACTATGAATTATGGTTATGCAGGAACCAAGGAATTAAACGAAGCCTTGACTTCCCGTTTTGCTGTAATTAAATTACCGTTTATAACCACAGAAAACTTGAAGAAACTTTTGACGGCAGAATTTCCCACCATGCGCCCGGAAGCAGTGGACCAATTTTCCGGTATCTTTTTGGATTTGCAGAAAAAATGCGAAGAGGCGGAAATTTCCAGTAAAGCAGTTGATTTAAGAGGACTATTGGATTCCATAAGGCTGATGCAAATGGGGTTGGACCCTCATCTTGCCATGGAAATGGGCATTACCAATAAATCCTTTGATGAATACGAACCGGCGCTGATTAATGATGTTATTGGCCTGCATATTCCCAAGGAATATGTGCGTAAGGATATTTTTACGGATTGAGTGATTAAAAATGGTCAAAAGAAAATTTGATGCCAAAAGACGCCGCGCCTTAAATATTGTTTGGACTGCCTCAGATGATTATAGATACAGCCCGGATTTCTTGTCTTTCCAAGACAATGGTAAACCGGACTTGTATTTAAATGCGGTAGTGGGTTTTGTAGATAAATGGTACGATGCGGAAAAATTAAATAAATTCTTTGACGAGATGCAGGACTCTGCCCTGAAACAGACCTTCGATGATCTTATGTGGCTGGGATTGGAAAATGTGACCTATGCCAAAGAGTTTCCCAGCCGTCCGGTGCTGGCTTCTTTGCGAAAAGAACATGCCCGGGCATATTTTCAGTCCAGGCTTATGGGACGCCGAGGTGTTGCCCACGATATGCAGGCGGCACGCTGGCATGAGGTGCTGGGAGAAAAAACAGAGCTGGCTACTCCCTGGGACAAAAAACTTTATAAAGAATTAGCCTTTGACCCAAATTGGACCACAGATGAAATTATAGCCAATTATCGTTCTATCATAAAACGGTATTTCGTGTCCCGGTTTATGGTTAGAGAAAGTTTGGAAAAAGTAATTATTGCAGGACCTTTAGGTAAAATATTGGATTATCTGGTGCCGCGTCATTCTTATCGCCAAGAGTCCAAACTGAATCTTAAGTACGGGAAAAAAGAGGCAGAAGAAAAAATCCGGGGGCTACATGAAATAAACTCCCCCATGGATATTATTACCGGCAATACGGCTCAGGAAAACTATGCGTACATTTTAAAGTGCTTCGGCAAACCTCTCTACAGTGCCGGACGGATGTTGGAAATCGAAAGGGAACTGTGCACTGGGCCCCATCGGTACAGTCATTTATTTTTCACAAGAGGGGGTATTAGCGGCAGTAAGGATGCCAAGCAAACTACTTTAATGGCACAAGCCTCTTTAAAACAAAAATTAAAAAATCTTGCTTTCTATAAAGAACACAGTGAGCTTTATAGAAAGAGCATCAATAAACTGACGGGACAAATTAAAAATAGCATGCAGCTGTCTAATCAGCCACTGGCAGTGCCATCTAAAAATGGCACCTTTGTGGCAGCAAGAGTATGGCGGGCTCTATATCTTAATGATAACAGAGTTTTTTATGCCAAAGAAGAAACAACTTCACCGGATTTTACCGTGGATTTAATGCTGGATGCTTCTGCCTCCAGAGGGGGCTCCCAAAAAGTAATTGCCGCTCAAGCCTATGTTATCAGTGAAAGTCTCAGAATGTGCGGGATTCCTTCCCAGATTTATTCTTTCTGTACTTTGCGCGGGTATACGGTTCTGAATATTTTTAAGACTTATAAAGAAAACAAACGTTGTGCCAATGTCTTTAATTACTGCGCCACAGGGTGGAACAGGGATGGGCTGGCATTCCGTGGGGCCAGAGACCTAATGGGGGATGAAACAGGCTCTAAAAAGATTCTTATTGTTTTAACCGATGCCCAGCCTAATGACGACAGAAGTATCGTCAGCGAAAGCAATCCTTTCCTGCGTCATGACTATAGCAACGAAAGAGCTGTGGCAGACACAGCAGGAGAAGTGGCTTCCTTGCGCCGGGAGAATATTAGGGTTATAGGTTTGATTAATGATGAAATCAAAGGCGGTATGGGTGATGCCAAAGAAATCTATGGACAGGACTTCGTCCACGTCCGTGATTTGGAAAAAATGGCTGAAAGCGTGGGCACACTTTTGGCCAGGCAAATCGCTTCGTTGTGAAAGGTGCTAATGCAGTGCTTCTCCCTGCTTGGCCAGGCAAATCGCTTCATTGTGAAAGGTGCTAATGCAGTGCTTCTCCCTGCTTGACCAGGCAAATCGCTTCGTTGTGAAAGGTGCTACTGTGGTGCTGCCACCTTAGCAACAAAGGGTTTCCACTACTGATGTGACTGTTTCTAGTATCTCTACATTTGACTTTTAAGTTGATAGTTGATAGAATTAATACCATACATTTACATATTGCAGCGATGAGCGGAAGTAGTATTACCCAAGAATCTGTAGAGAGAATGCGGTTGGTGCAAGCATTTGAATTCCAGGCAAGAAGTCGTCCGTGAGCTGACAAGGTGAACTCCAGTAGTCTTGTCCGTTTGGCACGTTACGTCAAGAGGTGCTCAAGTAATTGAGAATTTAGGTGGTACCGCGATTTCACTCGTCCTATATATTAGGGCGAGTTTTTATTTTTATTTTAGGAGGCTAAAATTATGACAGAAGAAAACAACATACCAAAGGTTTATGATCCTGCGGCAGTAGAAAAGAAATGGTATGAATACTGGGAAGAAAACGGCTGTTTCCATGTGGAACCGGATCAGAACAAAAAACCTTTTTCCATTGTTATGCCACCGCCCAATATTACAGGCAAACTGCACATGGGCCATGCCTTGGATAATACCTTGCAGGATATTTTAATTCGCTGGCATCGTATGATGGGAGATAATACTCTCTGGATGCCGGGCTACGACCATGCAGGTTTGGCTACCCAAATTAAGGTGGAAGAAGAAATAAAGAAGGACGAAGGACTTACTCGGTACGATTTAGGCCGGGAAGAATTCCTGAAACGCGTTTGGCAGTGGAAGGAACAATATGGCGGCAGTATTATCAATCAGCTGAAGAGCCTGGGTGTTTCCTGTGACTGGGAGAGAGAACGTTTCACCTTGGATGCAGGCTGCAGTCAAGCCGTCCGGGAAGTGTTTGTTACTTTATATGAAAAAGGCTTGATTTACAAAGGTACCCGTATTATTAACTGGTGCGTTCATTGCAATACGGCTTTAAGTGACGTGGAAGTTGAGCATGAAGATGATGCGGGACATTTATGGTATATTAAATATCCTTTAGTGGGGGAGAAAGATGCTTTCCTGACCATTGCCACCACCAGACCGGAAACTATCCCCGGTGATACTGCCGTAGCCGTAAATCCCAAGGATGAACGGTATGGCAAACTAGTGGGCAGGAAAATTTTGCTGCCTGGTACTGATAGAGAAATTCCTATTATCGCGGATGATTATGTAGACCTGCAATTTGGTACCGGCGCTGTAAAAATTACCCCTGCTCATGACCCTAACGACTATGAAATGGGCATCCGTCATCATTTGGAAAACATTAATGTTATCGGCCTGGATGGCAAGATGACAAAGGAATCCGGTAAATATGCCGGTCAGGACAGATACGAATGCAGAAAGAATATTATTGCGGATTTGGATGCAGCGGGACTGTTGGTTAAAATTGAAGACTGTCCTCATGCTGTTGGTCATTGCCAAAGATGCGGCAATGTTGTAGAGCCGTTGATTTCTACTCAATGGTTCGTCAAGATGGAGCCTTTGGTTAAAGCTGCCGTTGACTGCGTAGAAAACGGCAAGACCCAATTCGTGCCCCCTCGTTTCACAAAAACTTACACCAATTGGATGGCTAATATTCATGATTGGTGTATTTCCCGTCAGATTTGGTGGGGCCACAGAATTCCTGTGTGGTATTGTGATGACTGCGGGGCAGTAATAGCTTCTCGAACGGATGTAGACAAATGTCCGAAGTGCGGCGGCCATGTTCATCAGGACGAAGATGCTCTGGATACGTGGTTCAGCAGTGCTTTGTGGCCATTTTCTACCATGGGATGGCCGGAAAAGACTGCTATGCTGAAACAATTTTACCCTACCAGCGTTCTGGTTACCGGCTATGATATTATTTTCTTCTGGGTAGCAAGAATGTTAATTATGGGTGAAGAATTTATGAAGGACGTGCCTTTTGACAAGGTATTTATTCATGGGCTGGTACGGGATGAACAGGGCAGGAAAATGAGTAAGTCCCTGGGCAACGGCATTGACCCGCTGGAAGTGGTTAATAAATATGGCGCAGATACCTTGCGCTTTATGCTGATTACCGGCAATACCCCTGGTAATGATATGCGTTTTTATTGGAGCAGAATCGAATCTACCCGTAATTTTGCCAACAAGATTTGGAATGCTTCCCGTTTTGCTTTAATGAATCTGGATGGGTACGATGCCAAAGCCAAACGCGCTCCTTATACCCTGGCCGACAGATGGATTATCTCCCGTTTGCAGCACACAACCAAAGAAGTGACAGATTTGTTGGAGCGTTTTGAATTAGGGGAAGCAGGAAGAGTTATTTACGAATTTATCTGGGGGGAGATTTGCGACTGGTATATTGAGCTGATTAAGCCTCGTCTTTACAATAAAGAGAATCTTGAAGAAAGAGCTACGGCTCAATATGTGCTTTGTGAAGTTTTGGGCAGTGCCATGAAATTATTGCATCCGTATATGCCATTTATTACGGAAGAAATCTGGCAGCATTTGCCCCATGAAGGCAAGAGCATTATGCTGGCGAACTGGCCAATCTGTGATGATACCTTGATTGATACCCATGCAGAAATAGGCATGACGGCTATTATGGAAACTATTAAGGCTATCCGTAATATGAGAGCTGAGGTTAATGCTGCACCGGGTCACAAGGCTCCTGCTATCCTCTTGGTCAATGACCAATTGAAAAATGTTATGGAAGAAAACCAAGGCTATATTAAATTATTGGGTACAGTTGATACTCTTACTATTGATAAGCTTTCTGCGGCTAAACCGGAGAATGCCATGACGGCAGTAGTGAACGGCGTAGAGGTTTACCTGCCTCTCAAGGGCCTGATTGATGTAGCAAAAGAAACAGCCCGTCTGCAAAAAGAAATTGACGATATGCATAAAGAAATCAAAAGAAGCGAAGGCAAGCTGAACAATAAGGGCTTCTTGGCTAAAGCTCCTGCCGATGTAGTGGAAAAGGAAAAGGCCAAGGAAGATGAGTACAAGAAGAAATTAGTTGCTTTGCAGGAACGTCTGGCCTATTTACAAACTCTCTGATGTCTAACTAAACAACGAGCTGAAAGGGGCGAAACATGAACTACCCGGAAACTTTAGAGTATCTAACCACATTAGGCAAATTTGGCATTCATCTTGGCCTGGAGCGGATGGAAGGCATCCTGACCATTCTGGGCAATCCCCAAAATGCTTTCAATTCAGTACATATCACAGGGACCAACGGCAAGGGCAGTGTCAGCCGGTTTATGTCCGGAGCCTTGACTGATATGGGACTGAAAGTCGGTTGTTTTACTTCTCCTCATTTTGTTAAATATAATGAGCGGATTGCCCTGAACGGCAATGATATCAGCGATGAAGAGTTTGCTGCCCTGGCCACTACCGTGGCAGCAGCAGAAAAGCAGTTTTTGGCTCAGGGAGGGGAGCAGCCTACCCAGTTTGAAATACTGACAGCCATGTGTTTTGTGTATTTCGCCCGAGAAAAAGTTGATTATGGGGTGATCGAAGTAGGCATGGGCGGTCTCTGGGACTCTACCAATGTTATTACTCCCAAGGTTTCTGTTATTACCAACGTGGCTATGGACCATATGGAGCGTCTGGGAAAAACCATTAAGGAAATAGCCGCTCAAAAAGCCGGTATTATCAAAGAAAGAGTACCGGTGGTAACCGCAGCCACAGGTGATGCACTTAATGTTATTATGGCTGCAGGGGCCCGGAAACATGCCGCGGTTTATATCTACGGACGAGACTTTCAAGGTGTGTGTATGTATTCTTCTATGCAGAGGCAGATTTTTGCCTATCGCTCTGTCCTGGAAAAGCGGGAGATTTCTCTTTCTTTAGCCGGCGACCACCAAATAATTAACTGTTCCGTTGCCATTCAGGCTCTGGAAGTTTTAGCCCTCTGTGACCACAAAGTAAATCTGCAGGTTCTGGAAACCAGTATGCCCAAGGTCACATGGCCCGGGCGTCTGGAAAGAATCCGGCAGCATCCGGACGTTATTTTGGATGGGGCTCACAATCCGGCCGGAGTAATCGCTTTAAGAAAAACTTTAAATGACCATTATTATACGGCCCGTAAATGCTTTGTCTTTGGCATGATGCAGGATAAAGATATTGAAGGTGTGGCGCGAATCTTGTTTTATCCCGAGGATAAAATTTTTACGGTGCGGGCTGACGACGGACCGAGAGCTGCTACTGCCGAGTATCTGGCAGAAAAGCTTGGCAGGGGAGCAAGAGCCTGCCATAGCGTGTCCCAGGCTTATCAGATGGCCATAGATGCCGCCGGAGACCAAGGACTGGTGTGTGTCTGCGGTTCTTTGTATTTAGTGGGAACCTTTAAGGAAACTTTGCAGAAAGGTTAGTTTATGACCAGCCAAAGACTAAGCTTTAAAAGTTTGCAATTAGAACAAATTGTTTATGGATTATTAATTCTCCTGATTTTTGTTTTGCCCCTGTCGGCTAAAGCAGGAGGCGTTGTTTTTGCCCTCTGCTTTAGTACCGCCATTATTAATGGTGTAAAAACCAAAAGTTTTCGGCCGGAATGCCATGTACCAAAGAAAATAAAATATCCTTTGTGGGCCATTTTTATTCTTAGCGGCCTCAGCATTTTTCTTTCCGGGGACATTAAGGCATCGGCCTTTAACTGGCTATGGGTGGTAGGACAAGAAGCAGGAGTCTTTTATCTTGTGCTGAAATATGCGGCTAAACGCCATCGTTGCTTGCTTCTCATGAAGATATTTCTTCTGTCTGCGGGGCTTGTGGCTCTTTATGGAATATGGCAATATCTTTATGGGAGCGTTTTTCTCCAAGACAAAGAATGGATAGACAGCGATGTTTTTCCCACTATTACCAAAAGAGCCTTTTCAACCTTGGAAAATCCTAATATTTTAGGAACTTTTTTGGTTACGGCCATTGCCTATTGTGTAGGTATTTTTGCTCCTCTGAGAGGAGGCAAAACTAGGATTGGGCTGATGCTTATTTTCTTTTTATCGGCAGCTTGCCTTCTGATGACATTCTCTCGGGGTAATTGGTTAGCCGTATTTTGGGTATTGGTGGTTTTTGCAACGGTTTTCTACCATAAGGCAATTTTACCTTTAGCAGGGGGAGCTGCCACTGTTTTGTATTTTGGCTGGAATATTTTGTCGGGAAGGATTCTTTCGATTTTTTCTACGCAGGATACTTCGGCGGAATTGCGCTTTGCTTATATTGAAAGTGCTTTAGCCATGATTAGGGAGCATCCCTGGGGAGTAGGCTGGTACGGCTACCAATATGCCTACGTAGAATATGATTTCATGTCTTTGGATGGGCAGATTACTATGTATCATTGCCATAATTTATTCCTTAATATTGCGGCAGAACTTGGTGTGGTCGGACTCATTCTTTTTTTGTATATAATGTGGCAGCTGTTTAAAATAGCCAAAAACATCAGACACAGAAATATTGCTCCCTGGGCTAGGGGTATTGCCTGTGGCTATATTGCCTCCCTTGTGGGCATAGGAATCAGTGGCCTTACAGACCATACTTTGTTTAATATCCAACTAGGCATGCTTTTTTGGGTAGGAAATGCTTTAATTTTATTGGTAAATTACCGCTACGAAACAAGGCAGGAACTAAAAGAGTGTAAATAATTTATTTAACTACAGTAATTAGATAGAGGTAACATGTTGAAAGTTTGCGAAAATACTGCTATTATTACAAGGTGTAAAGCGTGGATACAAAAAACAAAAAACAAAAAAGTAATATTAAACCGCAAAATAATAAGAAAAAAATTCCCCCAAAAACTAGCAACAGAACAGTATTTATGGTACAATAACTTAGTTTTAATTTTGTATCATAAAATAATCAGTAAATATCTAGCTCGGAGGTGCAGTTTTGACTACAAAAGAACGCTTAGACGAAATGCTCAGAAAAACAGAAGTGATCAAGGCCGGCGGCGGTGCTGCCAAGGTTGATAAACAACATGCTTCAGGCAAGCTGACAGCCAGGGAAAGATTGGATATCCTTCTGGATAAAAATAGCTTTGTGGAATTAGACCGTTTTGTGGAACACAGATGCGTTAATTTTGGCCAGGAAAAGAAGTTTTTGGCCGGTGATGGTGTTGTCACAGGATATGGTACTATAGATGGACGTACAGTGTGTGTGTTCGCTCAGGATTTCACTGTAGAAGGTGGTTCTCTGGGAGAGATGCATGCCAATAAAATTGTTAAAGTGGAAAAGCTGGCTTTGAAGATGGGTGTGCCTTGCATAGGTTTGAACGATTCAGGGGGAGCCCGCATTCAAGAAGCTACTGATGCTTTGGCAGGTTTTGGTAAAATGTTCATGCAGAATACCAGATCTTCCGGAGTGATTCCTCAGATTTCCGCTATTATGGGACCTTCTGCAGGCGGTGCCGTTTACAGTCCTGCGCTCACCGACTTCATTTACATGGTAAAGAACACTTCCAAGATGTTCATTACCGGACCTGCTGTAGTTAAATCCGTAACAGGGGAAGAAGTTTCTCAGGAAGCATTAGGGGGAGCTATTACCCATAATACTAAATCCGGAGTTGCCGATTACGCTGTAACCAACGATACTGATTGCTTAGAGCAAATCAGATATTTACTCAGTTTTCTGCCTTCCAACAACAGTGAGAAGCCTCCTGTTTACGAAGCAACAGATAAATATGACAGAATGGACGAAAGTCTGAATTCCGTGGTTCCTGACGATTCCCAGCGTCCTTATGATATGTACGAAATCATTCAAAGCCTGGTAGATGACGGGAAATTCTATGAACCTAAAAAGACTTACGCAACAAATATGATTACCTGTTTTGCCAGAATGGCAGGGTCCACTATTGGTATTATTGCCAATCAGCCCAGAGTTATGGCCGGATGCCTAGACATTAACGCCTCTGACAAAGCCGCTCGTTTTATCCGTTTCTGTGATGCCTTCAATATTCCTTTGCTGAATATTGTAGATGTGCCAGGGTTCCTGCCCGGGACCAATCAAGAGTACGGCGGCATTATCCGCCATGGTGCTAAGATGCTATATGCTTATTGCGAAGCTTCTGTGCCCAAGATTACCCTGGTTACCAGAAAAGCTTACGGGGGGGCATATTTGGCCATGTGTTCCCAGGATTTGGGAGCTGATCTGGTTATCGCTTGGCCTACTGCAGAGATTGCCGTTATGGGGCCTTCCGGCGCCGCCGAAATTATTTTCCGAAAAGATCCAGAAGTGGAAAAGAAGACGGCTGAATACATTAAAGAATTCTCCACTCCCTATTATGCAGCTAAACATGGCATGGTGGATATGATTATCGAGCCTAAGACAAGCCGGCCGGTTATTATCAATGCCCTGCACAGCTTTAAGGATAAAAAGGAGTCTTTACCCACTAAAAAACATGGTAATATTCCTCTGTAAGAGGGCGAAACATGTTGTTTAGCATATATACAAGTGTTTAGAATCGCAAATTCAACAGAATGGAAGGTGAAGTGCATGGAAGGTTCTACTACTTCTAATCCCTGGTTAATATGCCTTATTAATATGGCAATCGTATTTGGCGTATTGATTGTTTTAGGGTTAGTAATGAACGTCATCAGATTAGTGGATCCCACTAAGAAAAAGAAAACTCCGCAGCAAAACAAGGGGAAAACGGCAGCAGCAAGTAAGGAAGAAGAAGAAAAAAAGGTGGCTGCCATTGCCGCTGCTATTGTTGCCAGCGAAGATGATGATGCTGAATTGGCCGCTGTTTCGGCAACGTTGGTTCATAAGTTTTTTGAACCGATGCAATTGCCTCGCAGCTAAGGGAATCAGGTGTTTTGTTTCAACGTAGGACGAAGTTAAAAATATTTAATAAAAATCTAAGGAGGATTTAATGATGAAAAAATTTAATGTTACTGTTAATGGGTCTACTTATTCTGTTGAGGTTGAAGAAGTGGGCGGCGCTGTAAGCGTAGCTCCTGCTGTTGCTGTTGCTACTCCTGCTGCTGCTCCTGTTGCTGCTGCCGCTCCTGTTGCTGCTCCTGCTGCACCAGCTGCTGCTCCTGCCGCACCTGCTGCTCCTGTTGCTGCCGGATCTACTACTATTGATGCTCCTATGCCCGGCAAGGTATTGTCCATTAATGTTAAAAAGGGTGATAAGGTTGCTTCCGGCGATGTGCTTCTGATTTTGGAAGCTATGAAGATGCAAAATGAAATTATGGCTCCTGCCGATGGCGTTGTGTCCGACATTCGTGTTAATGCCGGAGATACTGTTGCTACCGGTGACGTAATGATCGTTATGTAATTTAAGATCATAACTAATATGAAGGAGGCACTTTAATGGATGCTTTTATAGTTGCCATATTATCTGTTATTCATGACAGCGGATTTATGGCTTTTACAATGGGCAATGGCATAATGATGCTGGTAGGGTGCGTTTTGCTTTACTTAGCCATTGTTAAAGGCTTTGAGCCCTTACTGCTTACACCTATTGCTTTTGGCTGTATTTTGGCCAATGTGCCCGGTACGGGATTTGATACGGACCCAGGTGTAATGCAAGTTATTTTGTACGGTATTAATAACGAAATCTTCCCGCCTTTGATTTTCATGGGCGTAGGAGCTATGACGGACTTTGGACCTTTGCTGGCTAATCCTAAAACCTTGTTGTTAGGTGCGGCTGCTCAGGCGGGCGTATTCGTAGCTTTATTGGGAGCCATGTTGTTAGGCTTCAACGTACGTGAAGCTGCCGCCATTGGTATTATCGGCGGTGCTGACGGTCCTACTGCTATTTATCTGGCGGCTAAGATGGCACCCCATCTGTTAGGGGCTATTGCTGTGGCGGCATATTCCTATATGTCTCTTGTGCCGCTGATTCAGCCGCCTATTATGACCTTGTTCACTACTAAGCACGAACGCTGCATAAAGATGGATCAGCTGCGTACAGTTACCCATTTTGAAAAGGTTGTGTTCCCAGTAGTCTGCACTATTTTCATTTCCTTGCTGTTACCTTCTGTGTGTGCTTTGGTTGGTATGCTCATGTTAGGTAATTTGTTTACGGAAGCAGGCTGCCTGCAACGTTTGTCTGATACAGCGCAAAATGCTTTGATGAACATAGTTACTATTCTGTTGGCAACAGGTACCGGCTTGACCATGAAAGCTGAGAGTTTCCTGACGAAGGAAACTTTGCTGATTATTTTCTTGGGCTTAGTGGCCTTCGCTTTTGGTACTTTGGCCGGCATTTTGTTTGGCAAAATTATGTGTCTGGCCGATGGCGGCAAGACAAATCCACTGATAGGCAGCGCCGGTGTATCTGCTGTGCCTATGGCTGCCCGTGTTTCTCAGGTAGTGGGACAGAAAGCTAATCCTGCCAATTTCTTGCTGATGCATGCTATGGGACCTAACGTAGCCGGTGTTATTGGTACGGCAGTAGCTGCTGGTACTATGCTGGCAATGATTGGACCTGCTCCTAAATAATCAATTTTTCTAAACACTTTTATTTTAAAGCATGCCTTGTTCACTCAAGGCATGCTTTTTTTCATAAAGTCCTCTTACAAAAGACTTAATTTCAGAAAATGCAGGGAAAAGACAATATTTTTTACAATTCGCCTCAAGTCATGAAAATTACCTTGTAGAATTGTAATAATAAGATTGCCAAACCCTATTTATGGTGATATAATTCCAGATATGGCTAAGGCGACTTAGCACTACTATCACAGAAGGAAGTTGATTAGATGAAATTCAAGAAGATATTGGCCGCCTTGCTGGCATCCGGTCTGGCAATAGGTGCTCTGGCAGGTTGCGGAGGCAGCAAAAAGGAAGCAGGCAAAGATAGCGATGTAATTAAAGTCGGCGTATTTCTGCCGTTAACAGGGGATAATGCGGCCGGCGGGGAGTTGGAGCTGCGGGGTATTAAATTAGCAAACAAGCTTCATCCCAAGGTTATGGGCAAGAAAGTTGAGCTGGTAGTTGCCGATAATAAGTCGGATAAGGCTGAAGCCGCTTCTGTAGCAGCTCGTTTAATCGAAAAAGATAAGGTTAAGGTTATTGTAGGCAGTTATGGTTCTTCTTTGTCCATGGCAGCAGGGAACATTGTAAAAGAAGCCAAGGTTCCTGCGGTAGGAACCAGTTGCACCAATCCTCAGGTAACAGCTAACAACGACTACTATTTCCGTGCTTGCTTTATTGATCCTTTCCAGGGCACGGTTATGGCTAACTATGCATTTAAAAAGGGAGCCAAGAAGGTTGCCATTATCCAGGAAGTATCCAACGACTACGCTGTTGGTTTGGCTAAGTTCTTCAAAGATGCTTTTGAAAAACTGGCAGGTCCCGGCAGCATTATAGAAGTTGCCAACTACCAAACCGGTGATAAAGACTTCTCAGCTATTCTGACTAATATTAAGTCTAAGAATCCTGATGCGATTTTTGCCCCCGGCAATTTTACCGAATCAGCTTTGCTTGTTAAGCAAGCTAGGCAATTAGGTATCAAAGCTCCGTTCTTGGGCGGCGATACTTGGGAAACTCAGGAATTCATCGATGTAGGCGGCAAGGATGTTGAAGGAGTGGCCTTCTCTACTGCTTTTGACCGTGAAAAAGCAACTACGGCCGAAGCTAAGAAATTCTTGGATGAATATGTTAAGGAATATAAGGGTGAGCCTTCTGCTTTAAGCGCTTTGGCTTATGATGCTTATTTGATTGCTTTGAACGGCATTGAGAAAGCCAATAGCCTGGATACAGTGAAGATTCGTGATGCTATTGCCGCAACCAAAGATTTGGAAGGGGTAACAGGCAAAACCACTCTTGATAAGAACGGCGATCCTATTAAGGGCGCAGTTATTAAGACAGTTAAAGACGGCAAGTTTAAGTACTTAGATTTCGTAGCCCCAGGTAAATAATACATTACAGAACGTTTCCTTCCGTTCGAGGAGGGAACGTTCTTTTTAAAGGAATGGTGTAGATCCATGGAAATTTTTCAGACTATAGCAAGTATGACAGGAGCAGCATTGGCACAGCATGTGGCTAACGGCATCAGCCTGGGCAGTTTGTATGCCTTGATTGCCATTGGCTATACAATGGTTTATGGTATTTTGCTGATGATTAATTTTGCCCATGGTGACATTGTTATGATGGCCTGCTATTTTGCCTATTTTGGCATAGCTGTTTTCAAATTGCCTTGGTATGTGACAGTTGTGGTAACAGTGGTTTTAACTGCACTCTTAGGGGCATTGATTGAAAGAACGGCGTACCGGCCTTTGCGGGATGCACCTAAAAACTCTGTTTTGATTTCGGCAATAGGCGCTTCTTTTTTGCTGGAAAATTTAGCGAATTATTTATTTAGCGGCAGACCAAAGCGCTTTCCCAAAATAGATATTCTGGAACAGAATGTGTCTTTAGGCGATGTGCAGATTCAGGTAATCAGTTTTGTTATTCCTGTTGTGACGATTATTGGACTTTTAATTTTATTGCATGTTGTGAATCATACCAAGACCGGTATGGCTATGCGGGCAGTATCCAAGGACTACGAGATTGCCCGTGTAATGGGTATTAATATTGATAACGTTATATCAGTAACCTTTATGATTGGCAGTGCCCTGGCAGCCGTTGGAGCTTTTATGTGGGGCGTAAAATATCCCGGAATTACGCCTATGATGGGCGTTATGCCGGGCTTGAAGTGTTTCATTGCCGCAGTTATCGGAGGTATCGGTAATATTAAGGGGGCAGTTCTGGGCGGCTTTATCCTTGGTATGGGGGAGATTATGATTGTTGCTTTCTTCCCGCAGCTTTCCGGGTATAGAGATGCCTTTGCTTTTATTGTTTTGATTGTTATTCTGTTCTATAAACCCACCGGCTTATTAGGTGAGAAATTAATGGAGAAGGTGTGAGCATGGGCAAAAAACAAAAAGTGATTTTAACCATTCTCCTGTTGATTGTTCTGTTTGCCTTGTCCTGGGTTGTCAACATAGAGATGGATTCTTATATTCGGCGTATTATTAACCTGTGCTTAATCTACGCCATCATCGGTTTATCCATGAATGTGACCAACGGCTTTACAGGGCAGTTCGCCTTGGGGCAGGCAGGATTTATGGCTTTGGGAGCTTATGTAGTGGGAGTATTTACTGTTCCTGTACCGTTGCGTGCCAATGTATTTTATGCTGTGCCCATGAACCCTTTGATCGTGAATATTCAGCTGCCAGTTTGGGCGGCACTTTTGGGCGGCGGGATTTTGTCCGCTCTGGTAGCGTTTCTTATCGGTGCGCCTGTCCTGCGTTTAAAGGGCGATTATTTGGCTATTGCCACTTTGGGTTTTTCGGAAATCATTCGTATTATCATTACCAATGCTGCCAGTTTTACTAATGGGGCTCTAGGTATTAAAGATATTCCTACTTTGAATGATACCCGTTATATTTTCGTGGCTACGGCTATTACCTTTATTTTCATTTCTCTCTTGATTAATTCTTCCTACGGCCGGGCTTTTAAGGCTATTCGTGAGGACGAGATTGCCGCAGAAGCTATGGGCATCGACCTTTACAAGCATAAATGCTTAGCCTTTATGATCAGTGCCTTTTTTGCCGGCATTGGCGGCGGGTTTTACGCTATGTTGTTAGGCACTGTAGACCCAAAGAACTTCCTGTTTACCCTGACTTACAACTTCCTGCTGATTATTGTGTTAGGCGGCATGGGGAGCATTACGGGAAGTATGTTAGGCGCTATTGTAGTTACCGCCGGGTTGGAGTACCTTCGAGTTTTTGATGAGCCTTTGGAACTGTTCGGAGTTAATATTCCTTTATTCAGACCTGGTTTCAGAATGGTTATCTTCTCAATTTTGTTAATGGTTTGCGTACTCTTTTGGCGGCACGGTATTATGGGAACCAGGGAATTTACCTGGGACGGTGCCAGAGAATTTATTAAGCACCCCTTACGGAGCTTTCGCAAGAAAGGGGTGGCATAATGGGCATTTTAAGAACCGATGGTATCACCATGCAGTTCGGCGGTGTCAGGGCTGTGTCCAATTTACAGCTTGATATTCAAGAAGGAGAGATTGTGGCCCTCATTGGTCCTAACGGCGCCGGCAAGACCACTGTCTTTAATATGGTTACGGGAGTATATAAGCCTACTGCCGGAAGAGTTTTATACATGAAAGATGGAAATAAGGAAGTTGATATTACCGGGAAGAAACCCAGTGATATTGCCAAAATGGGTATTGCCAGAACCTTCCAGAATATCCGTTTGTTCAAGGATTTAACCGTGTATGAAAATGTGCTTATTGCCAAGCATTTACATTTAAAGTCTGATTTTCTTTCTGCTACCCTGCATTTGCCCTGGTACATGAAAGAAGAAAATGCCGATAAACAGGAAGTAGAAGAGCTGTTAAAGTCAGTAAATCTGTGGGATATAAGAGGGGAAAAGTCCTCTTCTTTACCCTATGGACAACAGAGAAGGCTGGAAATAGTCAGAGCTCTGGCTACCAGCCCAAGAATATTGCTTTTGGATGAGCCGGCAGCCGGCATGAATCCTAACGAAACAGAGGACTTAACCGGTTTCATCAGAGAAATTCACGACAAATTCAAATTGACGGTTTTTATGATTGAGCACCATATGAATCTGGTTATGGATATTTCCGATAGGATTTATGTATTGGATTTCGGCGAGACAATTGCTAAAGGCACTCCGGAAGAAATTCAGAATAATGAACGTGTAATCCAGGCTTATTTGGGGGTGGACGAAGATGCTTAAGGTAGATAATCTGATTGTGTCTTACGGCGGCATTGAGGCTCTTAAAGGCATTTCCCTGGAAGTGCCCGATGGAGAAATCGTAACCATCATTGGGGCCAACGGAGCAGGCAAAAGCACTCTCCTGAGAAGTATAATTGGCTTAGTTAAACCGGAATCAGGGAGTATAAAGTATAACGATAAAGAGTTAATCGGGTTCAGGTCTCAGGATGTTGTAGCGCAAGGGATAAGTTTGGTGCCGGAAGGGCGGAGAGTTTTCCCTAATCTTTCGGTTTTGGAGAATTTGCGGATCGGGGCCTATATGCGTAAAGATGCTGAGGGAATCCAAAAGGACATTGAGGCAATTTATGAAAAATTCCCCCGCCTGCAGGAAAGAAACTGGCAGATGGCGGGAACCTTGTCCGGCGGCGAGCAGCAGATGCTGGCGGTAGGCAGGGCTATGATGAGCCGGCCCAAGCTGTTGCTTATGGACGAGCCTTCTTTGGGTCTTGCTCCCTTGATTATTAAAAATATCTTTGATATTATACAACAGCTTAATAAAGAAGGAATGACAATTTTGCTTATTGAACAAAATGCCAATATGGCCTTGAAAGTTGCTCATAGGGCCTATGTTCTGGAAACAGGCAATATCACCATGACAGGAACAGGGCAAGAGCTTTTGGCAGATCCTCAGATTGCTGCTGCTTATTTGGGCAAGAAAAGAAATAAAAAGAACTGAAAAAATTAGTAAAAATCAGGTTTTTCCGGGGATTTCAGCCGGGAAGCCTGATTTTCTTTATTCTTTTGCAATATATTAGTATGAAAATATGTGGTTTTTTGCTATAATATAAGTTAGCCCATTATGCTATAAAGGTGGGCAGAAACCTACCGGGAGGCATATTTTGGCAACGCTGAGAGAACAATCTACAAAACATCAAGAACGGCAGAAAGTGGCATATTTAGCACTGGCTGTTATTATTTGTCTTATGGGTTACGAAGGCTATAATGCTCTGGTTTTGCACCGGCCCAGTTTTATGGGTATGGCCTATAATTTGGTGCTGTTAGGGCTATGGGTATGGCGCTGTATGTATAATTATACCTATACAATAACAGATGGAGAACTTATTGTGGAAAGACAAGGCTTAGGCCGTTACCAAACAATGACTATTGATTTAACTACGGCTTTTTGTTTCAATCCGGAATATAAAAGCAGTATTTTTCGTCGGACGAAAGTCAGTAGATTTAAGCATCGCTATTCTTCCCTGGACGGGAATAAGCAAAGGCTGCTGGTTTATCGGCACGGTTCCCAGCTTTGGGGAGTGATATTTAAAGCGGGGGATAAGTTTAGCGACCAATTGCTCAAAAGGCTGCCTCCGGATTGTCTGCAGGGGAACATTTAACTTAAAGGAGTGAAAGTTTTGGCAGAATATATTGGCTATGTTACAGAACGTAAAGGACAAAGGGCCAAAGTTAAAATAGACAGGAGCATGTACAAAGGAACTAATATTCCTAAGTTTTTAGACTGCTGGAATGCCTGTGAAGCGAAGGTAGGCTGCCAAGTTGAAGTAGGCAGGCAAGAAGTAAATTCCCGTAAGGCTAAAATGATTGTTTACGGGATTCCGCTTTTGTGCGCAGTGGCGGGAGCTGTTTTTGGCAATGGCATAGCAAGATTTTTTCGCTGGCCGGTTCTGGAAAGCGTGGCTGGTGGCACATTACTCTGGCTGTTTTTAGGCTGGAGCTATGTAGGGCCATTCAGGAAAGAAGTCGTGGCTAAAGGCGAGCAGTGGGCTGTTACAGGCATATATTACGGTGAGGAAAAAGCTTCCGCCGAAAAAGCGCAGAAGACTGTTGACAAAACCGAGGAGGCTAAAGAATGAGTGGGTCCAGAAGATGGTTTGTATTCTTTTTGTTCATGGCCACAGGGGCTATTATAGGGGGCATGCTGGGAGATGCTATGATGGCTTCTCAGGTTTTCGGCTCAGGGACATCTTTTCTTGTGCAAAAATTCCAGGTGCTGAATATTCCTCCGGCGGTCATTGATTTTTATGTAATGAAAATAACAGTGGGTTTTGTGTTTTCTCCTAACCTAGTGGCAATTCTCGGTATGATTCTTGCCATGTTATTATTCAATAGAATTTAAGGAGGAGACATACATGCAGGTGATTTTAGCATCAGCTTCTCCCAGGCGTCTGGAACTTTTGCGACAAGTAGGAATCAAACCCCTTGTTATGGTCAGTAATTATCAGGAAACGAAAGAGGGGCTTGCTCCGGAGGTTTTGGTCAGTGCCAATGCCCTGGGCAAAGGAAGAAACATTTTCACCAGGTGTTCTGAGGATGCTGTAGTGGTGTCGGCAGATACTATAGTCCTTCTGGATGGGAGAATTCTGGGAAAGCCCCGCAACAGAGAAGAAGCGGGAGAAATGCTCCGTTCCCTTAGTGGGAGGGCTCATTGGGTATTAACCGGTACAGCAGCATTTTTCAAGGGTAAGCATGCAGTGAGAGTTTCCCGGACCAAGGTTTACTTTCGTCGTTTGACAGAAAATGATATCCAGGGATACATTGCCACAGGAGAACCTTTGGACAAAGCGGGAGCCTATGGTATTCAGGGTCAGGGAGCGGTATTTATTACGAAGATTGAAGGTAGTTATAGTAATGTGGTAGGTTTAGACTTAGCAGATATTTATACTCTATTCGAAGAACTGGATGTGGAAGAGCATGACAAACTTTACAAGATATTCTTTCAAGGCACTGCCTCCTGAGGCACGGCCCCGGGAACGACTTTTAAAGGGCGGCCCCGAAGCCTTGACCATTCCGGAACTTTTAGCCATTATTCTCAGAACGGGAACCAAGGATAAATCAGTTTTGGATTTGGCAGGGGAATTAGCAGGAACCAGCCATAAATTACGGGAGATAACTAAGCCCGAGTATAGGGACGAATTATTAAAGGTACGTGGTTTGGGACCGGCCAAGGCAGCCATGATTCTGGCGGCCCTGGAGCTGGGTAAGAGAATTTCCTGGACCGGTCTGGAAGACAGGCAGCGGGTAACAACCGCCCGGGAGGGGGCAGAGCTTTTAATGCCCCGTTTAAGATTTGCCAATACCGAGCATTTTTTAGTAGTGCTCTTAGATACAAAAAGCAAAGTAATTTCTGTTCGGGAAATTTCCCGAGGGTCTGTGAATGCCAGTCTTGTTCACGTCCGGGAAGTTTTTGCCCCGGCGGTACTCCATCATGCTACGGCTATTCTGGTAGGTCATAATCACCCGTCGGGAGAAGTGGCTCCCAGCAAGGAAGACAAAGACTTTACGAAGGAATTGGTTAAGGCCGGAGCAGTTCTGGGGATACCGGTTTTGGATCACCTGGTTATCGGTGACGGATTGTTTTACAGTTTTAAAGAGCATGGAGATTTGTAGAAAGAAGGGAAGACCTTGATGTTTGAGTTTTTAAATTCCTTTTCCAAAGATATGGGCATAGATTTGGGAACGGCCAATACTTTGGTCCTTTTAAAGGGACAGGGCATTATCATCAGAGAGCCTTCTGTTGTTGCCATAGAAAAAAATAGTCATAAAATATTAGCGGTGGGAGCGGAAGCAAAACGCATGATTGGCAGAACACCGGGTAATATTCTGGCCATCCGTCCATTAAAAGACGGGGTCATTGCTGATTTTGATGTTACTCAGGCTATGCTGAAATTTTTCTTAAAGAAGGCGCTCCACAATAAGCCTTTTGTCAGGCCCAGAGTAGTAGTGGGAGTTCCCTCCGGGGTTACGGAAGTGGAAAAAAGGGCAGTGATTGATGCGGCTATCCAAGCCGGTGCCAGGGAGGCCTATCTAATAGAAGAACCTATGGCGGCTGCTCTTGGGGCAGGGCTTCCCGTTCAGGAAGCAACAGGCAGTATGATTGTGGATTTGGGAGGGGGAACCACAGAGGTGGCGATTATTTCCCTGGGTGGTGTGGTAGTAGCTAAATCCATCCGCATTGCCGGAGATGAAATGGATAAAGCTATAGTACAATACATTAAACGAAAATATAATTTGCTTATCGGCGAAAGAACAGCCGAACATGTTAAAGTAGAAATCGGCACGGCTATGCCCGTAGACAGACCGGCCAGAATGAATATCAGGGGCAGGGACCTCATAACAGGGCTTCCCAAAACCCTGACCATTAACCAGAACCATATTAATGAAGCTCTGGCGGAACCTATTGCAGCTATTTTGGAAGCAGTCAAAACCACTCTGGAAAAAACTCCTCCGGAACTGGCGGCGGATATTATGGACAGAGGTATTGTTATGACCGGCGGTTCTGCCCTGCTGAGAAATTTTGACAGACTTTTAAGCAGGGAAACAGGCATGCCGGTGGTTATTTCGGAGGATGCTTTATCCTGTGTGGTTTTAGGAACAGGACAAGCTTTGGAACGAATTGATGTTTTAAAGAGGGGCATTATGGCCTCCCGACGTCGCAAATAAAAGAATTTAGGGGACAGCATGAGAATAAGAAAGCTAAGAGCAATTGTAGCAGCGGTGATTATTCTGCTGATAGTTGGTTTAATACAAGATGGGCGGGCACATTTTCCCATGGTCAACAGGATTATTTTAACGGTCTTGTCACCGGTTAATTTTGTCTTGACTTCTTTAGGCAGCGGGGTTAACAGCGCCGGGAATTATTTTACTTTCCGCAGCGATCTATTGGCCAAGGATGCTCAGCTGCAAAAAGAAAATGACACACTGCGCCAGGAAAATGCCGACCTGATTGCCATGAAGGCAGAAAATGAACGACTGGCCCAGCTCCTTAATTTCAAGAACATTCATCCCAATCTGAAATTTACTGCCGCAAAGGTAATCTCCAGAGATATGGGAGATTTTAGAGATACGATTTTAATTAACAGGGGAGCAGAAGACGGTCTCCGCTTAAATATGTCAGTGATTAACGGTTCCGGGCTGGTAGGTATAGTAGACGGGCTGTATCCCCACGTGGCTAAGGTTCTCTTGGTTAATAGTTCCAAAAGCAGACTGGGAGGCATGAATCTCAGAGGAGATTCCAGAGTGGCGGGGATTGTCAGCGGCATGGCAGGCACAGATGCTTCTTTGGAAATGCGCAATATGGCTCGTAATGCGGACCTGCTGCCAGGCGATACTATTGTTACCAGCGGCTATAGCGGCTATCATCCGGCTGGTTTGATTATTGGCACCATTGAAGAAGTACAAATGGATCCGGGCGGGTTGACTAAAATTGCTGCCATTACCCCCAGTGTAGATTTTGCTCACCTGGAAGAAGTAATGGTTATTACTAATTTCAAAGGGTTTGCTGATACTTTGAAAAACAATAAGGGCCAGCAAGCCGGGAAGAACACCAAAGGGGGAGCAAAGCAATGACCCACGCTCTTTGGCTTATTTTGGTTTTGTCTTTGTACGCCGCGCAAACTCATTGGTTCATGTTTTTTCGCAGCACCCAGGCTCCTGATCTTCTGCTTTTGTTTTTGCTGCTATTTTCTTTGGATAGGGGAGGCAAGTCGGGAGCACGCTGCGGTTTTTTCATTGGGGTACTGCAGGATGTGGTGACTTTTACTTTTTTTGGCTACCATATGATTACCCGTTTATTTCTTGGGCTTTTCTTGGGTGCCAACAAGGAAAAAATCTTTAAGGATAGGCTAGTTACCTTTTTTGTTTTGGTAGCCATTATCAGCATTTTCATGAAAATCGTGACAACTGTATTTGTCATGCTTTATCAGGGACACATGTTTCCGCTGGTTCCGGTATTACTAAGTACGGTGAAATATATGGGATGGAATCTTTTATGTTCTATTCCCATGTGGATTATTTATAGGATTATTCGTGACTATATAGGACAAAGAGAAAATCCTTATTATCACTTTTAGCAGAAAGGAGTAAGCCGGTGCTTAATAAGACATTTGCATATCGCTTAGAAATTATGATGGTTGCAGCAGCTGCTATTATCTTTATACTTATTGGCAGAATGGCTTACTTGCAGCTATACAGAGGAGATTATTACGAATCACGGGCTGAAGGCAACAGAACACGTTTCACGCGGATTATTGCCCCTAGAGGGATTATTTACGACTGCAACGGAGAAGTGCTGGTGGATAACAAACCGGGTTTCATGGTTTCTCTGGCACGCAGCGGTGACGGATACAAGCCTGAGCTAATTAACCGGTTAGCAACCATTATTAATATGCCTCAGGATAAAATAAAAACAATAATCGAGGACAGCAAAGGCAGCGCGGAACCTGTTAGGCTAATCCGCAACGCCTCTCCGGACATAGTGACTAAAGTGGAAGAAAATATCAGGTTCCTTCCCGGGGTTTTGCTGGAAGTTCAGCCCGTCCGCACCTATTTAAACAAGGATTTAGCAGTGCATACCTTGGGCTATGTAGGGGAAATCAGTGAATATGAAATTGAGCAGGGGGTTTATAAAGAACTAAAAGCAGGTGATATTGTAGGAAAGTTTGGCTTGGAAAATTACTATGATAAATATCTGCGTGGTACAGATGGCAGCTATCGTGAAGAAGTAGATGTTAATGGTCGTGTAGTTCAAGTGATGGATAAGGTTAATCCTGTGCCGGGGCAGTCTTTGGTCCTGACTATTGATGCTAAACTTCAGAGAATAGCTGAGCTGGCCATGGACCGGCAGCTGCATGCCATAGGGGCCAGGGCTGCGGCGGTTATTGTTATGGATCCCCATAACGGAGAAGTAAAGGCTATGGCCTCTCGTCCGGATTTTGACCCTAACTGGTTTGTGAACGGCATTTCGGATAAGAACTGGAATCGGATTAATACTGATGGTTTTCACCCTATGACAGACAAGGTTATCGCCGGGGAATATCCACCAGGTTCAACCTTTAAAATTGTTACCGGTTCTGCTGCTCTGCAAGAAAAGAAAGTCACGCCTAACGAAATGATTTACGACTCCGGCCGGCATCCCTTGGTGGACATGCGTAATGCAGGCGGAGAAGCTTTGGGCTGGATTGATTTTAAAACAGCTCTGTCTGCTTCGGATAACGTATATTTCTATGAAATGAGCTATCGTCTTGGTATTGATGAACTGGATAAATATGCGGCGGATTTTGGCTTGGGCAAAAAAACAGGCATTGATTTAGATGGGGAGGCCGCTGGCCTGATTGCTTCTCCTGCTTACAAGACAAAAGTATTCAAGGAAGACTGGTTTTTAGGGGATACCTTTAATGCTGCCATTGGGCAGGGTTTCACTTTGACTACACCTATTCAAATCGCCCAAATGTTAAGCGCGGTAGCTTTAGATGGTAAGCGGTACAAACCTCATTTGGTAAAACGGATTCTTTATGATGACGGTAGCTTGTCAAAGGCTTTTGTTCCTGCACCCGTAGGGAATATTCCCGTATCGGAAGAGAATCTGAAATTGGTTCAGGATGGTTTGAAGGCTGTAACAAGAGAAGGCGGTACAGCTGCATCGTTAAACAGCATTGCTGTTTCCGTAGCAGGCAAAACAGGAACGGCGGAGAATCCCCATGGTCAGGACCATGGATGGTTTATCGCCTATGCTCCTGCCGAAGACCCGCAGCTGGTTGTAGTTTGTCTGGTAGAACAGGGCAGTTACGGTGCAGTATCTGCCGCACCTATTGTTAAAAGCATTTTGGCATATGCTTTTGGCACCAGATAAGAAAACATATTGATATGAGCTAAGAAAATGCTAGAGAGGAGTGCCTATGGATATTCGCAGAATTACCAATCATTTAGACTATATATTATTAGGCAGCGTTATGTCGCTGATCATTATAGGCATTACTTTGATTGCCAGCGCAACACATGCCAACGTACCATCACCTACAAGGTTTAATTTTGTCTTTAGGCAAAGCGGGTTTGTTATTATCAATCTTCTTTTGGGTTTTTACTTACTGAGATTTGATTACAGAGTGTTGAAAGGTTTGGCCAGACCACTTTATATTATCAATATAATAATGCTCCTGGGGGTTATGCTTTTTGGCAGGACAGCCCTAGGTGCTCAGCGGTGGCTGCAGATTGGTCCCATTAGTATTCAGCCCAGTGAATTCGCTAAAGCGATTATGATTGTAGCCCTAGCATCCTTTGTAGATAAAAAATTACCGACTTTAAATAATTTCCGCAGTTGGCTGCCGATTTTTGGTTTTGTGTTGGTACCATTTCTTTTTGTTGTGAAACAACCTGACTTGGGAACATCTTTAGTCTTTATGGCAATTCTTTTAGGTACCATGATTGTCTGTGGTTTCAAGAAAAAATATTTTCTGGTTCTGGGTGGCATGGGGATTGCTTCGGCACCGCTTTTGTGGGCCGTCCTTCACGAGTATCAGAGAAACAGAATCAGAGTTTTTTTGGACCCGGGACTGGAACCTTATGGCAGCGGTTACCACGTCATTCAATCTATGATCGCCATCGGTTCGGGCTTGTTATTCGGCAAAGGGCTATTTGCTGGCACCCAGAGCCAATTAAATTTTCTGCCGGAAAATCACACAGATTTTATTTTTGCCGTAGCAGGAGAGGAATTTGGCTTTGTGGGAGTAACGATTATTTTGCTCCTTTATCTTGTGGTTATTTATCGGGGCATTTATATTGCTATGCACGCAACGGATAATTTTGGCACGCTTTTAGCGGTGGGCATTGTTTCTATGTTTACTTTCCATGTGTTGGTTAATGTGGGCATGACCAGCGGCATTATGCCTGTAACAGGGGTGCCTTTGCCCTTTATGAGTTATGGGGTAAGTTCTTTGACCACCAATATGCTGCTGGTAACTTTGCTTTTGAATATTGATTTACATCCTCAAACATTAAGATTTAACTAAGGAGCTAAGATGCATAAAGATCTACCTATTGACATTTTGAATTCTGTAGAGAAACCGGAACGCTATACAGGGCTGGAATTTGGCAGCATCGTGAAAACACCTGAGGAAACTCAAGTGTCTGTTTGCCTTTGCTTTCCGGATACCTATGAAGTAGGCATGAGTTATTTGGGATTTAAAATCCTTTATTCTATTTTAAACGGTGTGGAAGGTGTTGCTGCGGAGCGGGCCTTTGCTCCCTGGATTGATATGGAGAGAAAAATGCGGGAAAGAAATATTCCCTTGAGCTCCGTGGAAACCAGCCGGGTGTTAAGCGATTTTTCTTTGGTGGGTTTTACCTTACAATATGAATTGTCATACACGAATATTGTGAATATGTTGGACATGGGGGAAATTACTATTCTGTCTAAGGACAGGAGAGAAGAGGAACCTTTTGTGATGGTAGGAGGCCCCTGCGTTTTCAATTGTGAACCATTGGCAGATTTTATTGACTTGGCCATGATAGGTGACGGGGAAGATATTATTGTAGAAGTAGCCGAAGCCTATAAGAAGTGGCAGCAGGAAGGTAGACCCGGCGGCCGCAAAGGTTTCTTGGCAAGAGCAGTACAGATTCCCGGCACCTACGTACCGGCTTTTTATGATGTAACTTACTATCCTGACGGGAAAATACAGGAAGTAAAGCCCAATAATAAATTGGCTCCCAAAATCATTTATAAAAGAGTGGTCAAAGATTTAAATACCGTGGATTATCCTACTCATCCCATTGTGCCTTATGGCACTGCGGTTCATGATAGGATTATGCTGGAGCTTTTCCGTGGCTGCAGCAGAGGCTGCAGATTTTGTAACGCCGGGATTATTTACCGTCCCGTGCGGGAACGGCGAAAAGAAGTAGTGGAAAAGCTGGCCAGGGAATTGGTGGATAATACAGGTTACGACGAGATTTCTCTTTTCTCTCTGAGCACAGCTGATTATTCTTGCCTGGAAGATTTGGTAAAAGATTTATTGAGCCAATACAAGGAAGAACGCATCGGTATTTCCCTTCCCAGTCTGCGCATTGATAGTTTCTCCGTGAAACTGGCCCAAGAGGTTCAGACTGTACGGAAAAGCGGTTTAACTTTTGCCCCGGAAGCCGGCAGTCAGAGAATGCGGGATGTTATCAATAAGGGCGTTACCAAAGAAGATTTAATGAACGCGGTGGAAGCGGCTTTCCAAAATGGCTGGTCCAGCGTCAAGCTGTATTTCATGATTGGCCTGCCGGGAGAAACGGACGAAGATATTGTAGAAATAATGAATCTGGCAAAATCCGTTCAATATAAATACAGGCAGGTAACCGGGCACGGCGGTGCCAGGGTAACAGTCAGCGTTGCCAATTTTGTGCCTAAACCCTATACTCCTTTTCAATGGGTGGGACAAAACACCAAAGCAGAATTCGATAGAAAACATATGCTGCTAAAAAACAGTATGAATGTGAAAAACATAAATTACCAATACCATGATTCTACCACCAGCCTTTTGGAGGGAGTCTATGCCAGAGGTGACAGGCGTTGTGGAGGTGCCTTGTATCAGGCCTGGAAATTAGGGGCAAGATTCGACGGCTGGAGTGAGTGCTTTTCCTTTGAGCGCTGGGAGGAAGCTTTTGCCCAGGTTGGTTTAGATATGAGTTTCTATAATGCCAGGGCAAGAGAAAAGGATGAAGTATTCCCCTGGGAGCATGTGAGTCCGGGAGTGGAGAGAAGCTTCCTGTGGCGGGAATACGAAAAATCCCAAAGAGCGGAGCTCACCCATGATTGTCGCCGCAGCACCTGTACAGGCTGCGGTATATGTCAAAATATAGATGTGCAGATTATTGACTGGAAGGATAATGCCAAATGAAATTACGTTTACAGATAACTAAAGAATCCGGTATTCGCTTTATCTCTCATTTGGAATATCAGGCTACCTTAGAGAAAGCCATTAGACGGGCCAAGCTGCCGGTAGCTTATTCACAGGGCTTTAATCCCCACATGAAATTTTCTCTGGCTTCGGCTTTGGGAGTAGGCATTACCAGCGATTGTGAATTTGTGGAAATAGAATTAACAGAGGATATGGCAGTGGATAAAGCCATTGTCCAGCTAAGCAAGGCCTTGCCCATGGGGATTCATATTAAGGCCGGTGATATGGTGGATAAGAAAGAAGCCAAGCTCATGGCCAGTGCCGCAGGGGCAGAGTATCTGGTACAGGTTCCCTGCACAGCTGACCCGGCAGATGGGATTCATGCTTTTAATGTGGCCACCCAGGTCCTTTTCGCCAAACCTATTCCCAAGGGACATGGGAAAACCAAAGAAATTGATGTGAAAAATTTTATTCCTGCTGTTTCCGGCAAATATGCCAACAATATTCTGGAACTAAAATTTTCTTGTAAAATAACCTTAACAGGCAGCATGAAGGCAGCGGAATTGCTGCTGGTTCTCAGAGACCAATTTCAGGTGCCTCTGGTTTATGAAGCGGCGGATATTAGAAGAACTGCTTTATATGGACTTAATGAGAAGGGACATAAAAGCCCCTTGCTGCATGTTCAAGAGTAGGTAGGAAGAGGGGATCAGCTATGAGCACGATTTATATTAGTTGCCGACCGGAAGAAACCCGCATGGCTGTGGTGAATAATCACCGGCTGGTGGATTTTGTGATAGAAAGAAACAGTGAGAATCATTTGGTCAGCAGTATTTTCAAAGGGAGGATTGCCAATGTGGTGAAAAGCCTCCAGGCTGCCTTTGTGGACTTGGGCCAGGGACCTAACGGGTTTTTGTATCTGGGAGATAAAGAAAAAGTTACCCAAGGACAAAGCGTTTTGGTTCAGGTCACCAAAGATGCCAGAAGCACAAAAGGCCCTGCTGTTACCGGAAATATTACTTTGCCGGGACGGTATGTAGTATTGACACCTTTCGAAAATAAGGTCGCCCTTTCTAAAAACATAGCGCCCAAGTCAGTGAGAAACAGAATTCGTAAATTCGTGGAAGAGTACAAACCGGCCCAGATCGGGCTGGTGGTTCGTACCGCGGCAGAAAGCGCCACAGAGGAAGATATTCTGGCTGACATTAATACCCTGTTGAAAGACTGGCATGTGCTGGAAAAAAAGAGCAAAAGGGCCAAAGCACCTTCTTTGTTATATAGGGAGTTGGATTTATCGATTAGGATTGTTCGTGACTATATCACGGAAGAAATTCATAAAATTGTCATTGACGACGGAGACACCTGCCAAAGAGTCAAGGATTTACTGCAGGATATGGATTTACCGGATGTGGATGTTCTCTACTACGATAAAAAAGAGGATATTTTCCACAAGTATAAATTAGACAGTCAGATTGCTTCCATTTCTGACCGGCAGGTAGAACTGCCGGGCGGCGGCTATCTGGTTTTTGACTACACGGAAGCCATGACGGTGGTAGATGTGAACAGCGGCAAGGACCATGGGGGGAAAAATCTGGAAGAGACCATTATGAAAATCAATAAAGAAGCGGCGGTAGAAATAGCCAAGCAATTACGCCTCCGGGATATCGGGGGAATTATTGTGGTTGATTTTATCGACATGGGAACCAGCGAAGAACAGGAAGATTTGCTAAAGACTTTGCGGGAGAGCCTGGTTGATGATAAAATGAAACCAAAGGTACAGGATATTACCGCTTTGAACCTGGTAGAAATCACCAGGCGTAAAGCCAGACAAAATCTTTCTACGGTTCTTTACAGCCAGTGTCCTTTTTGTCAGGGAAGCGGCAAAGTCCAGTCTCCTGAGACGGTCTGCGTAGAAATCCGCAGAAGGCTAAGAACTACGTTTTTAACCGGACATATGGATAAGAATATTCTCATTAGTGCGCATCCAACAGTTGCTCAATGGTGCGAGACCCATTGTCTGAAAGACATGGAGAGAGAATTTTCCTGCCGGATAAAGATTGAAGAGGATCCTGCCATGGGGGCAGAAGTTTTTACCATATTGACCAACGAGCACTAAGAAGGGGGATGGGATTATGAAATTAACATTACCTGATTACGTGAAAACAGCAATGGAAATGCTAGGTGATAATGACTTTGAAGCTTATGTGGTAGGTGGAGCGGTACGTGATTTACTTCTGGGAAAAGTCCCTGATGATTATGATATTGTTACTAATGCCAGACCCGATGAAATCAAACTTTTGACCGAAAAAAACCACTGGGGTATAGTGAGCCGGCTGGGACAGAATTTTGGGGTGGTCATTGTTCTCATTGGCAAGAAAACAGTTGAAATAGCTTCTTATCGCAATGAGACTTACGGCCGGGATGCCCATCGTCCGGCGGAGGTATGGTATTGCGATACCCTGGAAGAGGATTTGGGACGCCGGGATTTTACTATTAATGCCATGGCAGTGGACATCGAAGGCAATTTCATTGATGAGTATAATGGCATGGATGATTTAAACCATAAAATTCTCCGTACTGTAGGTAATGCGGATAAAAGATTCGAGGAAGATGCCCTGCGGATGTTCAGGGCCTGCCGTTTTGCCGCTCAATTAGGCTTTACCTGTGACGGAAATATTCCTAAAGCTATTAGGAATAATCTAAAGCGAGTCAACGGCCTTTCTCTGGAAAGAGTACGCATAGAGCTAGACAAGCTTTTGTGCGGGGCCTACGCCAGCCAAGGTATGAAACTGCTGGTAGAAACAGGTTTGGCCGGGGAAAGCTGCCGCTTGCGCATGAACAAAACCGAAGAGGAAATTCCTATTTTGCCGGAATTATCTGCTCTAATAGGTGTGGAACAAAACCCCGCTTTCCATCAATACGATGTTTGGCAGCACACTCTTGTGGCTTTGGCCAATGGAGACAGAAGTCTGGCAGTCGGCTGGGCAATCCTGCTTCATGACATTGCCAAAGGACAGGAAGGGATTCGCGGTTACAAAGACGGCGCACCTACTGACTACGGCCATGAAATGGCCGGTGCTCAAATGGCAGAAAAAATTCTTACCAGACTCCGTTATTCCGAGGAATTTGTGCAAATAGTGTCCTGGCTGGTTAAAAATCATATGCGTTTCGGTACTAATATTGACCGGCCTGATGAAGTAACCTGGCGCTGGCTGCGGCAGGTTGCCAGAGAGGGAGATTTTCGGCTGAACAAGGATATGGCCGAAGCCTTTAAACAATTAACGGCTCTTTGTATAGCAGATGCGTCTGCCACCGAAGCTTCCGAGCAGGAGCTGATTTCTGCCCAAATGTATGGCAAACGACTGGTAAAGATGGCCTACGAAATGCCGGTCCATACTACAGATTTAAATATCAACGGCAATGATTTGAGTAATATTATTACCGATAAAAAACAACTGGCCAGCATTTTGCCGATTTTGCTCCGCCGGGTTCAGGACGGAAACTTGAAAAATGAACCTATGGAACTGCGGTTAGCAGCAGAAGGCTGGGCTGCCCGGCAAAACAGTACTCGAGGAGAGCAACATGAGTGAGTATGAAATAAGTCGTATTTATCCTACTGATACTAAGGGTATGAGCCAGGTTGATAAGCTTTTGGGGCAAGAAAATATCGAGAGGGACAGGAATCTGGACTATACAGTAGGCATATTTGATGCAGATTACAATTTAATAGCCACAGGTTCCTGTTTTAAAGACACCCTGAGATGTTTTGCCGTTGACCATGCTTATCAGGGAGAAGGTCTTTTAAATTCTGTTATTAGTAATTTAATCGATTACCAATACACAAGGGGGAATTTGGAACTCTTCATTTACACAAAAATCTCCACAGCTAAATTTTTCGCAGACGTGGGTTTTTACGAAATTGCCAGAGTGGATGACAGACTTGTTTTCATGGAAAATAGGAAAAACGGTTTTCAGAATTATTTGAAAAAACTGGCCGCAGACAAAAAGACAGGAGCCTGTATCGGCGCAGTAGTCATGAATGCCAATCCTTTTACTTTGGGCCATCAGTATTTACTGGAACAGGCTTCTAAAGCTTGTGACTATGTCCATGTTTTTGTAGTGTCAGAAGAAGCATCGCCTATTCCTTTTCAAGTAAGATATGATTTAGTGCAGAAAGGTTCCGTCCAATTTAAGAATCTGCTTTATCACCCCACAGGTAACTATATTATTTCCAACGCGACTTTCCCTTCTTACTTTTTGAAGGATGATAGTATGGTAATTGAATCACAGGCGGAACTTGATATTAAAGTGTTCACAAAAATTGCTGCAGCACTGGGAATAAATCATCGTTTTGTGGGAGAGGAACCTTTCAGTCAAGTAACTGCTATATATAATAGGGTCATGGAAAGGGAGCTAAGAAAAACTGGTATTATGTATACAGTTATCCCCAGGAAATCAGATGCTCAGGGACCTATTAGTGCCTCAAAAATCAGAGAAAAGATTAAAAACGGAAGAATAGAAGAGATAAAAGGAGCAGTACCACAAAGTACGTACGAATTTTTCACTTCTTATTCCGCAAAACCGATTATTGCTAAAATTCGGCAGTTATCAGATGTTATTCATTATTAAATTGTGCCTTTTTTCTACTCAATTTAAAAGCGTATACAGTATAATATCCGTTTAAAAAAAAACTTATTTATGCTATAATGAAAATGGTAATATTGGAAAGCTTAGAAATAATACAAGGGAGGAAACTGCGGAAGTTTTTAGTATTTTTCGGCTATTCCATTAAATAAAATATAGAAGGAGGTTTTTGTTTTGAGTAAAGTATGCACATTAAAAGAGGCTGTATCTAAGTATGTAAAAAATGGCGACCACATTGTATTAGGTGGATTTACCACTAACAGAAAACCCTACGCAGCTGTTTATGAAATTCTGCGTCAAGGCTTGAAAGATTTTGTGGGTGAAGGTGGCCCTGCCGGTGGAGACTGGGATATGCTAATCGGGGAAAACCGGGTTAAGGCATACACAAATTGCTATACAGCAAACTCCGGTTTCACTAATGTTTCCAGAAGATTCAGACATAAGTACGAAACAGGGGAATTAATCATGGAGGATTATTCCCAGGATGCTATTATGTTGATGTTACATGCGGCATCTTTAGGCTTGCCTTTCCTGCCGGTTCGTTTGATGCAGGGCACTGACCTTGCAGACAAGTGGGGTATTAGCAAGGAAGTTCGTAAAACTTTGGACAAGCTTCCCGATGACAAATTCGTGTATGTAGACAATCCTTTTAAGGCAGGGGAAAAAGTTGTTGCTTTGCCTGTTCCGCAAATCGATGTTGCCATTATTCACGTGCAAAAAGCTTCATTTGACGGTACCTGCATTATTTTGGGGGATGAATTCCATGATGTAGACATTGCCGTTGCCGGTAAGAAGACTATCGTTACCTGCGAAGAACTGGTTAGCGATGAAGAAATCAGAAAAGATCCTACTCTGACTTCTATTCCCGGTTTCTGCGTAGATGCCGTGGTTCATGTGCCTTACGGTGCTCATCCCAGCCAATGCTACGACTATTATGATTATGATGCTGCCCTAATGAAAGAGTATGATGTAGCCAGCAAGACAGATGAAGCATTTGCTGAATACATGAAGAAATGGGTATATGATGTGCCTGATCATGATGCTTATTTAAACAAATTAGGCGCTACACGCTTGATTGGTTTGAAAGTTGTTCCTGGCTTGGGCTACGCCAAAGATATGACTAAGGAGGCACAAAAATAATGTCAGATTACACAAATTACACTAATAAAGAAATGCAAGCAATTACTATTGCCAAGCAAATCCAAAACGGTCAAGTAGTTATTGTAGGCACCGGCCTCCCTTTGATTGGCGCTTCCGTTGCTAAGAGAGTATACGCACCTAAGTGCAATATTATCGTAGAGAGCGGTCTTATGGACTGTGCTCCCATCGAGGTACCCCGCAGCGTAGGTGATGACCGTTTCATGGCTCATTGCGGCGTGCAATGGCCCAATATCCGTTTCATTGGTTTCGAAGCCAATGAATGGTTGCATGATACCGACAGACTGGTTGCTTTCATCGGCGGCGCGCAAATCGACCCCTATGGCAACGTGAACTCTACTTCTATCGGTGATTATCATCATCCGAAAACAAGATTCACAGGTTCCGGCGGTGCTAACGGCATTGCTACCTATTCCAACACCATTATCATGATGCAGCATGAAAAACGCCGTTTCATGAATAAGATTGACTATGTAACCAGCGCCGGCTGGATGGATGGCCCCGGGGGCCGTGAAAGAGCTGGACTGCCCGGCAACAGAGGACCTATCATGGTCGTAACCGACCTAGGTATCCTGAAGTTTGATAAGGATACGAAACGTATGTATCTGGCAGGTTACTATCCAACCTCTTCTCCTGAAATGGTAGAGGAAAATACCGGATTTGACATTGATGTTTCCAAGGCAGTTAAACTGGATGCCCCGGATCCGAAAGTTATTAAATTAATCAGGGAAGAAATCGATCCCGGTCAAGTATTTATTAAAGTGCCCGTTGAGGGAGCAAAATAAAAATATCTAAGGAGGCTTTTTCATGGGCAACTATTCTATGCCAAAATATTTTCAAAACTTACCGCAAGTAGGTAAAGTTTTGAAAAAAGACAATCCGGAAAATGTAGCTGAACTGAAGAAAGTTGAAGACGAGATTCATGAGCTGACCAAGGCAGCAGAAGCAGCCGGACGCTCTGACGAATCTTTAAATGCATCCGGTCAAATGACCGCTTTGCAACGTATTGACCGTTTGGTGGAAAAGGGAACTTGGAGGCCATTAAACAGCATTTTCAATCCGCAAAATAACGCTAACGGTTCTACCGGCGTTATTAAAGGCTTGGGCAAAATCAGTGGCAAATGGGCTGTGATTATTGCTTCCGATAATAAGAAACTGGCAGGAGCTTGGGTTCCCGGCCAGGCTGAGAATCTGCTGAGAGGGTCTGACACTGCTAAGTTACTGGGCATTCCTCTGGTTTATGTTTTGAACTGCAGCGGCGTAAAGTTCGATGATCAAGATAAGGTATATCCTAACCGTCGTGGTGGCGGCACACCTTTCTTTAGAAATTCCGAACTGAACCAATTAGGTATTCCTGTTATCGTTGGTATTTATGGTACCAACCCGGCAGGTGGCGGTTACCATAGCATTAGCCCGACGGTTTTGATTGCTCACAAAGATGCTAACATGGCCGTAGGCGGCGCAGGCATTCTGGGCGGCATGAACCCCAAAGGCTACATTGATATGGAAGGCGCTGAACAAATCGCTGACATGGTAGCTAAATCCGGCAAAGTAAATCCTCCCGGTTCTGTTTCCATCCATTATGGTGAAACCGGTTTCTTCCGTGAAGTTTATGAAGAAGAAGAGGGCGTTTTGAACGGCATTAAGAAGTACATTAAGATGCTTCCCAGCTACGACTTAGAGTTCTTTAGGGTTGACGAGCCCAAGAAACCGGCTCTGCCTGCTGAAGATCTGTATTCCATCGTTCCTATGAATGAAAAGAGAGCCTATGATATGTACAGTGTTCTGGGACGTCTCTTTGATAACAGCGAATTGAAAGAATACAAGAAGGGCTATGGCCCTGAAATGATTACAGGCATAGCCAAAGTTAACGGCTTGTTAGTTGGTGTTGTAGCTAACTTCCAAGGCCTTTTAATGAACTATCCTGAATACAAGCAAGGTGCTGTGGGCATGGGCGGCAAGCTCTATCGCCAAGGCTTGATGAAGATGAATGAATTTGTTACCTTGTGCGCTAGAGACAGAGTGCCTATTGTCTGGGTACAGGATACTACCGGTATTGATGTAGGAGATGATGCTGAAAAGGCAGAACTCTTAGGATTAGGTCAATCCTTGATTTATTCTATCCAAACTTCTCATGTTCCTCAATTTGAGATTACCTTGAGAAAAGGTACTGCAGCTGCTCACTATGTATTGGGCGGCCCTCAAGCTAATGACGAGAACGTTTTCTCCATTGGAACTGCAACTACCGAAATCTATGTAATGAACGGGGAAACTGCAGCTACTGCTATGTATTCCCGCAGATTGCATAAGGATAAAGAAGCAAGCAAGGATTTACAACCGACCATTGACAAGATGAACGAATTGATTCAAGCTTTCCACACCAAATCCCGCCCGAAATACTGTGCATTTACCGGCATGGTAGATGAAATCGTAGACATGGACAAGATGCGTGGTTATGTTGAAGCATTTGCGGAAGCAGCTTATCAGAATCCTAAATCCATTTGCCCCTTCCATCAAATGTTATTGCCCAGAGCAATTAAAGAGTTCGATACTTTTGTAAAGAAATAAGGAGTTAACAGGATGGCCATTTATACTTTAGGGATAGACGTAGGCTCTACTGCGTCAAAGTGCGTAATACTTAAAGACGGAAAAGATATAGTTGGCAAGTCCTTAATCGACGTGGGGGCCGGTACATCCGGCCCTGACCGCGCCATTGAGGGAGTTCTTGCAGAAGCGAAAATGAAAAGAGAAGACATGAATTTCACTTTGGCCACAGGCTACGGCAGAAATTCTCTGGAAGGCATTGCTGACAAGCAAATGAGCGAATTGTCCTGTCATGCCAGAGGCGCTGCTTTTCTTTTCCCTGACGTACATACTGTTATTGATATTGGGGGACAGGATGTTAAAGTCCTTCATATCGAAAATGGCAATATGGTTAATTTCCAAATGAACGACAAATGTGCCGCAGGTACGGGAAGATTCTTGGATGTTATGGCCAAGGTCCTGGAGGTCAAAGTCCAGGATTTGGGCGCTTGGGGCGAAAAGTCCCAAAAGAGGATATCGATAAGTTCTACCTGTACTGTTTTTGCCGAAAGCGAAGTTATTAGCCAGTTAGCTAAAGGCACTGATAAATGCGACATTATTGATGGTATCCATCGGGCCATCGCCAGCCGTGTAGTTGGTTTGGTCCATCGTGTGGGAGTTTCTCCCCGGGTCGTTATGACCGGCGGAGTAGCACAGAATGTTGGCGTTGTGAAAGCATTAAGCGAAGGACTGCACACAGAAATTTCTGTGAGCCCTTTGACTCAATATGTGGGGGCACTTGGTGCCGCTCTCTTTGCTTATAAAAACGCCACTAAATAATTCTAAGAAGGAGAAATTATTATGGCAAAAGCAAGCCCTGGTGTTCAAGCACTACGTGATGTGGTAGAGAAAGTATATGCAGATGCACGTGAAGCTAAAAAAAGAGGCGAACCCGTTGGCTGGTCTTCTTCTAAGTTTCCCTGTGAACTTGCGGAAGCATTCGGACTGCATGTAGTTTATCCGGAAAACCAAGCAGCAGGTATCGCTGCTAACCGTGACGGTGAACTGATGTGTCAGGCAGCCGAAGACTTGGGTTATGATAATGATATTTGCGGTTATGCCCGTATCAGTTTGGCTTATGCAGCAGGTAAGAGATCTGCTAATAAGTTCGATCCTGCCACCGGCGAACCGGTTATTGACCCTAACAGCGGTAAACCTTTAAAAGATGAAAATGGCAACAAGGTTATTGATCCTGCAACCGGAAAACCCAAAAAGGACCCTAAGACCATGAAGCCTTATTCCTATCTGGAAGATTTGAATGAAATCGCTGCTCTTCCCGAAGGAATAGAAAAAGAGCGCCGTACGGCCGCTCTGAAGCATTATCGTCAGATGATTATGCCTATGCCTGATTTCGTGCTATGCTGCAACAATATTTGCAACTGCATGACAAAATGGTACGAGAATATTGCCCGTATGCATAACATTCCTTTGATTATGATTGACGTTCCTTACAATAGAACCGACAATGTTGACGAAAGCAATGTTAAATACATTCGTTCTCAATTCGATCATGCTATTGAACAACTGGAACAAATTTCCGGTAAAAAATTTGATGAAAAGAAATTCGAACAGGCTTGTGCTAATGCTAACCGCACTGCTAAAGCCTGGCTGAAAGTCTGCGACTACTTACAATACAAACCATCTCCTTACAGCGGATTTGATTTGTTCAACCACATGGCCGATGTTGTTACCGCCCGTGGCAGAGTAGAAGCTGCTGAAGCTTTCGAACTCTTGGCTAAGGAATTGGAAGAACATGTTAAGAATAATACCAATACCTTACCTTTCCCCGAGAAATACCGTATTATGTTCGAAGGTATTCCTTGCTGGCCCAAACTGCCTCAATTGTTCAAACCCTTGAAAGCTAACGGCTTGAATATTACCGCAGTTGTATATGCACCTGCTTTTGGCTTTGTTTATAACGGCTTGGACGAAATGGTTCGTGCCTATTGCAAAGCTCCTAACTCTGTTTGCCTGGAGAAGGGCGTTTCCTGGCGTGAAGGAATCTGCAAAGATAATAAGGTCGACGGCCTGTTGATTCACTACAACAGAAGCTGCAAACCTTGGAGCGGATATATGCCCGAAATGAGCCGCCGTCTGTCCAAAGAGCTGGGTGTTCCTGCTGCAGGCTTTGAAGGAGACCAGGCTGATCCAAGAAACTTCAACGCTGCTCAATACGAGACCAGAGTTCAAGGTCTGGTAGAAGCAATGGAAACTAACGCTAGTGCAAAGGGGAAATAAAAATGGCTATTAATACGATTATTGATGAATTCAAACAAGTAGCTGCTAATCCGAAAAAACAGCTTTTGGCCTACAAAGCTCAAGGCAAAAAAGCTATTGGTGTGCTTCCTTACTATGCACCAGAAGAATTAGTTTATGCTGCCGGTATGGTTCCCTTTGGTATTTGGGGAACTAATGATAAAAACGTTAGCTTGGCCAAAGAATATTGCGCAACTTTCTATTGCACCATCGCTCAATTGGCATTGGAAATGTTGTTGGATGGTACCATGGACCAGTTATCCGGTATTATTACACCGGTTGTTTGCGATACCTTGCGTCCTATGAGCCAAAACTTCCGTGTTTCCATGGACAAGAAAATGGCAGTTATTTTCTTGGCTCACCCGCAAAATCGTTTTGATGCTGCCGGTAAACAATTCTGTATTGACCAATATAACAATGTTAAGAAAGAATTGGAAAAAATCACCGGTAAAGAAATTAACACAGAAGAAATTGCCAAGGCTATTAAAGTTTACAATGCCAGCCGCAAGGCTCGCCGCGAATTCGTAAAATTAGCCAATGAACACTGTGACGTAATCACTCCTACCATCCGCAGCGCAGTGCTTAAGGCTTCCTGGTTCATGCTGAAAGATGAGTATACCGAAAAGCTGGTAGAATTGAACAAGGAACTGGCCGCTATGCCTGCTGCTAAGTGGAATGGTGTTAAGGTTGTTATCTCCGGCATCATCTATGATAGCCCGGCTTTGCTGAAAGCCTTGGAAGACAACCATGTAGCTATCGCTGCTGATGACGTAGCTCACGAGACACGTGCTTTCCGCATTGATGCTCCGGAAGATATCGACCCCATGGCTGCTTTGGCAGAACAATTCACTAACATTGACAATGATGTTTTGCTTTATGACCCTGAGTCTGCTAAGAACAACAGAGGCGAATTTGTTGCCAAGTTGTGCAAGGACAATGGCGCACAAGGACTCATCTTGTTCATGCAACAATTTTGTGATCCGGAAGAAATGGAATATCCTTATCTGAAGAAAGCTTTGGATAAAGCCGGTATTCCTCACATCAAGATTGGTGTTGACCAACAGATGAGAGACTTCGGACAAGCTGCGACTGCTATTCAAGCCTTCGCAGAAAGCCTATAAAAAGGCGACGATATTTGGTCTAGACTGTGTCAAAAGAGGTGTCGAGTGAATGGGATGAACTAGTGTGTTCTATCCCATCCACCCGATACCTCTTTTTCCTTGTCTAAACGCAAATCTTGTCGCCTTTCAGGTAAATACTATCTCACAACCACTAACGGTCTCTTTATCGTCTCAGCACCAAACTAGGCTTTTTTATCATGAGTGTGTCCTGGAAAATGATGAACTAGTGTGTTCTATCCCATCCACCCGGCACCTCTTTTTTCGTCCAAATCATGTTCTTTTAAAATATTATTTGCCAAAAGGTGTGGCGATTTTGGGCTCAGCTTTGGGCAGGGGAATGCCGGCTTTTTTCCCGGCTTCCAGATTCTTTAGTACCCAAGCCATATTCAGGCCCAAGTTACGCATGGTTTGCAGACCTTCCTCATCTTTGGCGATTTCTTCTTTGTTGAGGGCATGAACCATGTTCCAATAGTTGGAACCTACAATCAGCATGTTGTTAATGGTGAAAAATTTATTGATTTGGTCAAAGGCTGCAGTGGCTCCTCCTCTGCGGCAGACAACCACGGCGGCTCCCGGCTTATAGGCCATTTGAGAACCGGCAGAGATAAAAGCTCTGTCAAGAAAGGATGTAGCCGCGCCGGTAGCAGCGGCATAGTGGACAGAGGTGCCGAAAATGTAGCCGTCAAAATCCTTGGAAATTTTCGTAAAGTCATTTACCACATCATTACGCATGCATTCTTTGTTATGGGTATGGCAGTAACCACAGCCAATACAGCCGGCAATAGGTTCAGGGCCTACCTGAAAAATCTCCGTTTCAATGCCTTCCTGTTTTAAAACTTTTTCCACCTCTTGCAGGGCAACATATGTTGTGCCGCGCCCATGGGGACTTCCGTTAACT
>DAIQMR010000011.1:0-62065 GCA_036788835.1 Acidaminococcaceae bacterium
CAAATGTATGGTCTTTTTTTTGCGTAAAATACTTAATTATATTTTGACATGTCATATTACTTACAGTTATAATGATATAAAATCATATGATAACAACTTTTGAAATTATTTCCCTCTTTTGCACTCAATTTCTACACGGAGACACAGACATGAAACCTACTAAAGCATGCACTAAATCTTTGCTAATTCTTACTCTTGTTTTTACTGTTATGTTTGTATTAAATAACTGGATGCCATTACATAGGGACGATTATGACTATTCCATGATATGGGGAACAGCTCAGCATATTGATTCATTACAGGATATATTTATATCGCTTTATAACCATTACATGGATCATGGTGGACGTATGGTAACAGTGTTTATTTTAAAAATATTTCTTTGGGCAGGCAAAAGCTGGTTTGATTTGGCTAATGCAGCGGCTTTTACTTTGTTTGTTGTTCTTATGTATTTTCATGGGTGTCGGACTTTAGATGTGTCATTTTCACCTAAGCTTTTAGGAATTACAGCTCTTTTAGCTTGGCTCAGCTTTCCCCACTTTGGTGAAGTGGCCATTTGGAAAAGCGGGTCTACCGTATACTTATGGTCGGGACTAATCGTAGCATTATTTTTATTGCCTTATAATTTGTTTTTTGTACGTAAGTTTTCAGGGAATAGGGCCTTTACTTTAGGTATGTTTCTATTAGGTTTTTTTGCCGGATGGTCTCTTGAAAATCTTAGTGTTACAGCTTTTATAATTGCGGCGGGGATTGCTTTTTATTGCAAGAGATATCCTCATAATATGCCATTGTGGATGCCCATGGGAGCTTTAGGCAGTATCTTTGGCCTCATAGGACTTATTGGTGCTCCGGGGAATTTCAACCGTTATAAATGCCAGGGAAGTGGCAAGGGAATACTAATTCATATAGGAAATCAGTTCGCAGGAAATGGGGAGATGCTGTTATATATTTTACCCATGGTGTTACTTATGCTTCTGGCGTATAGGGTATTAAAGGAGAATCTTGTTCAGGTTCAAACAATGGAAACTACTCTGGAGACAGGTTTCAACACTAAAAGAATATTTACGGTAGCTATATTGTTTGCTCTCGTTTATTCATATTTTAATGGTGCTTTTATAGCAAATACTATTCGGGATTTTTTGACTAAACTAATCGTTATACGGCTACCCATATATCCCCAAAAAATACCAGGCAGAGTTTTACAGTTCGCTAATGTTATGGCAGGATTTGAGGAAATGACTATTTATTGGTGTTGCATTTTTCTGTTTTACTCCATGATAAAAAAAGAATTTGGCTTTACTAAAGAACGTATTAAAGTGTTGAACAAGCAGGTTAATGCCAAAATGATTTGGGATAAATATCAGGACATACATTTTCCTGCGCTAATATTTTTCTTTGCTTTTATTTCTAATTTAGTGATGATAGGCGCTCCTACTTTTCCTGCCAGAGCTACCTTTGGAGCTGTAGCTATGATTATTGTGGGCAGTATAGGAGTTCTGCACACTTCTTTAATTCATGAAAAAATGTTAAGGGCAAGAACAGGAAGAATCTTGTTAGGAGCAGGTGCTGCTTTGGGGTGCTTTACTATTGTGTCTGCATTGCATATTATGTATGCTATTAATGGACAGAATGCCAAACGAATTGCAGAGGCAAGCAATGCTGCTAAAATGCAGAAAGAGATAGCAATAGTGGAACCAATTGCTTTAAACAATAGAGCATTGCGACATGTATTCTTTTCTGATTTTGATAATTCTATTACCAGCAAACCCGTTTGCCGCTATTATGGCATTAAAAAAATTATTGTGGTTCATAATGATTATGAAGATAAGATTTTAGAACATTACGGGCTGCAGCGCAGGTGACGATGTGTCAGCACACTAGGCATTGTACATACAAAAAAGAACCAGCACATATTCATGATTATTATCTCTTCCTTTTTACCATATAATTTTGTATAATTATATAGTATGCAGTTGTTAAAGGAAAGGAAGGTAGCCCCAATGAAAATGCGTTTTACGAAAATGCATGGAACAGGCAATGATTATGTGTATGTAGATTGCATGGAACATGAATTGCCCCACCCGGAAAGAATTTCTCAATATATCAGTCATCGCCGGTTTTCCATCGGTTCAGACGGACTTATTTGTATCTGCCCTTCTGAGACCGCAGATTTTAAAATGCGAATGTTCAATGCTGATGCATCAGAAGGCAAGATGTGTGGCAATGGGACACGTTGCATAGCAAAATATGTGTATGACAAAGGCTTGACTAAGAACACTGAGATTACCTTGGAAACTTTAAGCGGCATTAAAAAAATAGACATGACATTAGGGGCAGATGGCCTGGTAGCTGCAGCCACTGTGGACATGGGGGAACCTATTGTTGCCACTAAGCAGATTCCTATGATATGCGACAAGCCTACTTTCATAGACGGAACTATTTCCCTGATAAAAAATCCACAGCAAAAAATCAGAGGCACAGCTGTTTCTATGGGCAATCCACATTTCGTGATTTTTGTTGACGATGTAGATAATTATGATGTGGAAGGTATCGGCCGACAGATAGAAAAGCATCCCTTATTTCCTGAGCAAACCAATACAGAATTTGTTCAGGTGATGGACAAAAACTCCGTGAAATTCCGTGTCTGGGAAAGAGGCAGCGGGGAGACATGGGCCTGCGGTACAGGAGCCTGTGCGGTAGCATTTACTACGATTAATCTGGGCAGGGCAGGACATAAAGGCGAATTCCTGAATGTTTACGCCAAAGGCGGAGATTTGCGTGTGATGCATGACAAGAATAATCATATAATTTTGCAGGGCCCGGCTGTTACAGCTTTCGAGGGAGAGATTGACATCCCGGACGAATTGCTGAAGTAAAAGACCCGTCCAACAGTCCGCAAACCAGATCTGCTGCGAATTGACATCCCGGACGAACTGCTGAAGTAAAAGACAGCAGCCAGACACAGAACACATTCAAGAGAGATGTGGCTGCGTTTGAGATGAAAGACAACAGTTTTACTACAAGAAAAATTTGTTTGTTACATAATAAAAAAGAGGGGTTAGACAAATGGCATTGGTAAATGGTAATTACAGTAATTTGCAACAAAGCTACCTATTCACGGAGATAGCTCACAGAGTGGCTAAATTCACCCAGGAGCACCCGGAAAAGAAAATCATAAAGATGGGTATAGGTGATGTGACTCTGCCTTTGGCACCGGCTGTTATTAAGGCTATGACAAAAGCTGTGGCGGAAATGGGTGTCAAGGAAACCTTCCGTGGCTATGGCCCGGAACAAGGCTATGGCTTCCTCCATGAAGCGTTGGTTAAATATTACGTTTCCCATGGCGTTAATCTGGAAACAAATGAGATTTTCGTTAGCGACGGTGCTAAAAGCGACTGTGGCAACCTTACGGATATTTTTGACGATAAGAATATTATTCTGTTGCCGGATCCTGTTTATCCGGTGTACGCAGACACGAATGTTATGCGGGGCAGGGAAATAGTATATATGAATGGCACACCGGAAAATGGCTTTCTGCCTATGCCGGACCCAGCTGTGAGGGCTGATATTATTTATCTGTGTTCACCCAATAATCCTACTGGTGCGGCTTATACCAAGGCTCAGTTGGCAGAATGGGTAGATTATGCCAATAAAAATGATGCAGTGATTTTGTTTGATGCTGCCTATGAATCTTTCATCACCAATCCGGATATTCCACACAGTATTTATGTTGTTCCGGGAGCAAAAGAGTGCGCTATTGAAATCAGTTCTTTTTCCAAGACAGCCGGGTTTACAGGAACCCGCTGCGGCTATACGGTAGTGCCTCATGCTTTGAGGCGTAAATCTCCGGAAGGCAATATTATGGAACTGAATAAAATGTGGCTCCGCCGTCAAACTACGAAATTTAACGGAGTAAATTACATTGTGCAAAGAGGCGCAGAAGCGGTATTCTCTCCCGAAGGTCTGAAAGAATGCGGCGCTATGCTGGAATATTATAGAGAAAATGCCAGAATCATGATGGAAACCTTGGACGCTAAAGGCATTAAATATTTCGGAGGAGTATATTCTCCCTATATTTGGATGCAATGCCCTAATGGCATGGGCTCCTGGGAATTCTTTGATTTTCTGTTGACTAAGCTGGCTATAGTAGGCACTCCCGGCGAAGGCTTCGGCAAAATGGGAGCTGGATATTTCCGCCTGACTGCCTTTGGCAGCAAGGAAGGAACCATTGAAGCGATGGCAAGATTTACAAAAGGGTTATAATTTCATAAAAAAAGAGTTATAATAATGTGTATAAAATATGAGATGGAGGGATTGAATATGAAAAAAATATTAGTTTTAGTAACTGTTTTGATAATGGGCTTGGCAAACTTGTGCTTCGCTTCTAACGGCACGCTGCTGGATAACGAAGAAAAGACCGCCACACAGGTTTTATCCGCTATTGCAGGCAAAGCGGAATATACGGAAATTCGTCCCGGTTTTTCTGCCGGCTTGGCTAAAAATTTGACCAGCGCTAAATTCGTGGAAATGAAAAAAGCTATCGGTGATAAAATCGGCAGTATTTCTAATGCTAAACTTCTTGTCCTGCAAAAATTTGATAATGCAGATAGTTTGATTTTCATTGGCAAAGGCTCTAAGTCTCCCAATGTGGAAATTCGTTTTGTGTTTGAAACTAGCGGCAGAAAGCCTTTGCTAAACGAGATTACCATGCGTCCCGTAGAAATTAAAAAGCAAGCAGCTCAAACAGCTCCTGCTCAGAAATAATTTTGAAAAAATAAAAAAGCTCTCAGATTAAAATCTGGGAGCTTTTTTTGCTATAGTGTTCATAGTTCTAACGAAGAGAATCGGCCTTAAAAGTTGACAAAACAATACCGTCTAAATTTCATCACTATTTCGTTTCTTTGATAACATTGTTGACTAGGGTTTCTAAGGCGGATTTAGTTGTATCACCCAGTTTGTCTATGGGATTACCTGCATCATCTGCAGCAACAATAGTTGGGTCAATTGGCAATCTGCCAAGAAAAGCCAGACCTTTTTCTGTGGCTAGTTTTTCTCCGCCCCCGGTTTTGAAAATGTTAATGACTTCGCCGCAGTGAGGGCAAACAAAGCCGCTCATATTTTCTACGATACCGAGGATAGGCATTTTGGCCAATTCACAAAAGTTAATGGATTTGCGTACGTCGGCAAGGGCAATTTCCTGAGGAGTAGTAACCACAATGGCTTTGGCGTCTTTAATAGTTTGGACTACGGTTAAAGGCTCGTCACCGGTACCGGGAGGACAGTCGATAATCAAGTAGTCCAAAGGGGACCATTGAGTATCTGACAGAAATTGACGAATTACGCCAATCTTTACGGGGCCCCGCCAAATCAAGGCATCGTCTTTGTTGGGCAACAGCCCCTGCACAGTAATTACTTCCAGATTATCATTGTACTTGTAAGGCAGTAGTTTGTCAGCAGTGGCAGTCAGGTGTTTGTCCGCAATACCTAACATACCGGCAATACTGGGACCGTGCAGGTCGATGTCCAGCAGGCCTACTTTGTAGCCTTTCTTGCTGAGCATCAGGGCCAAATCGGCAGAAACGGTACTTTTGCCTACGCCACCTTTGCCGCTCATTACTACTAGTTTGTGTTTTACTTGTTGCAAAAAATTATTGATGGCTGTATCCTGGGCGTTAGCTTGTTTCGCCTGGGGATTACTGCTGCAGCCAGCACAGTCTTCATGATTACAGTTATCGCATTCAGTCATTTGTCTAAACCTCCGAAATAAATTTAAAAATGTCATTGGTACTATTATATGCTACAGGTACTTTTATTGCAAATTATCTGTAAAAAGCCTTACTTGTCCATAGGGTTTCGTGTATAATAGAAGTGTGAAGTTAAAAATATTGGCGGATGATATTGGCAGGAGCATAGAGCGGGTTGGCGGATGATATTTATCTGACGATGTTTGCATATATATGTATATATATATTCGAGGAGGGATAATATGCAACTAACTAAAAAGTTACAAATAGTCGGTGTTACCATGGCTTTAATGGCTTTATGTATGGGGTCTACAACCTTGGCTGCTCCAAAACCCAGAGATTTGCTGGCAGACGGGGAATTGTTCACCTCAGAAATGGTTGTTAAATCCGGTAAAGTTGTGTATAAGGATATAACAGTAGATACATCTAAGTGGGTTTGGCATAACAAAAAGGGCTATCCCGAACAATTAACCTTCGCCACCTTTATTTATGGTTCCGATTTGCCGGTAACCGCCAAGGTTACCAAACAAGCCGGAGGAGTTCCTACAGGCGTTGCCATGGCTCAGAATGCCTTTGAAAAAAATGCGGTGAAAGCTAATGCTAACACTTTGTTTATTTATGCCACAACAGGACCTAGCGCTGCCAAAACGGCTATTAAGATTACCAAGGCAGAGCTTTTTGGCCGCCTGCTGAATGTAACAGTGGCCCTGAAGGATGCAGAGCCCAATACTCCTTTAACCATGAATCTTGTTTATCCTGAATCCACAGCGGCAATTCCTTTGAGCAAATTGCCCAGATTCGGCACATTACGTATTCGTATTGCGGATACCCAAGGACATGCTATCAGAAACATGGATACGGACATTACTGATTAATAACTTCTGCTGCTTAGCAATGGATGCAGTAGTTAAGATGGTTGAGAAGACTATAATCATGACGGGATGCGTATTGCTATGAAAAAGAATGGGAAAAAGCTGGGGGTGCTGGGAGGTATGGGGAGTGCCGCTTCGGCTGAATTTCTGCGGATTTTGGCAGACAAGGCCCCGGCTATAATAGATCAGGATCACCCTGTCGTGTACATGATCGCCGATAGCGAAATCCCTGATAGGACAGAAGGAATTCTGGGCTTGGGACCTGATCCCGGCGAACAAATATATAAAGATTTGGAACAACTAGCCCAAATGGGCGCAGATGTTTTGGCTGTGCCTTGCAATACTGCCCATTATTTTATCGATAGATTTACAAAGCCTTTGCCCCTGCCTTTAATTCACATTGTTGACGAGACGGTTAAAGCGGCGAAGGAGATGAATCCTAAGGGCGTCTGGATGCTTTCCACCCTGGGTACATGGCAGACTGGACTCTATCAGAGCTATGCCCAAAAGCATAACTTGACCTTGTTTTTCCCCAATGAAAAACAGAGAGAATTAATTCACAAAAGTATTATGGAAGTAAAGGCTAATTCCATGGAAGAAGCAGGAAAACTGTGCAGAGCTATTGTGGAGGAATTGTGGGCCACAAAGGACATACCCATTATGCTGGCTTGTACTGAGCTGCCCTTGGCCTATAAGGCATCAGGTCTGCCTATTTCCAAGGCTACGTCCAGTTTGGATGCCTTGGGGTCAGCATGCATCAGGGCGTTGTATGAATAGAAACTGAGAAATATAAATTAGGGAGCGGCTATGTCTAAGATACATCGGGGATGGTATGTCTGTGCCGGCACCACAATCATGTTTTTTGCTACTACGGGAATTCTGGCTAATGCCTTTACGGTATTTCAGCCCTATATAATCAAACAGAATAATTTCACCAATACACAAGGGTCCGCTTTATTAATGCTGAGGAATTTTATGTCTCTGGTTTTGATGTTTTTTATTATCAAACTATATGACAAAATTACTCTGCGGACGGGGATGACGGCATCCGTGCTCATTAGCGCTCTGTGCTGTTTGCTTTACAGTCAGGCCCAAAGCTTTTATGTATATTGTTTTGCTGCATTATTGGCCGGAGCTGCCTGTACTTTAGGGGGCATGCTGCCGGCTTCGGTTTTGCTGGTTAAATGGTTCAATAGCCACAGGGCATTGGTTATCGGCATTTGTTCTGCCGGGTCGGGGGTAGCATCTATAGTAATGCCGGCTATTTTAACTAACATAGTGGAAACTTATTCTTTGTCAGCCGCTCTTTTGACTCTGACAGTTTTGGAAATAGTATTGGCAGTACTGGTTTATCTGCTTATCTGTAATTCTCCGGAAGAAGTACATTTGACGCCGGTGTCGGATGCCAAGCCTCTGGATGAAGCATTACCGGGTAAAGACAATGCTATAGATGTGGCGGCAGATTATGCTCATTTTAAGATCATGCTGCTGGCTATCTTTTTAGTAGGGACAACCAATAGCAGCGCCTATTGCCATATTGCCGTGCTCTATAAAACCGAGGGCTTTACTGCCATGACCATTGCCTTAGGGTTATCCATTATAGGCGTAACTTTGACCATCGGTAAATGTTTATACGGAGAGGTTGCCGATAGAATAGGAACTTATAGGGCTAATTGGATTTTCTTCAGTTTATTTATTCTGGGACTATTTTTGGCGGCACTAGCCTTTATTCCCAGCACCCTGTTATTCTTGACTTCTATGGCTTTAATGGGTATAGGTTTTGGCATTACGACTTTGGGAACCTCTCTGTGGGCCGGGGACCTATCCACGGTGCAGAGCTACGGAAACACTTTGCGGAAATTTCAGATTGCCTCCTGGGTAGGCTCTTTTTCCTGCAGCATGTTGCCTGGAGTTATAGCCGATATCTGCGGCAGTTATGTGCCGGCTTATTTTGGTCTTGTGGTTTTTACCATTATAGGTTTTTTACTGATTCAAAAAACCTATAAACATTATGGCTTGGTAAGATAATATACAAGAGAGTGTAATATTGTGAACATTTTTTAAATACAAGAATAAAATTTTGAAAATTTTCTTGACGTAGAGAAAATTTAGCTGTAACATAAGTCCATTAATACTATTAAGGCGGTTCAATTATGGAAACTTCTCAGACTAGCAATTGGACAATGACAAATGCGTATTATTTTACCCAAAGCTATTACTTTAGCTTTGGTTACTTTACGTACGCAAAATTATATAAGTTCAATGCCGTGAAGAGAAGACATCAAAAGGCCTGAAAAGAGGCTTTAACTAAGCGTGTTAATGATGCAGACTCCTTGCGAGTCTGCTTTTTTAATGCCTAAAAACAGGAGGAATTCAAAATGATTATTGTAATGAAAGCGGGAGCACCGGAAAGTGAAAGTGAAAGAATTAAAAGCCATTTGATAGCCAAAGGCTTCGCTATCCACGAAAGTAAGGGAGTTAATCACTGTATTTTAGGTATTGTTGGCGATACCAGCTCTCTGGACCCTGACCAGCTGGCGGTCAATGAGTGGGTGGAAAAAGTTATGCGGGTTCAGGAACCCTTCAAGAGAGCCAATCGCATGTTCCATCCGGAAAACACTATTGTGGATGTAAGCGGTGTTAAAGTAGGGGGCAAGAGGCTTGTGGTTATGGCCGGTCCGTGTTCTATTGAAACAACAGAACAAATGAACACTGTTGCCAAAGCTGTGAAAGCAGCAGGAGCCGGCATACTTAGGGGAGGAGCGTTCAAACCCAGGACTTCGCCTTACTCTTTCCAAGGGTTAAAGGAAAAAGGGCTTGATATGTTGGAGGAAGCAGGGAAAAATAACGGGCTGCCCATAGTGACAGAAATCATGTCAGCTGATAAAATAGAAGAGTTCATTGGGAAAGTGGACCTTATTCAAGTAGGGGCAAGGAACATGCAGAATTTCGATTTGTTAAAAGAGTTGGGCAAGACTAATGTGCCTATTCTTTTAAAACGTGGCATGGCAGCGACTATTGAAGAATGGCTTATGTCCGCAGAGTATATTATGAGCAACGGCAATGAGAATGTTATTTTGTGCGAACGGGGCATCAGAACATTCGAAACCTACACTCGCAACACATTGGACCTAAGCGCGGTGCTGGCAGTAAAGCGTCTCAGCCATTTACCTGTTATTGTGGACCCCAGCCATGCTGCCGGGAAATGGTGGATGGTGGACGGGCTGGCCAAGGCTGCTGTGGCCGTGGGCGCCGACGGACTTATGATTGAAGTTCATAACGATCCGGAAAATGCTTGGTGTGATGGGGCACAAAGCCTGAAACCGGAAAGATTTGCTCAATTGATGAAAGAAATTAAAAACATCGCGGAGGATGTTGGACGGGAGCTCTAATGAAAAAAATCAGGGATACGGTTTTCGCTATTATTGGTTTGGGTTTAATCGGTGGGTCATATGCAAAAGCGCTGCGCAATCTAAAAGCCAAAAAGATTATCGGGGTAAACAGGAATAAAATAGTGGGACTTATGGCCAAAGATGAAGGCTATATAGACACATTCTGTGATTTCAGTTCTCCGGATTTACGGGAAGCTGATGTGATTATTTGCACTATTTATCCTAATGTGTTTTATGAGTTCGTGAAAAATAACGTACAGCGCTTCAAGGAGGATGTTCTGCTGACAGATGCTATGGGTATTAAGGGAGACGTGCCGGAGAAGATTGATAAAATCTTGGGGCCGGATATGGATTTTGTGGCAGCCCATCCTATGGCAGGACGGGAAGGTAAGGGTTACGGACAAAGTGCCGCGGAAATATTCAATGGCTCTAATTATATTATTATCAAGCGGGATGGCAATAAACGGTCAAATGTCAGCTGGTTGGGGGCCATGGCCAAAGATTTGGGCTGTAAGAACGTAGTGGAGCTTACTGTTAAAGAACATGATGCTATTATAGCTTATACCAGTGATTTGCCTCATGTGATGGCAGTATCTTTGATGAATAGTGATTCCCTGAACGATAATACCAAGTACTTTATTGCGGGAAGCTTCCGGGATGCCACCAGAGTGGCAGATATAAATTCTGCCTTGTGGAAAGAATTGTTTTTGCTGAACAAAGAAAATGTTGTCGGGGAAATCCAAAAGCTTCAGAACCAATTGGCGGCCTGGTCGGAAGCCTTAAAAAATAACGACGAAGAAAAATTGGTTGCCATGATGGAAAAGGCTAAGACTCAGCGAAAGGAATTATTCAATGCCAAAAATTATCGTTGATTTGGGAGAGAAATCTTACAATATAGAAATTGCTTCCGGCTTGTGGAGCCAAATGGGACAAGCTATCAGAAAACTATCTCAGGCAGATAAAGCCGCCATTATTACCGATACAACAGTGGATGGCTTGTATGGAGCAGGACTGGACGCTCAGCTCCAAGATGCCGGCTTTACCGTCAGGCGTATTGTTTTCCCTGCAGGGGAGAAGCATAAAACTATTACAACTTTAGCTGGCGTTTATGGGCAAATGGCAGATTTTGGCTTAACAAGGAAAGACTTGGTGATTACTCTGGGAGGCGGGGTAGTCGGTGATTTAGGTGGATTTGCCGCAGCGACCTTTTTGCGGGGAATAGATTTTATTCAAGTTCCCACCACCTTACTGGCACAGATTGACAGCAGTGTGGGAGGCAAAGTAGCGGTAGACCTTCCTGCGGGGAAAAATTTAGTGGGAAATTTCTACCAGCCCAAAGGCGTGCTGATTGACCCTCAATTGTTGGATTCTTTGTCTTCCCGGTATTTACATGATGGTTTGGCGGAGGTTATTAAATGCGGGGCTTTTGGTGATGAGGAAATGTTTCATCATTTGGAAGAATACAAAGACGCTGCTGAAATGCTGCAAAATGTTAATTATATTATTGCTACCTGCTGCCGGCTGAAGGCCAAAGTCGTAGCCGAAGACGAGCGGGATGAAGGGGCAAGGATGGTATTGAATTTCGGCCATACCATCGGTCACGCTGTGGAGAAATATTTCAACTACGGAAAATACACTCATGGAGAAGCAGTGGCAATAGGCATGGTGCGCATGACAAAACAAACCGAATCCTTGGGACTGACGGTTAGGGGCACGGCAGCCAGACTGACAAAAATCTTGGAAAAGTACAGCCTGCCAACTGATGTGGAAATACCAACTCAGAGCATTATTGCCGTAGTAGCCATGGACAAGAAAAAACGGGGCAACAGTTTGACTATCGTCACTATTCCTAAAATAGGAGAAAGCAGATTATTGAAAATTCCCTTCGAGGAATTGGCAAAATACGTAGGCTGAGGTAATTATGAGAACATTAAAGCTAACACCACAAAGCTTAAAGGGCAAGATAAATATACCATCATCTAAAAGTATGGGGCACAGGGAAATCATTTGCGCGGCATTGGCCCAAGGACGCAGCTCTGTATCCAATGTAAGCATGTCAAAAGATATTTTGGCTACCAAAGCGGGCATGGAGGCTCTGGGAGCGAAAATATCTTATGAAGAGGGAGCGGACAAAAGAGCGACTTTCACTATAGAAGGTTCTGCTCCTCACATAGTTAAGGAAACTATTGATTGCGGAGAGTCCGGTTCCACACTACGCTTTCTTCTGCCGGTAGCGGCCCTGAGCAATAAGCAGGTTACCTTTATGGGCAGTGGGAAATTAGGCTCCCGACCTTTGGAGCCATACTTTAAAATTTTCCGTCACCAGGGACTGGAATTTACCACGGGAAAGGGAAGCAATTTTCCTTTAAGCTTGACAGGCCCTCTGCAACCGGGAAAATTTTCTTTGCCTGGGAATGTAAGCAGCCAGTTTATCAGCGGCTTGCTTTTTGCCCTGCCATTATTGCCAGGCATTTCTCATATTACTATTACTACACCCTTGGAATCTCAAAGCTACGTGGCGCTTACACTTAGTGCCTTAGCCAAGTACGGAATAAAAATAGAACAGGAAAATTTCTTGCATTATACAATTGCCGGCAAGCAAAGCTATAAAAATTGTCAGTCTCAGGTAGAAGGAGATTTTTCTCAGGCGGCATTTTGGCTGGTGGCAGGTATATTGGGCAGCAAGATTATAGCCAAAGGCATTAGCCAAAAGTCTTTGCAGGGAGATAAAAAAATCATAGAAATTTTAGAAAAGATGGGAGCAAAGCTTACCATAGAAGCAGATAGTGTTACGGCTGAGCAGACCGTTACTCACAGTACTGTTATCGACGCAGGGGACTGCCCGGATATTATTCCTGTGCTGGCGGTTTTGGCGGCGGTGAGCCAAGGGACTACAGAAATAATTCATGCAGAACGACTGCGAATTAAAGAATGTGACAGACTGAAAGCCATGGCTACAGAATTGAATAAAATCGGCGGCCATGTAACAGAAAAACCGGACGGCCTGATCATAGAAGGCGTGGAAAGCTTCACCGGAGGAACAGTCGATAGCTGGAATGACCACCGTATAGCTATGAGCATGGCGGTGGCTAGTATTAAATGCAGGAAACCATTAATTGTGCAGGGAGCAGAAGCAGTGGCAAAGTCTTATCCGGTTTTTTGGGATGATTTCGCGGCTTTAGGAGGGAAATATGAGTAGTACATGGGGAGAGCAAATTAAAATGACTATTTTCGGTGAGTCTCACGGACCGGCTATAGGATTAGTCATGGATGGGTTGCCCGCCGGCATAGAGCTAGACATGGAGGCCATTAATAAAGAAATGCAAAGACGTGCCCCGGGTCAGAGCAAACTGGCTACGGCTCGTTCTGAAAAAGACCAATATATTATTGAAAGCGGCATATTTCAAGGTAAAACTACGGGTATGCCTATTTGTGCTATTATTCCTAACAGTGATCAGCATTCCAACGACTATAGTATTTTAAAAGACGTAATGCGGCCGGGGCACGGTGATTACCCCGGACATGTGAAATGGGGCGGGAACAATGATTACAGGGGCGGAGGGAGCTTCTCCGGGCGTCTGACAGCCTGTCTGGTACTGATGGGCGCCGTGGCTAAACAGCTATTGGCCAAAGAGGGTGTTTATGTAGGTGCCCATATTGCTTCACTGGGTCCTATTCAAGACAGCAAATTTAATCCTTTAGGCGAAGACAAAGATACTTTTACTGCTTTAAGCTCAGAATATTTACCTGTATTAATAAAAGAGAAAAGTATTGCTATGGAGGAAATGATCCTCAGGGCTAGGGAAAGTAAAAATTCCGTAGGCGGAACTATTGAGTGTCAGATAACGGGAGTGCCCGTTGGTTTGGGAGAACCTTATTTCGATTCCGTGGAAAGCCGTCTGGCCCACGCCGCCTTCTCCGTACCGGCCGTTAAGGCCATTGAATTTGGCAAAGGCTTTGAACTGGCGCAAATGCAGGGCAGTGAGGCCAATGACCCTATGCGCATGGACCAAGGCAAGGTTAAAACCACCAGCAATAATAACGGCGGAGTTTTGGGGGGTATCAGTAACGGTATGCCCATCAACTTTACCGTGGCAATCAAACCCACACCCTCCATTGCCCTGCCTCAAAACACGGTAAATATTACCGAGGGAAAAGATACGGTGTTGGAAATCAAGGGTAGGCACGATCCCTGCATAGTACCGAGGGCTGTGCCGGTAGTAGAAGGCATAGCTGCCTGGACGATTTTGGATTTATTATATTTAGCAGGGGGTCGGAATAAATAATGGAGAAAAAAAGAGCAGTGAGTACAAAAAAAGTCAGCAGCAAAGAGACTAAAGCCGAGAAAAAAATTCCCATTGGTTACCAAGGTGTAGAGGGTGCCTATGGGCATATGGCCACAGAAGCTTACTTCGCAGGGAAAGGAGTAAGCTTAAAGAATTTCCTTACTTTTGAAGATGTTGTTAAGGCAGTGGTGGATGAAAAAATAAAGTACGGAGTATTGCCTATTGAAAATTCCTCTACCGGTGGCATTACTGAAGTATATGATTTGATCCGTCGCTATAATTGCTATATTATCGGCGAACAATGCGTCAAGGTGGAGCACTGTCTGTTAGCTTTTCCCGGCACGAAAATGGAAAACATTACAGAAGTTTATTCTCATCCTCAGGGCTTCGCCCAGTGCCGTCCTTTCTTTAGGCAGTATCCCAAAATGCAGCTGCTGAACTATTACAATACTGCTAAATCTGCCGAATTGGTAGCAGAGAAGGAAACTACATATATGGCAGCAGTGGCGGGAGCTCAGGCGGCCAAACTCTATGGGCTGGAGATTTTGGCCAGGGGGATTAATGCCAATACCAGTAATTACACCCGGTTTTTTATTATTGCCAAGAATCCTAAGACCAGCGTTAAAGCAAATAAAATAACCGTAGTAGTAGCCTTAAAGCATGAGCCGGGTTCCTTGTACAGAATGCTGGGGTGTTTTGCCAATAATAATATCAATATGCTGAACATCGAGTCCAGGCCTATTGCCGGACGTCCCTGGGAATACTTCTTCCACATAGATGTGAGCGGCAATATGGCTGATGCCAATGTGAAAAAGGCTATGCTGGAATTAAAGGACGATGTGGTATATCGGAAGATTTTGGGCAATTATGTTACTGCTCAGGAAACAGTCCAGCCAGAACCTGCCTTGACGAAAAACATTGTCCTTATTGGTATGCCGGGAGTAGGGAAAACCTCAGTGGGGCGCCGGCTGGCTCAGAAATTAAAAGTACCTTTTTTTGATGTAGACAGGATGATTGTTAAAATTTCCGGTCATACTGTCAAAGAACTTTTTGCTGTCAGTGAAGATAATTTCAGAACCCAGGAAACAGAAGCAGTCAAGGTCCTTTCCGAAAAACAGGGAGTAGTCATTGCCTGTGGGGGCGGTGTCATCCTGCGTGATATTAATATGAACCTGCTCCACAAAAACGGCATGGTGTTTTTTCTAAACAGAAGTCCCGATGATATTGTCAAAGATGTAAATACTTCAACCAGACCGCTTTTGGCCGCAGGAAAGGAAAAGGTTCTGGAGCTTTATGCTGCTCGTATCAGAAAATATGTCCGGTACGGTGATTACCTAGTGGACGTGGAAGAACCCATGGCTGACACATTGCCCAAGATTGAAAAACTGGTTAGACTGACTCAGAAAAAATAGCTTCTCCAAGAAAAAATGGAATTATCTCTGCAGATAATTCCATTTTTGAACAATGATGATATAGGTAAAAACTATTGAAGCCATAATTTTTATATAGTTTACAAATAACAAAGAAATTAGTACACTTTAGGCAAGTTAACAGAAAATTATGAGTTAAAAGACAACTATGTGAAGTATTACCGGTAATGTTCCACATATTTAGCAAAAGCAGCAATAGATGGATAGGCAAGAAAATCCTTCAGGGTGACAAAATATATGGAACGATGAAAGCTATGTTCAAAGGGGATGATTTTGTAGGCGGGAGTTTTAAGCTTTTTGGCAATTGCCTTGGAAGAAAAGCCTATACCTAGATTTTCACTGACTAACTGAATGACAATATCCGGTTGGCTGGTTTGAGAAACAATAGTGGGAAGGAAACCTTGTTGTTCAAAAAACGAATCAAGCTCACCGCGAAAAGAAGAGGAAGGAGAAGGCATAATAATGTTTTCTCCCCGCAAATCATTTAAAGTCAGCATTTTTTTCTTGGCAAGAGGATTTTTCGCAGAAACAATAACGGCATAGAAGTCTTCCTGAATACAGATGTGGAAAAGCTCCGGATTTGTTAACAGGCGTGGCTCTGCTCCTGTAATAAAAATACAGTGTAAGGAACGATTGAGTAAAAGCTGCAATAATTTATTGCTGCCGTCAATGCGGAGGGAATAGTTTAAACCCGGATAGAGATGTTTATAGTCATCAAGCATTTGTAATAAATTTATGTAGCCTGCAATCCAGAGCATGCCTATTTTTAAGGTTCCAGCCTGTAAGATACTATGCTTATGCATAAGAACGGACAACTGTTCAACATCTCCCAGAATCCGTTGAGCGTGTTGGACAAATTGTTCGCCGGCATCGGTAAGAATTACAGATTTTGCCTGACGGATAAACAAAGGAATGCCCAGTTCCTTCTCTAATTTCATAATTTGCTGAGAAAGAGAAGGCTGGGAAAGGAAAAGCTTTTTGGCGGCAGAGCTGATGTTGCCGGTTTTAGCAACTTCTACGATGTAACGTAATTGTTGTAATTGCATGGTACTCACTCCGATGTTCAGATTAAAACCTTAATTGCATAATATAATACTTTTTACTAAAGTACAAGAGCACAAATTTAAAGCTGGCAGGTATGTTAGAAAAATATAAATAGATATTGAAGGAGGGGTTTGTTGTGTCTAAAGTAAAGGATACATTTTTTCTGGTTTTATCATTGTCTATCATTGTAGGATCAAGATTTTTACCGCCCATGTGGGGTTTGTCCTCACCGGCCTTGGGAGTTTTAGGTGTTTTTATAGGTTCTTTGCTGATGTGGATAACCATTTCTATTGATTGGCCAAGTTTAATTACTCTAGTAGCTCTGGGCTTTTTACCAACATTCGGGTTTGGAAAAACTTTTGCCGGTGCTTTTGGCAATAGTACAGTGGCATTTTTGCTGTTCACGTTTATGCTGGTTTATCCATTATCCAGGACAAATTTTGTGAGACGCTGCACGGTGGCTTTTATTACCAATAGCGTTGCCAGAAGAGGACCATGGAGTTTCGTATCCTTTGTTTTTGCGGCAGTAACTTTTATGGGACTGTTTGTTTCCCCCTCTGTTTTATTTGTTGCATTTATGCCTTTTCTAGAAGATATTTTTCAAGTGTTGGCCGTGAAAAAAGGCGGTAAGACCGGCAATATGTTAATGATGGGCACAGCATTCTGCATCAGCTTGTCCTCAGGCATGACAGCCATCGGTCACGTTTGGCCCACTTTGGCTATGGGTTTTTACACTGCCGCAACAGGTAAGGATGTGAACCAATTTCAATTTATGGCTATGGGTATTCCTACCGGTATCATTTTAATAGTTTTATTGCTTTTGGTTTTCAAATTTGTATATCGTCCCGATGATATTCACGAAATAGATCCGGAAAAAGCTATGAGCCTGAGAGGAACTGTTCCTCCGGCGGACCTAAAAGAACAAATTATTTTGGGGACAGTTGCTTTAACGGTTTTACTGTGGGTTGGCCCCAGCCTTTTGAAGGGTTCCTTCCCGGTTTTTTACGCAGCTATGAATAAATGCACTACCGCCATGCCACCGCTACTGGGTTGCATTATTATGTTTATGACCAAAGTTAAGGGCGAGCAAATAATGAATTTCAAAGAAGTATCAACAAAAGGCGTTCTCTGGGGCAGCATTCTGATGACAGGCGCAGCCTCCTGGCTGGGAGCCTGCCTAACCAATAAAGAAGTAGGTATCAGTGCCTGGCTGACTCATTCTCTGACACCTATAACTGCCGGATTACCGGTCATGGGTATGGTTTTCTTCTTCATGACCTGGGTTATTTTGGAAACAAATTTTTCTTCCAATATCGTATCAACTACTGTGGTTAGTGCAGTAGCTCTTTCCGTACTCATGGCTTTGCCTGCGGGAACGGTAAGCATTGGGGCAGTGGTTTGCATGGTTGGTATCGGTGCGGCTGTTTGCAATATGACTCCTGCCGGACAGAGCACCATTAATACTGTGGCCATTGGCTCCGGATGGACTACAACTAAATCCATGTTTATCTGGGGTGGTATTTTTGCGGCTATGGCAATTTTGGTTTTGACATTTATCACTTATCCAATCGGTGCTTTAATTATTTCTTGAGAGCAACTTTAACGGGAGGTTTGTATGAAGCGAAATTATCAATATGACGTGGTAGTTGTTGGAGGGGGTACAAGTGGCGTAGCAGCAGCCGTAGGCGCAGTTCAAGCGGGAGCAAAAACTTTGCTAATAGAGCGGAACCCCTATTTGGGTGGTGAGGCTACACATTCCGGAGTAGCAGCCTTTTGCGGTTTCTTTTCCTGTGATGAGCATTTGTCAAGAACCGTAGCCGGCGTAGGTGCCAAAGTTGTAGAGGAAATGGAAAAGCTTGGACCCCAATCTGTGGATTACATTATTTCCGCAGCGGGACATAAAAATATTAACTTTCGTCCGGAATATTTAAAATGTGCCATGGACAACGTTCTGGAAGCAGCGGGAGTAGACTTGTTGTTAAAAGCCTATATGGTCAAAGCAACGGTGAAAGAGAAAAGAATAATTTCTTTACTTTGTCTGGACGACGAAGGAGAATTTACTGTAGAAGGCACAACCTTTGTAGATGCCTCCGGAGATGCCAATTTAACGAGACTGGCAGGGGCAAAAACCCTGTGGGGGGACGGACAGACGGTGCAGGCGGCAACCTTGCCTTTCCGTCTCTGTAATGTGGATACTACCCAGGACATGTCTCCTAACGCTGTGGAAAAAGCTATCCTACAAGCGAAAGCAGCAAAAATACCCTTCCTAACCAGAGAAAAAGGTTTTATACTTAAGCAGAAGACATCTCATGTAGTTTCCGTTTTACTGCCGAGTTTCATTCCCCTTAATTTAACTTCCGAAGAACAAACTAAAAAAGAAATAGATACACGTAAGCAGGTAATGTCCTATGTAGAAGCTTTGCACAGATATATGCCGGGCATGGAAAAATGCGAACTGGTTGTTATCGGTCCGGATATTGGCTACAGGGAAACACGTAGAATCGTGGGTAAATATGAAGTAACTACTGACGATGTTTTGGAGCGGAGAAAGAATAAGCAGGGTGTGGCTCGTTGCGGGTGGAAACCGGAAATTCACAAAGATGTTAACAAAATGGGAACATATCTGGAAGTGAAAGACGGCAGTTATTTTGATATACCATTAGGCGCACTGCAGTCTGCGGACTTAGATAATCTTTATGCCAGCGGCCGCATGATTTCTTCTGACCCCATAGCTTTTGCGGCTATCAGGGTCATGGGAGTTTGTTTTGCGACCGGACACGCAGCAGGGGTAGGCGCGGCCTATCAGGCTATCCACGGCATGGCAGGTGTGGAACAGGTCAGAGCTGAGCTAACTAGGCAAGGCGCGTTAGTGTAAAACATAGCATCAACATAATATGAATTTAAGGGAGAAAAAAATGGACTTAAATGATGTAAGAAAAGACATTGATAGGGTTGATAGCCAAATCAAACCGCTTTTTGTGGAAAGAATGGGCTGTGCCAAGCGGGTTGCAGAAGTGAAAGCTCAAACTCACGGAGACGTTTTTGTCTTGGAGAGAGAACTGGCAATTATTGAAAAAAGCGTAGCAGGAGTAGATTCTGCTATTCACGATGAATACGTAGGCTTTTTACGTAATCTTTTTAGTGTTAGCAGACACTTTCAATATGGCATGCTCAAAGATATGCAGAATACTGTAATTAATGCTGCCCTGGAGAAAGCCGGTTTGCAGGAAAGCACTCCTCATTCTGCCGTAGAGATTGCTTTTGAGTGTTTCAGTAATCCCAGCAACCTTAATATTCTTTGCAATACTGTTATTTTGAGCAATATTAATATTAAGGCTATGTCCGTAAAAACAGAAGAGGGAAAACACCAGGTAAATATGATTCTAGAGGGCAGCCTTGCAGACCCCAATTTCCGCCGTGTGATTACCCAGATTGCCAAAGAAAGCAATAACTTTGCCATTCAAGCTTTGCAATAGATGAAAACACATCTCCTGAAAATTTTGCAAATCTCTCAAAAATTATATATAATAACAATATTGTGAGAGAACGGAACCGCAAAGGAGATGTACTATGAATCTTCAACAGCTTTACTATTTCAAGACGGTTGCTGAATTGAAGCATTTTACCAAAGCAGCCAATAAGCTTTTAGTTGCTCAGCCCAGCCTTAGTCATTCTATAAGCGAACTGGAATCGGAATTGGGAGTCAGCTTGTTTGAGCGGGGCAGAGGCGGCGTTGCTTTAACTAAATACGGGGAATTGTTTCTTGGATATGTGGAGAAATCGCTGGCTCTTTTGGACGAAGGCAAAGAGAAGCTGTCAGATTTAATAGATCCGACCGGAGGAACGATTTCTTTTTCCTATGTGAGTTCCTTGGAGAACTTCGTTTCCTACGTGATGACTAGGTATTATGGTGATAATAGCGGCGTTTATACTATGTTTCATCTTTCTCAGGCAACCAATAGGGATATCAAAAAAAACATCTTGGAAGGCACCACTGATTTAGGAGTAGGAACCTTTATGGATGATCCGAATCTGAGCTATCAGAAAATTGGTGAACATGAGCTTGTGCTAATTGTCTCTACTCAGCATCCCTTAGCAAAACAAAAGGAAGTTGATTTAGCTGATTTAGGACAGGAAAAATTTATTACATATGATGGCACCTGTGATTTACGTTTCTTTATCGAAGACTTATTTAAGCGGGTAGGTATAACACCTAATATTGTATTGGAGTCAACCCATGATACAGTAATTTACAGTTCTGTGGCGGCAAACTACGGAATAGCCTTGGTGCCTGCTCCTATAAAGGACAGTCACTATGATGTAAAAGTACTGAAGATTAGCAACGATTTACCTAAACGTGAAATATATTTAACATGGAAAAAGGATAAATACATTTCACCGGCGGTAGCTAATTTACGTGATTACATTATCGGCAGACCTACCCTGTTTGAAGCATGCAGGAATAAGAGCTTACCTGAAAAACAAGGGACAAAATAAACTTAGGAAAGTGTTATGAACAACTAAATAGAAGCATTATAGAAAAAAGCTATCCTGTGATAGCTTTTTTCTTTTACTATGATGTAAATATAATATTGGATTTTTGGGAGAGGGCAAGGTATAGTAAAAGCATAGAACAGAGCGGAAGGCTCAAAAGAAAGTGGGAGGAAGGATAATTATGATGAAGGAAAAGATTTTAGCGGCTTTATCAGTAGCAGTATTGAGCTTGTCTTTGGCGGCCTGCGGAGGACCCTCCGGTGAGAAAAAACCGGCTGCATCCGGTGGCAAGTATCCGGCACAGAACATTAGTGGTGTTGTGCAGTGGGGTGCAGGCGGCGGAACGGATTCTCTTATGCGTCCTTTAGCATCTTTGGCAGAAAAAAAATTGGGCAAATCTATTGTTATTCAGAATATGACCGGTGCTACAGGGTCTATTGCTACACAGTTTGTGCAAGATGCGAAAAAAGATGGCTACACTCTGCTTATGGGTGCAGAAAATCCTGCTCTTTACCAAGCGTTGAACATCAGCAAACTTACCTATTCTGATTTTGATTGTGTTTATCTGATTGGTGATGAAACTGTTGGTATCATCGTTGGCAAGAATTCTAAATACAAGAGCTTTAAAGAAATCGTAGATGCGGCAAAAGCTGCTCCTGAGACGATTAAGCTTTCTACTACCGGTAAAGGCGGTCTTCCCTGGGAAGTTGGTGCATTTATCAAAGATGTAACCGGCGCTACTTTTAAACAAATCCCTTATGATAGTGATGCTTCTGCCAGAACTGCTGTTATCAGCGGCGAGTGCGATTTCACTGTTTGCAAGGTACAGTCCGGTGTAGAAGATTACAAGGCAGGACAAATCAATTTCTTGAACCTGTTAGCTCTCAAACCCGTTCCCGGTATGGAAAAGGTTCCTCTAATTACTGCTGACTATCCTGGATTTAAAAAATATTTACCTTGGGGTCCTTTCTACGGAGTATTTGTTAAAAAGGGTACCGATCCTGCAATTCAAAAGACTTTGAGCGATGCTTTTGTAACAGCAGGCAAAGACGAAAGTTATCAAAAAGTTATGAAAAACTTCAACATCAATTTCAAAGGTGTAGCCGGTAAAGAGGCACAAGACTACATTACTGCTTGGCAGAAAAATACTGTTACAGCATTAAAGAGCAGCGGAGCAATTAAATAGGAGGCGAGGCAAGAAATTATGGATGATAATACAGAGGAAAAAACTGTCATCCCTTCTACCCCTCCGGCAACTGAAGATGTTCAATTACACGAAGGCGAAAAGGCGTTTCAGATCATTTTGTTTATCTTTGGCCTAATCGCTTTCGGCCTTTCTTTAAATCTTTTAGGAGAAATAACAGGACCTAAGATTTCTTCAGCCGCCGCTTTGCCTTTGTTTGTAAGCGGCAGCTGGACACTCTTAGCTTTGTCGGGTATATGGGAAAACAGAAAATTAAAAACACCACTAAGCAATTCCAAAGATGTCGGTGCCAATCTGAAGGCAGGATTAAGCTTTGCTATGCCTAAAGATACCGCCGTGCTGATTTTATGCGTTTTTCTTTATTGTTTACTGCTTTATTTTAAACTTAGTTTTTATATTGCTACAGCAATTTTCTTGTTTGTGAGCATGTGTTATTTGCACAAACAGTCTTATGCCAGAAATGGTCTTTATACGGCATTGATTTTAGCTTTTATTATTGTGGTTTTCCGCATACTATTTGGTGTGGTATTCCCATAAGTAAGGAGGATAGGTCAAGTGGATATGATAACGCATTTAATGATTGTTTTCAGAGAACCTATGCTTATCTTACTGGTTGCTTTGGGAACATTTGCAGGTATTTATGTTGGTGCCATTCCGGGACTTTCCGGAACCATGGCGGTTTCACTGTTAGTTTCTTTTACCTTTGCTTGGCCAACTAATGAAGCCTTGGCTATTATGGTTGGTATATTTGTAGGTGCCGTTTTTGGCGGCTCCCGTTCAGCTATTTTACTTAATGTGCCAGGAGCACCGGCTGCAGTGGCCACAGCTCTGGACGGTTATCCCCTGGCGAAAAAAGGTTTAGCCGGACAAGCCATGGGCATTGCGACAGTACAATCTTTTATCGGTACCGTACTGGGCATTTTGGTTCTTTGCTTTGGAGCCCCGGTTGTAGCTAAATTAGCTTTGGGTTTCCGTTCGGTAGACTATTTAATGTTGGCAGTTATGGGACTTATGATGGTTGGTTCTTTAGGATCAAAATCCATTTCCCGAGGTCTTATTGCCGGCTGTATCGGTATTTTCTTGGGATGTATTGGTGTGGACCCCCAAAGCGCCGTTAGCAGATTTACTTTCGGAATTGTTTATTTAAATTCCGGGGTGGATTTTGTTGTTGCTATGATCGGACTGTTTGGTGTATCAGAAGCGCTGCTGCAGGTTTGCGATATGAAAGTTACTCCTATTAAGCAAAAGGTGGATAAGATTATCCCTTCGTTTAAAGAGACCATGAAACATTTGCCGTTAACTTTTAAATCAGCAGCCATCGGCGTGCTGGTTGGTGCCTTGCCGGGCGCCGGCGGCGATATTGCCGCCCTCTTAAGCTATGATGTGGCAAAACGTTCTGCTAAGAATTCGGAAATCCCCTTTGGGGAAGGCAATGTAGAAGGAATTATTGCTCCTGAAACAGCCAACAATGCGGCTATCGGCGGTGCCTTTATTCCTATGCTGACCTTAGGTATACCAGGGGATGCCATTACGGCTATTTTAATCAGCGCGTTGACCATTCATGGGTTAAGACCCGGTCCCAACATGATTAATACGACACCCAATCTTTTTTATTTAATCGTGGCATGCCTGTGTTTCGCTTCTATTTTCTTGCTGATTTTTGGCTTAACAGGTATTAAGATTTTTACGAAAATTGTAGAAATTCCCAAAGGCGTTCTAATGCCCATGATTATGATTTTATCGGTTATTGGCGCTTTTGCTATTCGTAATAGCATGTTTGATATTTTCTGGATGTTTGGCTTTGGTTTAATAGGCTATTTTATGAAACGCTATGATTTCCCTATTGCACCGATTGTTTTGGGAATTATTTTAACAACTCTGTTTGAGAACAATTATCGCAGAGGTGTTATGCTGGAAGGTTCTATTCCGGCTATGATTCTCAGTATCTTTAAGAATCCGGTTTCTATTTTCCTGTTTGTCTTAATTATCATTCTGACCGTAACACAAACAGAAACCTATAAAAATTGGCAAGCAAAAAGACATACAAAAGCTGCAAAGAATTAAAGGAGTCGAAAGATGAAAACTGTAAAAATTCGTAATGTAGAAATTGGCGCAGGCAAGCCAAAAATCATTGTGCCTATTGTAGAGAAAACCATAGAAACCATTGTTGCTCAAGGGGGAAAAATAGCAACGGAAAAATTGGATGTTGTAGAGTGGCGTGTAGATTTCTTTGATGAGGTTTTTGACACGGCCAAAGTTTTAACGGCGGCTAAGGGTTTGCGTGCTGCTCTAGGAGATATTCCTATTCTTTTTACTTTCCGCACGAAAAAAGAAGGCGGCGAAAAGGCTATCTCAATGGAAGCCTATACCGAACTGAATAAAGCGGTCGCAGCCTCCGGACTGGTGGATTTGGTTGACGTAGAAATTTTTTCCGGTGATGATGTGGTTAAAACAAATATCGATAACATTCATGATGCTGGCGCTAAAGTGGTGGCTTCCAACCATGACTTCTTTGCTACACCGGCGGCGGCTGACATCATCTACCGGTTAAGAAAAATGCAGGATATGGGAGCAGATATTCCTAAAATAGCTGTTATGCCTAAATCCAAAAAAGATGTTTTAACATTATTAAGCGCTACAGAAGAAATGTATACCAACTATGCAGACAGGCCGATTATTACCATGTCTATGGCGGGCACAGGCTCTATCAGCCGCCTGGCAGGGGAAGTATTCGGGTCATCCATGACTTTTGGCTGCGTAGGTAAAGGTTCAGCGCCGGGGCAAGTGGGGGCTAGTGATTTAAGCAAAGTTTTGGATATTATTCATGATGCACTGTGAGGCGAAAAAATGATAACTTTAAACACAAAATTAGTTCATATTTTAGGTAATCCTTTGGCTCAGTCCTTTTCTCCGAAAATGCATAATGCGGCGTATAAAGCCATGGGTTTAGATGCTTATTTTTATGCCATTGAAACCACTAAAGAACATTTAGGCGATGTGGTAAACGGGTTGCGTTACATGAATTGCATAGGTTTTGCCGTAACCAAGCCTTATAAGATGGATATTTTAAAATATATGGACGAGCTGGATGAATTTGCCGCTAAGGTAGGCGCTGTCAATACAGTGGTTAACCATAATGGGAAATATAAAGGCTACAATACAGACGGAGACGGCTGCGTAGATGCCATGGAAAAAGCGAGCGGCCTGAAATTAGCAGAGACTACAGTGCTCTGCATCGGAGCCGGTGGGTCTGCCAGCGCAGTTTGTTCCACCTTGGCTCATCGCGGCACAAAGAAGATTATTGTCACCGCCCGTCGTCCGGAAAAGGCCGTGGAGCTGACAGAAAAAATTGCCCGCTCTTTTCCCCAATGTGAGGTAGCAACCTGCGATTTTCATGATGAAGAAGTTCTTGTCAAGACAGCAAGGGAATGCCAGATTCTCATGAATCATACAGGATTAGGAATGGCTCCCCATATTGGAGAGACGCCTGTAACCAAGAAGATTTTCCAACCATATCACTTTGCTTTTGATGCAGTATATAATCCCGGCAAGACACAATTCCTGCTGGAAGCAGAAGAAGCCGGTTGTAAGATTCAAAATGGCATTGGCATGGTTATAGGGCAGGGTGTATTACAGATTAAACATTGGTTCCATCAGGATCCGCCTTTAGCTGTTATGGAGAAGGCTATTGCGGAAGTTATTGCAGAAACCAATGCTGCACAAAATAATAAATAAAAAGAGATTGGGGAAAAACATGACAAGAAAATATTCTTTGGCACATTTAACAGCGCTAAAATGCTCCACACCTGAATTGGTGCGTATTGCTGCTAAGGCAGGCTATGATTACATAAGCCCACGTCTGGTTAATATGGGTGTAGCAGGTGAAATGGATTATGATTTGACTAAACAACCTAAGCTGTTCCAAGAAACAGTTGATGCTTTAAAGGAAACCGGTTTAAAGGTTCATGATATTGAATTATTCCGTATCATTGACAATGTAGATTTGAAGAGCTACGAGCCTGCTATGGAAGTAGGTCAAAAGCTTGGTGTTAAACATTTGTTAAGCAGCATTTGGACACCTAACAAAGAATATTACACCGAGAAATTTGCTGAGCTGTGCGATATTGCAGCCAAGTATGGTATGACGGTTAACGTGGAATTTGTTACATGGGCTGATGTGAATAATTTGAAGACAGTTCTTGAATTACTCCACACCATTAACAGAAAGAATGTAGGTGTTATGGTTGACACTCTGCATGCCTATCGTTCCAGAGTAGCACCGGAAGACCTGAAACAAATTCCTCCTGAGTGGATTAATTTCTGCCACATCTGCGACGGACCGAAAGAAATTCCTACGACTAAAGAGGATTTGATTTATGTAGGTCGTGATGCTCGTGAATATGTAGGAGAAGGTTCTATTGATATTGCTGCCTATGTGGCACAAATGCCTAAAGACGTGGTTTGCTCCATTGAGTTGCCTAATTTAGCCAATGTTGCCAAGAACGGCTATCAGGAACACGTTACTCATTGCATAGAGTCAGCCAAGAAATACTTTGCAAGTAAAAATATGTAGAGAATAAAAATACACCACAGAACTTACATCCTGTGGTGTATTTTTTATCTAAACATTGTCGAGACACCCCACTTCAAATCACTTAGTGATTAAGTGGTGGGAGTATGTAACTTGTCAGGCAATTTTTCTACATAGAGGCTGGTGCTGGGAAAGGCGGCGGAGGTGCCTATTTCTTTAAGGATGTTCATGATGTTTAGATTAATCCGCTCTTTGACTTGGACATAGGAGCCGTAGTCTTTGCAGCTGGTGAAACAGATAACGTCAATGTCCAGGCTGCTGCTATTCATGTTGGTAAAAGCAACGCTGAGGCCATCGGCTAAAATGTCGTGATCATTTAAAAGCAGCTTATGAATTTTACTTACCAGTTCCTCCATTTGTTGGGGAGTAGTGTCATAGGTGACGCCTAAGGTAAAGTTTATGCGGCGACTTTCTCTGTTACTGTAATTCACAATGGAAGTGTTGGTGATAATGGAATTGGGGATGTAGACAAGAGCCTGGGGAAAGGTCCGCACGGAAGTACTGCGGAAATCAATTTTTTCCACGGTACCTTCTATATCACGGCAGATAATCCAGTCGCCAACTTTGAACGGTTTATCAACAAGAATAACTAAGCCGGCAAAAATATTGGAAAGAGAATCTTTGGCCGCTAAAGAAAAAGCTAAACCACCGATGGACAAGCCTGCTACAAAGCCGCTTACGTTAATGTCCCAGGCTCCTAACAGACTGGCAATGCCAAGGAGAATGAGTATAGTGTGAATACAGGTTGAAAGTATGTTGGAAAGTGACAGGTCGATACTGACGCCGTTCCGTTTTAAAATATAAATGAAAAGGTCGTTGGTGGAAGAAGACAGGTTATAAGCAATCCAGTAGAAGCAGAAAATTAAAAAGGAATGAGCACTGTTTCGTACTACAGGATATACCAGAAAATACGATAAAGGCGAAACATTCAAGGCTGTACAAAAGGCAATGGTAAAAATAATGCAGCGCACCGGAATACGAAAAGCCATAATCAGGTTGGTACCTGCCGGCAAATTAAGCTTTTTGATGAGATACTTCAATAAGGCTTCAAAAAGCCAGTGCAAGCCGCCCCAGACCACCAGAAAACCTACAAAAATGACAACCGGCTGTAGCCAGGGATATAATTTAGTTATGCTATCCATAGGGACCTCCAACAATAAATGCAAATGTAATTCACATAATTTTACCATTATGGCTAGTTTCCTGCAAGAAAAATATGATATAATCTAGATTCATAGATAGCATTACAAAATAACCTAAGGAGTCAATTGTATCATGGGTATTAACAAGCCGATGAGATAACGATTTTATACCTTATTTTGTTAAGGTAAATATATTATACGAGGAAAGTGCTGATGAACACTTTATGTTTGCAATTAACAAAAAGCATGAGTCCTGCTGATATTGACAAGAAACTTAATAAAAATTACTTTTTTCCTCAGAAGGTACAGCTTTGTCAGGAAAAACTCAAAGCAGTAGTGGCGGGGGATAAGGTTAAAATAAAACGGCAATTCAGCAGCCAGGAAATAAAACTTAGGAATTTGCCTAATGTTACTATGCATATTGAAATAGGTATTGCTGTTTTCCCGGAAAAGGTTTTGGAACAAAGAGATATTTATTTATGCTATGAAAAGGAACAAATCCCTCAAATGGGGAAAATCACAGCTGCACTTTTGCGTGCTCTGCCATTAATCTTGGTGGAGCCTCGCTTGGACTTCCGTCAGGGACAGGAACAGGGAAGCTTTTCTCCGCTGCAGATGCCCTGCTATCAGACAGGGACCATGGCCGGGGGAATAAGGGCTCATTTGGGATGGCAAATATATGCTCTTAGTGGGATTTGGTTGAAATATCTAGCCAATCCTAAGGATAAAGTGATTCTGAGGCAACTGCGGATTAGACTCAGGCGTTTAAGATCCTGTCTGTCTTTTTTCCGTCCGGCCTTTAAATTAACCGTCTGCACAAAATGGCAGAAAAAATTACGCCAACAGGGACTGGACCTAGGCATACTCAGAGAATTGGATGTTATGCTGATGACCATTGCCCGCTTGCGGGAGGCTACACCAAATACGGAACATGCTCACGATAAATTACAAGAAATATTTTCTCAAAAACGGGATAATCAATTGGCAAAATTAACAAAGAATGTCAATATTTCCCAACAGACAGCTACTCTGACAGGCTTCGTTCTGTGGCTGCAGACAGAACCGCTGCAGGAGAGCTATACAGATAAAAACTTCCAAAAATTTATTGGACACAGATTCAAAGGCTGGAGCAAAAAAATCCTGAACATGATGGAAGGAAGCCAGGATTTTTCGGATATGCCTAAAGCCCACAAAACCAGAATAGAAATCAAGAAATTTCGCTATGTTCTGCTAAGCTTTCCTGAACTTAATAAAGGGGCTTTGTGTCTTTTGCGAGAGTTGAAAAAACTTCAGGACGTGTTAGGGTTCCTTCATGATGACTATGTGAACGGAAACTTAGTTAAAGACATGGCCGCCCAAGGGAAAGGCACTTCGGTATACGAAGCAGCGCTTTTTGCCGGATGGGAAAGTGCCAAGGTGGAGTCTTCCATAGACACTTTGCGGGAGTTCTGGCAAAAGTTTTGCGGAGATTTGAATACATGGCGACAGAGCCTTATAGCCGAGAAGCAAACCAAGATAAGCAAGAAAGAAATGCAACGACACATGTTCCCACTATAAAAAAAGAATGGCGTATATTTGCCATTCTTTTTTTGTTGCTATTTTTTCAACCAACTCATCATTTCCCGTAATTGCTTGCCAACTTTTTCCAGAGGATGATTTGCTTCCATTCTCTTAGTGGCAGTGAATCTCGCTTTGCGACCTGCGCCGAATTCCTGAATGAACTCACTAGCAAAGGTGCCGTCTTGAATTTCATCGAGAACTTTTCTCATTTCCCTACGGGTTTCTTGAGTGATAATTCTCTTGCCGGTACGATAATCGCCATATTCGGCAGTATTGGAGATGGAATAGCGCATAAAGGAAAAACCGCCGTTATTGATTAGGTCAACGATTAATTTCATTTCATGGATACATTCAAAATAAGCCATCTCAGGTTTGTAACCGGCAGCAACCAAGGTGTCGAAACCGGCTTTCATTAATTCGGTAACACCACCGCACAATACAGCCTGTTCACCAAATAAATCTGTTTCAGTTTCTTCTTTGTAGGTGGTTTCCAAAATACCGGCACGACCTGCACCTATACCGCAGGCATAAGCCAAAGCGTATTCTTTAGCTTTGCCTGAATAATTTTGATGGACAGCAATCAAACTGGGAACACCGCGACCTTCCAAATATTGACTGCGTACAGTATGACCGGGACCCTTAGGAGCTACCATGGTAACATCTATATTTTCAGGGGGATTAACTAATCCGTAATGAATATTGAAACCATGGGCAAACATTAGAATATTGCCGGGTTGCAAATTGGGCGCAATATCCTTTTCGTAAACTGCGGGAGCAAGCTCATCAGGGACCAGCATCATAATTACGTCAGCTTTTTTAGCGGCTTCAGCAGGGGGCATAACGGGCAAACTTGCTGCGGCAGCTTTTGCACAGCTGGCAGAAGACGGTCTTAAGCCGACAATAACATTCATGCCGCTTTCCTTTAGATTTTGGGCATGAGCATGCCCTTGACTGCCGTAACCGATGATGGCTATAGTTTTATCTTTTAGTAAATTCAAATTGCAATCGGTGTCATAATATTTGTTTATCATAATAATACTCTCCTTAGTTTGGCCTGTTAAGCACTTGTTTTTTGTTAATTTGCTTCATGTGGGACTCGAATTACTGCTTTTTGTCTGCTTATGCTTGTTCTCCTTTCAATTTAATATCATATTATAAACCGTGATTCCTGTGGGAATCATGGGGAATGTCTTTTAAAATAATAAAAAACAGGCTCTGCTATTTAAGCAGAGCCTGTGTAAAATCAAAATCATAACCGGAGGCGCTGTTTATATAGCAAATAGTTCTCTGCCAAAATAATAATGACATTAATGAAGTTAATCAAGCTGACCGTATTAACGACGTCGAAAGTCAGGCTAATGACTACAGAAAAAATGCACACTACAAAAGCAGTGTGCAAAATAACAGTATTTAAATTAGCTGAACAGGAAGCAGCATGATTGCAGGCAAAAGCAAACCATTGTTGATGGCAATCATTCATGGCGTTCATGAAATTATAAGAGTGATTAAAAGTAGTGGAATTTTCCATGGTGCCTGCTCCTTTGCGAAAGTAAAATATGAACTGATGATAAACGAAAAAGATAACAGTGTCAAGGGAAAATAACAAAAACGCAAAAACATCTTCCCGTGATAGACATGAGTGTAAAGGAAATTACAAAAACTTGAAATAAGTTAAGGCTGGGAGTTCTGGCAAAAGGCCACAGTGAAGTCATAAAAGTTTTTGGCATAAGGTTTTAAAGTGGTGCTTTCTTCCCAGGAAATGGCTTGTTGCCTTGGAATATACGGCTTAACAATGGGGAGGGCAATGATTTGTTTATCAGGCATAAAGTCAAGCTGATAGCCACGGGTGGTGGATAAACCAATGCAGGCATTGTTGTGAATACGGCGCATTCGGGACAGATAACTGCCGTCTTCCAATTGAATGTTTTTCAGGCCGGCCAGACGCAGCATCAGGTCCTGCCAGTTGGCCATGGAAAAATTAGTGTGATGCAAAGTGAAGAAGGTTTCATTTTCACAGTCACTTAAGTCTATGGTTTTCCGTTTGGCTAAACGATGCTTTTTATTGACAATGAGCAAGGGCTTTTCTTCGGGGAACAGGGGATGCTGCTGAAAGGTATCTCTTGTGAAGTCATGAGCATTTCCCAGATAAAAATCAATTTTCAAATCAGGGTCATTCCACATTTTATCGTCTTGCATAAGCAGCACGATAAGCTTAATCATCGGATATTTTTCCCTAAAGGCTACGAACAAATCATCCCAGTACATGGGATTGGCAATGGCTATGCGTAGCTTATAACTTTTTGAGGTTAATTCATCCACGGCGTCATGAGCTCTTTCCAATTGAACCATGGCGTTTTTCACGTATCTGTAGTATAACTTTCCGGTTTCGTTGAGCACAATACCACGGCCCACATGGTCGAAAAGGGGAGCACCCAGCTCTTTTTCCAATTTCTTGATGGTATGGCTTAGGGCCGGGGTGGAAATCAGTAATTTCTCTGCGGCTCGGCTCAGGTGTTCAGTTTCTGCCACTTCACAAAAATATTTTAATTGTAGTAATTCCATAGGCCCTCCTGATTGTTGCATTAAAAGTTAACAACAGTTGCTATAAATAGCCATTATCATTTTTCCCCTTAATGCTATAATATACTTAAAGTTTGATAAAAGCAAGGGCGTCCATAAAGGAAAGACCTTGGGAAAAGGGCGTGTAGGGAAATGAGTAATGCATATCTTCTAGACATCATAATAATATCTTTTGCAACTGTGCTTTTATCTTTTATTGCACCAAAAATTAAACTTCCTGCTGTAGTGGGTACCATTATGGCAGGACTAATTATCGGGCCTTCTTTTTTAAATCTTCTTCAGGGTACGGTTTTTATCAGTGAGATTGCCCAAATAGGTGTTATCTTCCTTATGTTTACCGCAGGAATTGAAACAGATATTGCAGCCATGAAAAAAGTTGGCAAGGCAGGATTCGCCATTGCTTCTTTGGGAGTATTGGCTCCCATCATTCTGGGTGCCTGGGTAGCATATTTTTTTAACGACAGCGTGCAGGATACGGCCATGCTGCAAAACGTTTTCGTAGGTGTTGTTTTAACTGCTACTTCCGTAAGTATAACTGTGCAGACCTTACGGGAATTGGGTAAACTCAATACAGACGTGGGCAATGCCATTCTTGTGGCAGCCGTAATTGACGATGTACTTGGCCTTATCTGCATAACTGTTGTGTCCAGCTTGGTAAATAAAACAGTCAGCGTCCCTGTGGTGCTCTTAAAGATTGTGGCCTTCTTTATTCTGGCTGCAGTAACAGGAAAACTGGCCCAGCTGTTATTCAATAAAATGGGCAAGTGGCTGGATCACCGTGCTATTAACGGACCATTTCTTATGGTTCACGTAATTTGCTTCTGTTTTGGTATGGCCTATATTGCAGAAACCTATTTTGGCGTAGCCGATATAATAGGAGCCTTCTTAGCCGGATTGGTTTTAAGAACAACGCCTTTGGCCAATATTATTGACAGGTATATTCAGCCGGTGTCAGTGGTTTTCTTAAACCCCATTTTCTTCGCTAACATCGGCTTAAATATAAATTTACACTATATTAGTCCCACCTTGTTTTACTTATCTGCTGCCCTTATTGTAGTGGCCGTAGTATCTAAACTGATTGGCTGCGGTCTGGGGGCTATGCTTTGCGGCTTCAATTTGAAGAAATCCGTACAAGTTGGCTGCGGTATGATTTGCCGGGGCGAGGTAGGGCTCATCGCTGCCAACAAAGGCATGGAATTGGGACTAATGCCCAGTAATTTTCTGCCGGCCGTTGTAGTGGTGGTTTGTGCAACTGCCATTATTACACCTATCCTCTTGCGGATTACCATGTGTGAGATGCCATCTGCTCATGAGGTTATGCACTGGACATCTGCTGGTTTCCAAAAGCTGCCGGGAGGGCTTCCCAGAGCCTTGGTTGCCCGTGTTGTTCATAACAAAGTATAAATCGGTTGCCTCCGTTTGGAAACGCCTTACTCTTTTCTCAAAAGAAGAAACAGGTACATTTGCAACACTTTCAGGGTGTTCCAAATGTACCTGTTTCTTTTGTACATAATCTTATGAAAAAAAGCAGCTGCTTAAAGTTATTTCTTAGCTTTTCTCTTAGACTTTTTCTTAGCTTCGTCCAGGTATTGGCCGGCGATTTTCACGGCACAATAGTCTCCGCACATAGAGCAGTATTCATCTGTGCTCTTATTCTTGGCAGCTCTGACTTTCTTGGCTTGAACAGGGTCAATGGCTAAGTCTAATTGTTTCTTCCAATCCAAAGCTTTGCGAGCCTTGGCCATCTTTAAATCCCATTCCATAGCACCGGGTACGCCCTTCACGATATCGGCAGCGTGTCCCGCAATACGGGTGGCAATAACGCCGGCTCTTACGTCTTCGATATCAGGAAGCCCCAAATGTTCGGCAGGAGTTACGTAGCACAGAAAGTCCGCACCGGAGCAGGCAGCTAAGGTGCCGCCGATGGCTGAGGTAATGTGATCGTAACCGGGAGCCACGTCTGTAACCAAGGGCCCTAATACATAGAAGGGAGCGCCATGGCACAGGGATTTTTGTAGTTCCATATTGGCTGCGATTTGGTTATAGGGAACGTGGCCGGGACCTTCTACCATAACCTGTACACCGGCATCCCAAGCTCTTTGGGTCAATTCGCCCAAGTTGATTAGTTCCTGAATCTGTCCTCTGTCTGTAGCATCCGCCAGGCAGCCGGGCCGCAAGCCATCGCCTAAACTAATGGTTACATCATATTTGGCACAGATAGCCAAAATTTCATCGTAGTATTCATAGAAAGGATTTTCTTGACCGTTGTGGAGCATCCAGCCGGCCAGGAAGGAACCGCCCCTGCTGACAATGTCCATCACACGGCCTTCCTGAATCAAAGCGCCCAGGGATTTTTTGTTAATGCCGCAGTGCATGGTCATGAAATCTGCGCCGTCTTTAGCCTGTTCTTCTATAGTAGCAAAAATATCTTCCTTGGTCATGTCAACTACTTTGCCGTGGGCTTTAATAGCATTAACGGTAGCTTGATAAATAGGAACAGTACCCACCATGACGGTAGATGCTTTAATGGTAGCACGACGGGACTTATCAATATTGTTGCCTGTGGACAAGTCCATGACAGCGTCCGCACCGGCTTCAATAGCAGCTTTGAGCTTAGCTAATTCCGGTTTCGGATCAGGATATGCAGACGATGTACCGATATTGGCATTAACTTTTGTGGACAAACCTTTGCCTACGCCTCTAGCCACAATGTTTTTGTGGTTGATATTAGCAGGAATGGCAATGGTACCTTCTGCTACTCTGTCTCTGATAATTTCCGCAGGAAGATGCTCTTGTTTGGCTACAGCCTTCATTTGTTTGGTGATGATACCCTTGCGGGCCGCTTGCATTTGTGTTTGCATATTTACAACGCCTCCATAATAAAATAACCGCAGCCTAGGTAGGTTGCGGTTCTAACCAAAAAAAATAACCAACCACTTTCCTACGACGGTATTACCCGTGTCAGGTTCGAAGGGTTAATCTCAGCTAACAGCTCCCCTAGTGACAAAGACAGTTTAACAAAAATAGCGAGGAAATACAACTATTTTTCTGTAATTGTTATATTTTTTTTGAGGATTTGTGAAATTTTTGAATTGTAGTGAAATTTGGAAAAATTTAGTTTTACTTTGGTAAAAATTTAGTATATACTAGAAACCGATGAGGGGGATTTTAGTTTTTTAAGTTCCCTTGATGCAAAGCATTATACTTTAGAAAGTGGGGCTTTAGTAATGAAAGAAATGAAGACAATGGATGGTAATACTGCTGCCGCATATACTTCATATGCGTTTACCGACGTAGCAGCAATTTACCCAATCACTCCTTCTTCTCCAATGGCAGAAGCAAGTGATGTGTGGGCGGCTCATGGCAAGAAAAACCTGTTCGGCGAAACCATGAAGATTGTGGAAATGCAGTCTGAGGCCGGTGCTAGCGGCGCTGTGCACGGTTCTCTTGCTTCAGGTGCTTTAACCACAACTTATACAGCATCTCAGGGCTTGCTCCTGATGATTCCTAACCTGTATAAGATTGCCGGTGAATTACTTCCCGGAGTGTTCCAAGTAGCTGCCAGAGCTTTGGCAACCAGCTCCCTGAACATTTTCGGTGACCACAGTGACGTTATGGCTTGCCGTCAAACAGGCGTAGCAATGCTGGCTGAAAGCAGCGTGCAAGAAGTTATGGATTTGTCTGCTGTTGCACATTTGTCTGCAATTAAAGGCAGAGTTCCTTTCATTAACTTCTTCGATGGTTTCCGTACTTCTCACGAAATTCAAAAAGTTGAACTTCTAGACTATGATGAACTAGGCAAGATTATTGATAAAGACGCAGTTAAAGCCTTCCGTCAACATGGCTTGAACCCCGATAACCCTGTTATCCGCGGTACTGCTCAAAACCCTGATATTTACTTCCAAACCCGTGAAGCTGTTAACAAATACTACCAAGCATTGCCTGATATTGTTAACGATTACATGGGCAAGATCAGCAAGATTACCGGACGTACCTACAAGCCTTTCAACTATACCGGTGCTGCAGATGCTACTGATGTTGTTGTAATCATGGGCAGCGGTGCACAAACTGTGGAAACCGTTGTAGAAAAATTAGTCGCTGACGGCGAAAAAGTCGGCGTTGTGAACGTTCATCTGTATCGTCCTTTCTCTGCTAAATACTTCTTCGAAGCTATGCCTAAGACAGTTAAGAGAATTGCTGTTCTGGACAGAACCAAAGAAGCAGGTGCCAGCGGCGAACCTATGTATCTGGATGTTCGTGATTTGTTCTATGACAAGGCTGACAAGCCCCTTATTATCGGCGGCCGTTATGGTTTAGGTTCCAAGGAATTCTATCCCGGCGATGTTCTGGCTGTGTTTGATAACCTGAAATCCGCTAATCCTAAGAACAGCTTCAGCGTTGGTATTGTTGATGATGTTACCAACCTGTCATTGGATAAGGAAAAGACTCTTGATATCACTCCCAAAGGAACCACAAGCTGCAAGTTCTGGGGATTAGGCTCTGATGGTACTGTTGGTGCTAATAAGAGTGCCATTAAGATTATCGGTGATAAGACTGATATGTATGCACAAGGATACTTCGCTTATGACTCCAAGAAGTCCGGCGGTATCACTATTTCCCACTTACGTTTTGGTCATACTCCTATTAATCAACCTTATTTGATTAACTTTGCTGACTATGTAGCTGTACACAATTCATCCTATGTTCATAAGTACAACGTACTGACCGGATTAAAAGAAGGCGGCACATTCTTACTGAACTGCCCTTGGGACATGGATGGCCTGAACAAAGAATTGCCCGGCCAACTGAAACGCTACATTGTTGAAAAGAAGATTAAATTCTATACTATTGATGCTGTTAAGATTGCTCAAAGCATTGGCTTGGGCGGTCGTATCAATATGATTATGCAAGCTGCTTTCTTCAAGCTGACCAACATTATTCCTATCGAAGACGCTGTGAAGTATTTGAAAGAAGCTATTGTTAAATCCTACGGCGCTAAAGGTCAAAATATCGTTGATATGAACGATGCCGCTGTTGACCAAGGTGTTAATGCTTTGAAACAGATTGAAGTTCCTGCTGACTGGGCTAACGCTAAGGACGTAGAGCTTTATGCCAAGACAGGCAACAAGTTTGCTGATGAAATTTTGGTTCCTATGAACAAGCAAGAAGGAGATTCTCTTCCTATCAGCAAGTTAATGGACCAAGCAGATGGTACATTCCCATCCGGCAGTGCTGCATTTGAAAAAGGCGGCAGAGCTATTGATGTTCCTGAATGGAATGTTGACAAGTGCGTACAATGTAACCAATGCGCCTTTGTTTGCCCTCACGCAGCAATCCGTCCTGTTCTTCTGACTGAAGAAGAAGCTAAGAACGCTCCTGCTACTTTGAAACACAAGACTGCTAACAGCAACAAAGCTTTGCAATTCCATATGGCTATTTCTCCTTTAGATTGCCTAGGCTGCGGCAGCTGCGCGAATGTTTGCCCTGCTAAGGCTTTGGATATGAAGAAATTGGCTACTCAGCTGGATAAAGCTCCTGCTTGGGAATATGCTATGCATAAAGTTGCTCATAAGGATAACCCCATGAAGAAGACTACCGTTATCGGCAGCCAATTCGAACAGCCTTTGCTGGAATTCTCAGGTGCATGCGCAGGTTGCGGCGAAACTCCTTATGCTAAATTAGTTACCCAATTGTTTGGCGATCGTATGATGATTGCCAACGCAACAGGTTGCTCCTCCATTTGGGGCGCAAGTGCTCCTTGCATGCCTTATACTAAGAACTACAAGGGTCATGGTCCTTCTTGGGCTAACTCTCTGTTCGAAGATAACGCTGAATTTGGCTTAGGCATGTTCTTGGGCGTTGACCAATCCAGAAATACTTTGGCCAACACAATTAAGGCTGCTATGGAAACCGGTATTAGCGCTGACTTAAAGGCTGCTTTCCAAGATTGGTTAGACAACAAAGACAATGGCGAAGGCACTCGTGCCAGAGCTGAAAAGATTGTTGCTTTGCTGGAGAAAGAAAAAGCCGGCAAACCTGCTTTGGAAGAGATTTACGATGCTAAACAATATCTGGTTAAACGTTCTCACTGGATCTTCGGTGGTGACGGCTGGTCTTATGATATCGGTTACGGCGGAGTTGACCATGTATTGGCTTCCGGCGCAGACGTAAACATCATGGTATTTGATACCGAAGTTTACTCCAATACCGGCGGACAATCTTCTAAATCCACTCCTACCGCAGCTGTAGCGCAATTCGCTGCCAGCGGCAAAAAGACCAAGAAGAAAGATTTGGGCATGATGGCTAAGACTTATGGCTATGTGTATGTGGCTCAAATCAACATGGGCGCTGATAAGAACCAATGCTTAAAGGCTATTTCCGAAGCAGAAGCTTATCATGGTCCTTCCCTGATTATTTGCTATGCTCCTTGTATCAACCATGGTATCAAGATTGGCATGGGCAAATCTCAAGAAGAAGAAAAACGTGCTGTAGAGGCTGGTTACTGGGCTTGCTATCGCTACAACCCGGCTCTGGCTGCTGAAGGCAAGAAATCCTTCTTCCTGGATTCCAAGGCTCCTACCGCAGACTTCGAGCAATTCTTAATGGGCGAAGTTCGTTACAGTTCCTTAAAGAAAGGCTTCCCTGAAACTGCAGATGCTCTGTTTGCTAAGACCAAGAAAGACGCTGAAGAACGTCTGGCAGGTTACAGAAAATTAGATGCTGAAGGCAAATAATTCTCGGTAGAGTTGTAAAGAGCATAAAAATTGTAAAAATCGACACATTCTTAGTGAGTGTGTCGATTTTTTATGCTATAATATGATAGCGGGTTATTTTTTTGGGGAGGAAATTATGCTGATTTACATATTTGCCTTTTTGGGTGGGTTGGCCCTTTTCTTATATGGTATGCAGCTGATGGGCGAAGGTCTGCAACGGGCTGCAGGAGCTAAACTCCAGAAAATTTTGGAAGCCTTGACCAGTGTGACGATTTTTGGGGTGCTGCTGGGTGCCGGTGTTACGGCTATTTTGCAGTCTTCCAGTGCTACCACGGTTATGACTGTAGGTCTGGTTAATGCTGGCCTTATGACCTTGAAACAGGCCTTTGGTATTGTTATGGGCGCTAATATCGGTACTACCATGACGGCTCAGTTAATTGCCTTCAAACTAACCGATTACATTACCTTCCTCTTGTTTGTAGGCTTTCTTCTCCAGGCTTTTGGCCGGAGAAGAAAGGCGAAAAATATAGGTCATTGTATTTTGGGCTTTGGTATTCTAATGCTGGGCATGGGTATGATGAGCCAATCCGTAAGCCCCTTGAAAGAGTATCCCGGGATTGTGGATTTTATTCAGCAGTTTTCTTCACATCCTATTTTGGGCTTGTGCATAGGGGTGGCCATGACACTGGTTATTCAGTCTTCCAGTGCTACCATTGGTATTCTGATGGCTATGGCCGGGCAGGGGTTAATTCCTTTGGATGGTGCGATTCCTGTTTTGCTGGGTGATAATATCGGAACCTGTATTACGGCGATTTTAGCTACTTTGCGGTCAAATCTTAATGCTAAAAGAGTAGCCTTGTCACACGTTCTTTTTAATCTAATCGGCAGCATAATTTTCATGCTCTTTTTGCCGCAATTCATTAAATTTGTCATGGAAATATCTCCGGCCCATGATATTGGCAGGCAGATAGCCAATGCTCACACCTCTTTTAACGTTATTAACACTTTGCTGTTCTTACCATTCGCCGGTAAATTTACTGATTTTATCAAATTATTAATGCCGGGAGAAGATTCACAAATCTCTTACCGACCACAATATTTGGATAAAAACGTGTTAAACACCCCGGCTATTGCCATGAGCTTAGCCAATAAAGAAGTAGTACGTATGGGCAAATTGTCCCTGGAAAATATAGCAATGGCTTTTGAGTGCATTAATAATAACGATACCAAAAATGTTAATGCCATTAAAGAGCACGAACAGGTAATAGATAATCTGGAAGAAGAAATAACCGTTTATTTGACGAAGCTTTCCGAGCAGACCATGACCAAAGATATGTCTGCCAAGCACACCGGACTGCTCCATGTGTGCAGCGATATAGAGCGTATAGGGGATCATGCGGAGATTATTTCCAAACGTGTCCGCACTATGCTGGAAGACGGTATGAGATTTTCTCCGGAGGCCCAGAAGGAAATGCACGAACTGGCGGACCTAGTCTACGGTGCCGTCAGCAAAGCCATGTCTGCCCTGGAAACAGGGGACAGAAACGTGGCCGAAGAATCCCTGGCACTTTCCAAACAAGTAGTTCTCAAACAGAAAGCCATGCGGAAAAGTCATGTCAAACGTCTGAACGACGGTATATGCAATCCTGAGACAGGGTTTGCCATGTTGGAAATCGTTATTAATATGAAACGTGTCTCCGACCATAGCAAAAACATCAGCCAATTAGTGTTAGGAGAGTTCTAAAGTCCCCCCAAGGGGGGCCTTTTTATTTGCTAAAACAATGCTTTTGTGGTATGATATATGGGCGGTTTTTAGGTTGCTAAAAATGCACAAAAAAATCATAATAAAATACAATAATTTGCTAAGGCAAACAAGGAGGACTTTTTAATGAGCGTTTCTGTAGAAAAACAAGGTAATGAGGCAACAATTAAGATTTCTTTGACACCAGAGGAAGTGGCGAAGGGGTTTGTAAAGGCAGTAGCCAGAGTAAACCACCAAGTGACTGTTCCCGGTTTCAGAAAAGGAAAAGCTCCTAGGATTGTCTTGGAAAACCATGTAGGCAAAGAGGCCGTTAAAGGCGAAGCTTTCGACATCTTGGCCAATGAACAATATCAAAAGGCTTTAAGCGACGAGAAACTTATTCCCGTAGGCCAGCCGGATATTAAAGATTCCAAGTTCGAAGAAAATCAGCCAATGGAAGTAACCTTAAACGTCACCTTAAAACCGGAACCGGTTTTGGGAGAGTATAAAGGTCTGGAAGTATCTAAAGAAGTTAGAGACATTACAGATAAAGACGTAGACGATACCCTGGAACAAATGCGCAAGAGCGCTGCCAAAATGGTAGAAGCTAAAGACGCCGTTATTGCCAAAGGTGATTTTGCTATTATTGATTTCTCCGGTACTGTTGATGATAAACCCTTTGCCGGCGGCGAAGGTAAAGGCTATCCCTTGGAAGTGGGATCAGGAAGCTTTATCCCCGGATTCGAAGATCAATTGGTCGGCAAAAAAGCCGGAGATTCCGTTGATGTTAACGTAACCTTCCCGGAAGATTATTTCACTAAAGAACTAGCCGGCAAGAAGGCTGTGTTCAAAGTTCACGTGCAAGATGTAAAACGCCGTGAATTACCGGAAATCAACGATGAATTTATTACTAAGAATTCTGACAGCAAAACCTTGGAAGAATTTAAAACTAAGACCAAAGAGCGTCTGACAAATATGGCTGCTCAGCAGGCTGAATCAGAATATGAAAAAGCCCTTATTCAAAAGGCCGTGGATAATTCCACTTTTGAAGTGCCTGATATTATGGTCGCGGACAGAGTGAATCGGATGATTGAAGAAATGTCCCTGAATCTGGAAAGCCGCAAAATGAACCTGGATATGTATTTGAAATATACCGGTTCCGATATTGCCAAGCTGAGAGAACAACAAAAACCCATAGCTTTATCCAATGTTAAAGTTGACCTGGTATTGGATGCTATTGCCAAGGCAGAAAACATTACCGTAACCGAGCAGGAAGCCGTTAATGAAATGGCTGCCATTGCCCAAGAGCACGGTGCCTCTGTCAAAGAAGTACAAAAGATTATTAAAGACAACAACACCGTTGGGCTGTTATTGGCTAATGTGCTGCGCAAGAAAGCAGCTCAAGTCATCATTTCCAATGCTAAAGGCGCTAAGAAGGATGAACCAGCCGCAGCAGAAGCTAAGGAAGAAAAGAAATAATTAGAAGAACGAGGTGCCCTAAATGGCGTTTGTACCTATAGTTGTAGAACAAACCAGCAGAGGCGAAAGAAGCTACGATATTTATTCCCGTTTGCTTAAAGACAGGATTGTCTTTATCACCGGGGAAATCGAAGACCATATGGCCAATCTGGTTGTTGCCCAGTTATTGTTTTTGGAAGCAGAAGATCCGGATAAAGACATCCACCTGTACATCAATAGCCCCGGAGGCAGTGTCAGTGCGGGCCTGGCCATTTACGATACTATGCAGTATATTAAGCCGGATGTTTCTACTATTTGTATCGGCATGGCTGCTTCTATGGCATCAGTGCTTTTGGCTGCCGGTGCTAAAGGCAAGCGTTTTGCCCTGCCTTATTCCAGAGTGATGATTCATCAACCTTTGGGCGGAGCTCAAGGCCAGGCTAGCGACATTGCTATTCATGCCAAAGAGATTTTGCGCATTAGAGAAGAAATGAACAATATTCTGGCTAAACATACAGGTCAAACTGTAAAAAAAATCAAAGAAGACACTGAGCGGGATAATTTTATGACCAGCTCGGAAGCCAAGGAATACGGTCTTTTGGATGAAGTTATCACTACAAGACCGACTGATACCAAACAAGAGTAATTTGTTGAAGAATTGTTCTATACACGAAGGAGGACTGACAAATGGATTTCGATGATGGAAAAGGTAATGACAAGAATTATACCTGCTCCTTCTGCGGCAAAAAGCAGAGCCAAGTTAAGAAATTAATTGCCGGTCACAATGTGTTTATTTGTGATGAATGTATAGCATTATGCAACGAAATGCTGGCCGAAGAATTTGACAAGCCTGTAGAAGAACTGGCCGCCGAATTACCGAAGCCCAAAGAAATCAAAGCAATTTTGGATGAATATGTCATTGGCCAGGAAGAGGCTAAACGTACCCTGGCCGTGGCTGTTTATAATCATTACAAACGTATTCACTATGAAGACCAGCATAAAGACAAAGATGTGGAATTACAGAAATCCAACATTTTAATGTTGGGACCTACAGGCAGCGGGAAGACACTTTTGGCCCAAACCTTGGCCAAGATTTTGCAAGTGCCTTTTGCTATTGCCGATGCTACTGCCTTGACTGAGGCAGGGTACGTAGGGGAAGACGTAGAGAATATCCTGCTGCGCTTGATTCAAAATGCGGATTTTGATATCGAGAGAGCGGAACGGGGTATTATTTACATTGATGAAATAGACAAGATTTCCCGCAAAAGCGAGAATCCGTCCATTACCCGTGATGTTTCCGGTGAAGGAGTGCAGCAGGCCTTGCTGAAGATTCTGGAAGGCACTGTGGCCAGTGTTCCGCCTCAGGGCGGCAGAAAGCATCCTCATCAGGAATTTATTCAAATTGATACTACCAATATTTTGTTTATTTGCGGCGGCGCATTTTCCGGGTTGGAGAACATTATTAAAAATCGGGTGGGACAGAAGAGCCTGGGTTTTGGTGCCGATATTAAAACCAAAGATGAACAGAAGAATGAAGCTATTCTCAAGAAGGTTTTGCCGGAAGATTTGATGAAATACGGCTTGATTCCTGAATTTGTAGGCAGATTACCGGTAGTGGTTACTTTGGATGCCTTGGACGAAAAGGCCTTGGTCCGGATTTTAACTGAACCCAAGAATGCTTTAACCAAACAATATGAGCACTTCTTGGCCATGGATGATGTAGAGTTGTCCTTTGATTCGGGAGCGCTAAAGGCGATTGCTTATGAAGCACTTAAGAGAAATGCCGGGGCTCGTGGCCTGCGGTCCATTATTGAGAGCATTATGCGCAACGTTATGTATGAGGTTCCTTCCAGAGACGACGTGAAAAAGTGCATCGTTACAGAAGATGTAGTCAAAAAACATATGGAACCTAAGTTATTATTAGAGGATGTAAAAGTAGACCGGAAAAAAGCATAAAAAAGGGGGAAAGGGGGCAGCCCTTTCCCTCTTATGTATAATTAAGCGTGACAAATGAAGATGGCGTTATAGTTACTGTTAGGAGGTACATTATGTTAGAACAGAATACCGTAAGGATGCCCCTTTTGCCTTTAAGAGGAATGGTGGTATTCCCAGGGATGATTATAAATTTGGATGTGGGGCGCGAGCGCTCCATTAAGGCTGTGGAAGCAGCTACTAATGGTGCAAGTAAGATTTTCCTGGTTACCCAGAAGAATGCCGAGGTGGCCGATCCTAATGCCAATGATTTGTATACCTGCGGGTTGGTGGCGGAAATCAAACAATTGCTGAAACTGCCCAATGGAGCAATGCGCGTTTTAGTAGAAGGATTAACCAGGGCAGAAATAGTTTCAGTGGAAGATATTGCCGGTCTTAATTTTATGGCTAATATTAAAATCACTGCCGACATCAACGACGGCAGCAATGAAATAGAAGCTCTGAAGCGTATGCTGGTAGAGACTTTTGAGCAATGGGTGGTAGCCAGCAAAAAAATCAATACGGAAGTATTATTGACATTCAAGGACCAACCTGACTGCGGGCGGATTGCTGACATGATTGCCGGCTATCTTTCTCTGCAAATCAAAGAAAAAGAAAAGGTCTTGGAAGCTGTAGATGTGAAAGAACGCCTGAAGCTGCTTTATGGCTATCTGTGCAAGGAATTGGAAATCGTCACTATCGAGAAAAATATTTCTCAACAGGTTCGCAAGCAAATTGAGCAGAACCAGAGAGAATATTATTTGCGTGAGCAAATGAAAGCCATTAATAAGGAACTGAACGAAGGAGACGACCGTCAGTCCGAAGTTGATGAATATAAGGCCAAAATGAAGAAGCTGAAGCTGCCTGAGGATGTTGTGGACAAGCTCAATAAGGAATTGGACCGTCTCTACAAAATGCCTCCCATGATGGCTGAGAGTGCTGTTATACGGAACTATTTAGATGTGGTTCTGGCTTTGCCCTGGAGTGTGTTCACTCAGGATAATTACGATTTGAAGAAAGCTGCGGCAATTTTGGACAAAGACCATTACGGCCTGCAGAAAGTCAAAGAAAGGATTTTGGATTACCTGGCTGTGCGAGCTTTGACCCAAAACAATAAGGGACCTATTCTGTGCTTGGTGGGACCTCCCGGTGTTGGTAAAACATCTCTGGCCCGTTCGGTTGCTACGGCTATTAATAGAAAATTCACCAGAATATCTTTAGGGGGCGTGCGTGACGAGGCAGAAATCCGCGGTCACAGACGCACCTATATTGGGGCTATGCCCGGCCGTTTGATTCACGGTATGCAAATGTGCGGCAGCTCTAATCCTGTATTCTTGCTGGATGAAGTGGATAAAATGAATGCTGATTTCCGGGGAGATCCGGCTTCTGCTTTGCTGGAGGTTTTGGATCCGGAGCAGAATTGCAATTTCAGTGATCATTTTGTGGAATTCCCTTACGATATGTCCAATGTTTTCTGGATTGTTACAGCTAATAGCGTGGAAACTATTCCTCCTGCCTTGTTGGACAGAATGGAAGTTATCCAGCTGAACAGCTATACGGACGAAGAAAAGAGCAAAATTGCCCAGCTTCACTTATTACCGAAGGAAAGGAAAGAAAATGGGCTGACTTCCGCTGATTTCTCTTTGGCTCCCAATGCTATTCATCATATTATAAGGGACTATACCAGAGAATCCGGTGTCCGTAACCTGGAACGGAAGATTGCCGTCTGCTGCCGTAAAGCGGCCCGGCAAATTGTAGAGGGCAAAAACAAAAATGTCAAAATTACCACGAAGAACCTGAAAACTTATTTGGGCCCCATTACTTTCCTGGAAAGCGATATGAAGGCTCGTGCCACAGTAGGTGTTTGCACGGGACTAGCCTGGACCAGCGTAGGCGGCGAGGTTTTGAAAGTGGAAGCAGTGGTCTGCGAAGGCAAGGGCAAGCTGACCCTGACAGGACAATTGGGCGACGTTATGAAAGAATCAGCTCAGGCAGGGTATACATATGTAAGAAGCAGAGCTAAACAATTAGGGTTGGATCCTAATTTCAACGAAAAAGTTGATATTCATATTCACGTGCCGGAGGGTGCCATCCCCAAAGACGGGCCTTCTGCCGGTATAACTATGGTTACAGCCATGGAATCAGCTCTTACCAAGAAAAAGGTGAGGGCCGGCATTGCCATGACCGGCGAGATTACACTGACAGGCAGGGTGCTGCCCATCGGGGGCTTGAAAGAAAAAGTCTTGGCGGCTAATAGATATAGAGTCAAGACGGTTATTATTCCCAGCCAAAACATGCAGGACCTGGAAGAGATTCCTGCAGATGTAAGAAAAGCTATTACTTTTATGCCGGTGGACCACATGGACCAGGTAACTAAAATTGCATTGGAGGAGTGACATGGCGACAAACCAATGGGATATTGTTCAGGCTAAGTACGCTGCTTCAGCAGTGAGCGCTACTCAGCATCCGGAAAGAATCTTGGACGAAATTGCTTTTATCGGCCGTAGTAATGTAGGCAAGTCATCTCTTTTGAATTCTCTGACCAGACGGAAAAATCTGGCTAGGGTCAGCAGTTCTCCGGGGAAGACCCAGACGATTAACTTTTACGAATGTACTTTGAAACGTGTTCTGGCAGAGGAACCTGAATGGCGGGACTTTTACGCCGTGGATTTACCGGGGTACGGTTTTGCCAGAACCAGCAAGACAAACAAAGAAAGCTGGTCAGCCTTCATTGCCAAGTATCTGGAAAATGCTACAAGGCTGAGAATGGTCTGCCAGCTGGTGGATATCCGCCATGCCCCTATGGAAAGCGACATGGCCTGCTATGAGTGGCTGCGAAATATGGATAGGCCCACTTTGGTCATTCTGACTAAATCAGATAAAATGTCCAAAAATGCCATTGAGCCTCAATTACAGCTTTTCAAGGAGGTACTGGGCGTAGACGACAATCATATTATGACCTACACTTCGACCCAGCACACTATGCGCAATGAGCTGATCAATCGCATAACACAGTATTTAGAGTAACAGCGACGATATTTGATGCTCTTACACGCCAAACAGGAGCGGCCGAGACGAGGATGAACATTTTTACAGCCGCTGCTACTTTTCCTGAGCCGGGGACACGTGAACCATGCAGTGCTTCACATCCGGGAAATTACGCTCGATAGTATCGTGAGCCTCGTCGGCAATCTCATGGGCCTTGTATAAGGGCAATTGACCGTCAGCAGTAATATCAATATCTACATAGTACTTGGACCCGAACATACGAGTCCGAATATCGTCTATACCTACCACACCTTTTTGACTTAACACATGTTGTTTCATGGACTCAAGGGTAGCGGAATCACAAGCATGATCAACAAGCTTGTTAGTAGCATCCTGAAAAATCTTATAGGCAGCTTGAATAATCATGCCGGCAATAATAACCGAGGCGATGGAATCCATAATAGGATAGCCCAATAAAGCACCGCCGATACCGATAAAAGAACCTACGGAGGATAAGGCATCACTGCGATGATGCCAGGCATCTGCCATCAGGGCCCCGGAATTAATCTGACGGGCGGCGCCGCGGGTATAGATGAACATCCATTCCTTTACCACAATGGAAACCACTGCCGCAATAATGGGCAGGAAGGATGGTTTCACAAGCTGGGCGGAATCCTTGGTTACAATAATCTTCAAACCCTCGTAACCAATGCCCAAACCTGTCAAAGCCAGAATAAAGGCCAAGAAAATAGCAGCAATATATTCCAGTTTGTCATGTCCGTATTGGTGAGTGGCATCGGGGCCTTTGCTGGAAAGCTTTACCCCTATCATAACAATAAAAGTAGAGAAAACATCCGAGGCAGAATGAACCGCATCAGATACCATGGCGGCAGAATTGCCGATGATGCCGGCTACAAATTTGCCGATGCTCAGTACCACATTAATAACTATGCTTACGTAAGAAACGTGCATAGCTATTTTTTCATAAGATTGTTGTTCATTAGGATTAGTCATAATTGTTCACTCCTCATTGGTTACAGGGTATAAAATTAGCACCTGTGGAACGCTGAAATAGTCCCACAGGTGCTTTTAGTTTACCTGTTGCCTAAGGCCCGGCGTATGTAAAACCGTGGTTTTACCGCCTGATAAGATGTACCGGAAAACCGGTGCAAATAATTCAATGTATCGTGATTATAATATTCTTTCAAAGGTAAATTTGTCAATACTAACTTAAGGAAAATTAAGAAGCCTCTGTTGACATAACCCCCTTAGGGGGATATAATTAAAGAAAAAAAATAACCCCGCCCGGGGGATAGCGAGGATAAAACCATGGAAGAATTATATTGTGCTGTATGTGGCAAAACCATAGATAAATGTACCTGTCATATGACTAAGGCCCTGGTGACAGACAGCTGGGCCGGCGAGATACTACATGATAAGCAGGCTGTGCTGGAAATAGCCACGGGAGCGGCATTCCTGCTTCTGGTGGAATTTACCGGAGTAGTTCCGGCTCAATTTCAATTATATGCTTTTTTGGTAGTTTATTTGATTTTAGGACATGGGATTATTGCTGAAGCCGTGGAAAAAATAGTCAAAGGACATGCCTTGGATGAAAGCTTTCTTATGACAGTGGCAACCCTGGGGGCCTTTGGCATTCATGCCTACGGTGAGGCAGTGGGTGTAATGCTCTTCTACCGCTTGGGGGAATATATGGAAGATTTGGCCGTGGAAAAAAGCCGCCGGGAAATTATTCAGGCGGCAGATTTACGGCCGGAAACAGTTAACCTGATGGTTGGACAGAAGGTGAAGGCTATTCCTGCAGAAGACGCCAAGGTGGGGGATACTATTCTTGTCAGAGCAGGAGAAAGAATTCCCTTGGACAGCCGCGTGTTGGAAGGCCGGAGCTTCATTGATACTGCCCCCGTAACCGGGGAACCACTGCCTGTGGCCACGGAACCGGGGAAGACCGTCATTAGCGGCTGCATCAATAAACAAGGTATGCTGAAGCTGCAAGTGGAAAAAGTTTTGGCTGAATCAATGGTGAGCAAAATTCTCCGCTCGGTAGAAAACGCAGCTGCCAGCAAACCCCAAATGGAAAGATTTATTACTCGTTTTGCCAAAATATATACACCGGTTGTGGTGGGGCTGGCTGTTTTGACAGCAGTAGTGCCCAGCCTGGTAACGGGTAACTGGCATTATTGGATTTATACGGCTTTGACCTTTCTGGTTATTAGCTGTCCTTGTGCCTTGGTTTTAAGCGTTCCTTTGGCTTATTTTGCCGGCATTGGGGCAGGGTCAAGACAGGGGATTCTTTTCAAGGGGGGCATTGTCCTGGAAGCCCTGAAAAAAATTAAAGTGGTCAGCATGGATAAAACAGGAACTATTACCCAAGGTGATTTCCGCGTACAGAGGCTAGAGCCGGCGGAAGAAGTCACAGAAGAAGTTTTGCTGCAAAAGTGTGCCGAGGCTGAACTGGTTTCCACGCATCCTCTGGCTCAGAGCATAGTGCAGCTGGCTCATGACAGGGGCTTACAGTTGACCAGACCGGAGAATTTTGAGGAAGTGGCCGGAGAAGGTATTAAAGCAAGCTTCCCTTATAGGCAAGTGCTCTGCGGCAATGAAGTGCTACTTAAAGAACAAGGTGTCATCTATCCACATGAGGCAAAAAATGCCAAAGTGGGAGGAGCGAAAATCTTTCTGGCAGAGAATGGTAAATATATTGGTCAACTGCTTATCGATGATACCATTAAACCCGGGGCCCCTTCTACCATAGCAAAACTCAGAGCCAAAGGTTTGACAACAGCTCTGTTGACCGGAGATACGGCGGATAATGCCAAGAGAATAGCTGAGCAAGTAGGCATTGACCATGTTTACGGACAGCTATTACCTCAGGACAAATTCGGCGTTTTGCAGGATTTGCGAAAAAAATACGGCAGTATTATGTATGTGGGGGACGGCATCAACGATGCACCTGTTTTAGCCGGCGCTGATGTGGGGGCAGCCATGGGGAGCGGTGCGGATGCTGCTCTGGAGGCTGCAGATGTAGTATTTCTTCATTCGAATATAGAGGCCATTAATAAGGCTATTGCCATGGGAAATACAGCTAATAAAGTAGCCTGGGAAAATGTTTACTTTGCATTAGGCGTAAAATTGGTTATACTATTAGCAGGGATATTTGGTTATGCTTCCATGTGGGCGGCGGTTTTTGCCGACTCGGGAGTAGCGGCTTTGTGTGTAATTAATTCTATAAGAATTATTTATAGGAAATTTTAGGAGGAGACAATGAAATACGGAGTGACCCATAGTCAAAAAATCATTAACCGTCTGGCCCGTATCGAAGGACATGTGCGCAGCGTAAAAAAAATGGTGGAGGACGGCAGGGAATGTTCTGAAGTACTTACCCAGCTGGCAGCCATTCATCAGGCCGTGGAAAATACCACTAAGGCTTTTTTGCAGGAACATATAGAAATCTGTGTGACCAAAGCTATAGAAGAAGGAAAACAGGACGAAGCCTTGAAGGATTTGGAGAAAGCCTTGGATAGATTTATGCGTTAAAATGTGGGGGGGTGAGGTAATGCTGAGAAAATTCTTAGTTCTATTACTTACTTTAATTTGTTTGCAGCCGGCAGCTGCTTTGGCGGAAGGCATGACCAATCAACAGCTTTACGAAAAAGCCAGGAGACATATGGAAAAGCCGGAAAGCACAGATGTACGATTATTGGTTACCTTTGTGGAGGCTGATAAGAACGTCACTTGGAATGCTGCCAGGGACAAGGTCCTTTTGGTAAGCTTTACCAATGACGACACTGAATTTCCCGTAGGTCAAAAAACTGTTTTCATGAGGAACATTTGGTGCTTTAGTGAAAAGGAACTGGAAAATTGGTATAAAGAAAATAAAAACAAAATGGGACCTGACAGAAGAATGCGTATAAGACAGCTGACGGGATTGAATCCTCAGGCTCAGGAAGATACCTTTGTGGTTTTCTGGGCTAATCCACAAGATGTTTTGCGTCCTGCCAACCAAACCAATCCTTTCGTAGACGGAATGGAAGTTCATAGTCAGGCCTACAAGGGAATTAATCAATCGGGCAGCAAGGTCCAAGGTTTTGACCTGAAACGGATAAGCTTGGAACGAAAGCAAAAAAAGAACAGTGGCCGGGTAGCAACTCATCTTGGTTACACCTACGATTGGAGCAGACCGGGACATCAGTATGGGTTAACAGAGTTCATGGTGCCGCCCTTTAATCCGGGCTGGATTATCGGTGCCTATAGCTTTGAGAGTTATTTTAAATATTTAAACGAAAAACTGGGGGTATAAGGATATGTCAATTGAACGGGCTAGGGAATATTTTGCGAAATTAGGAATGGAAGACAGAATACTGGAATTCCCCGTATCCAGCGCTACGGTAGAACTGGCGGCAGAGGCGGCTCATTGTGAGCCGGCCAGGATTTGTAAAACCTTGTCTTTTTTTGTTCACGAACAACCGATTTTGATTTTATTTGCCGGTGATGCCAAAGTGGACAATCATAAATTCAAAATGCAGTTCGGGGTAAAGGCCACCATGATGGCCTTTGACGATGTAGAAAAAGTCATAGGCCATGCTGTAGGAGGAGTCTGTCCCTTCGGGATTAATCCGGGTATTGATGTATACCTGGATGAATCCATGAAAAGATTTGCCAGCGTTTTCCCGGCCTGTGGAAGTGATAACAGCGCCATTGAGCTCACCATTCCGGAATTGGAAAAGTATTCGGGCTATAAGGCGTGGATCAACGTAGGAAAAGGATGGGAATAAGATGAAAAAAACTGACCGGGAACTTTTGCTCCAACTGGAAAAAGACTATGGTTCTTACAAACGCCGGCCGGATAAAACCATGAAAATGTGGGAAGCAGCAGTAATGTTGCCCTTGGTGAAAACCACTAAGGGACTTAGTGTCTTGTTCGAAGTAAGGTCTCCCGACTTGGAATGGCAGCCGGGAGATATTTGTTTCCCCGGAGGGCATAGAGATCCTGACGATGCCAATCGGGCTGCTACGGCGGGGAGGGAAATGGAAGAAGAGCTGGGACTTTCTTCATCGGATTATGAAATTTTCGGGCCTTTGGATTATTTCTATGGTTCTAACGGTCCTATAATTTATCCTTTCGTGGGCTTCATTATTCACCCTGAAAAAATTAGACCGGGACAAAGTGAAGTGGCAGAGATTTTTACGATTACCATAGAAGAGCTTTTAAAAATGGAGCCACAGGTTGGTACGGTGACAGTCGGCACGAAGCCGGATCCAGGGTTCCCCTTTCACCTGATTCCCAATTATTCCCATGATTGGCGAACAAGAAAAGGCTATGAAATATATTTTTATACTTATAGGGATAAAGTAATCTGGGGTATTACCGGCCGGGTGCTTTATAACTTTTTACATTATTTGAAGAAGCATTAAAATTTCCCGGAAAGGAGCAAAGCCACATGACAGAAATTTTCATTGCCATTGCTATTGGCATAGCTATAGGATGCACTAATATACTCAGCTATCAAACGAGGAAAATAGCCAACACAATATGCAAAGTGGCATTGTTCATTATGCTCTGGTGCCTGGCAGCCAAAGTAGGCTGTGATAAGGAAATCCTGACGGATTTGGGCAGGCTGGGATGGCAATCTGCCCTGATGGCTATAGCTGTAGTTGTAGGGAGCTTTGCAGTGGTCTGGGTTTTTAGCCACTTCTTCAAAAATAGTATTGAAGCCATTAAAGAATTGGAGAGCCGCAAATGATAAAAATGATTTTCACGGCTCTTCTGACGGGAGCTTTAGGCGGTTACTTTTTTTTGACGCCGGAACATAAACCCATCCTTGATACTATTTTACTTAATGCCTTGAATATTACAGTGCTAATTGCCGGGTTTGATATTGGCGGCAATCGGCAACTGATAAAGAAAATGATAAATTGGAAAACAGTGGGTCTCATGCTGGCAGTGCCTTTAGGCGTGACTATCGGTAGTCTGGGGGCAGGTGTTATCATGGGCAAAATTCTGGGACTGGCAACTCACGATGCGCTTTTGATTAGTGCCGGAATGGGCTGGTACAGTCTGTCATCTGTGGTTATAGCTACAATGTATAATACGGAAATAGGGACCATTGCTTTCTTTACTAATTTTTTGCGGGAGCTGGGTGCCTTTATTTTTGTGCCATTTTTAGCCAGGTTTACTTCGGTGGCCTGTGCAGCGGTAGGAGGGGCGACGGTGATGGATTCTACGCTGCCGGTTCTGATTAAAAGCGCAGGGGTGCCGGTGGGCATCATAGGTTTCACCAGCGGTTTTATTCTTACCCTGGTAATTCCCTTTATCTTGCAATTTTTGCTGCAGTAGTGTTACAAAAGGGACAGGTACTTTTGTAACACTTTTTGTAACATGATATAATAAACGTGATATTAAAACGGAGGTTTACTATGGCAGATAAAGTATTGCTGATAGACGGCAGCAGTTTGATACATAGGGCGTTTTTTGCCTTGCCGCCTTTGACAACGAAAAAAGGCATCAATACAGGAGCTGTATATGGCTTCTGCAGTATGCTTTTGAAATTACTGACGGATATGCGCCCCAAGTATGTGGCCATAGCCTTTGATAAATCCCGGCAGACTTTTCGCCGGGCGAAATATAAAGAATATAAAGCCCAGAGAAAACCTACTCCCACAGAATTGTCCGAGCAGTTTCCTTTGGCTATGGATTTGTTCCAAAAAATGGGTATTAACACCCTGGAATTGGATGACTATGAGGCTGATGATATTATCGGCACTCTGTCTGCGGCGGCTCCCCCGGACACAGAAGTATTTATTGTTACGGGAGATAAGGACGAGTTCCAGCTAATAAAAGACAATGTGAAAGTTCTCTATACCAAGCGCGGTATTAGTGATATTGTTACCTATGACAAGGAAGAATTTGCCAAGAACTACGAAGGATTGGCACCGAAGCAGATTATTGACTTGAAGGGCCTCATGGGAGATACCAGCGACAATATTCCCGGTGTACCGGGAGTGGGACCCAAGACGGCTCTAAAACTCATTGTGGAGTATCAGTCTGTAGAAAATGTTTTGGCAAATATAGATAAGGTGAATGGTAAGAGCCTGAAAGAAAAACTCACGACCAATAAAGAAATGGCAGTTTTGTCCAAGGACTTGGCGACTATTTGCCTGGAAGCCCCGGTAGACATCAAATTCGCCGACTATGAATTAAAAGGCATGACAGCCGAAGCCAAAGCTATGTTCCAGGATTTGCAATTTAGAAATTTCTGGGAAAAGTTTGCCCCGGTTTTAGGACTGCAAGGTGGGGCAGGAGGACGGACAACAGGGTCAAATTCGATAGAAAGCTTTGCCAACGGTCAGACCGGGAAGCAGACACCTGATGGGACTCAAGGGGAAAGCTTTGCAGGCTATGCAGCTGACAGTGCCCAAGAGGCCGGCCAAATGGGGCTCTTCGGTACAGTGGAAGCGGCACCGGGCTACCCCAGAAAAGAAATTACGGACAGCAGCCTATTAGCAGCTACATTGAAAGAAATTAAAAACAGCGGGGAGATTATTCCCCTTACATATGAGATAAGAGGCGAGATTCCTGATATGGGATTAGCCGGAATGAAAATCCTCTTTCACAAAGAAATATTGGTATTGGGGAACTTCATTCAGGACTGGACACCGGTCTATGAATGGCTGACAGACGAGGCGGTACCTAAGGCTCTCTGTGACAGCAAGAATCTCTGCAAGGTGCTGCTCTGTCACAACAGAGAACTACGGGGTGTGAGTGATGACGTGGCTTTAGCCGGCTATCTTTATGAGCCGGGAGACACAGCCTATGACCTAAAAGCCATGGCAGAACGGTATCTGCCCGGAGACAGGGGCGGTACCGTGGAGGATTTGGCAAAGCTGGTTCCGGCCATGAGAGAGCTTTTGCAAGAAAGAGAATTAACCAAACTATATAAGGAAATAGAATTGCCTCTGACGAAGGTACTGGCTCAAATGGAAGTTACCGGCATTGCCGTTGACGAAAGAATGCTGGATCGGGTAACCGTAGAAATGAGTGACAAGGTAACAGATTTGGAGAAGCTGGCGGAAGAACAGGCAGGGGAAGCATTCAACCTGAAATCCCCCAAGCAATTGGGTGTTTTGCTTTTTGAGAAATTGGGACTGCCTATTATCAAAAAGACTAAGACAGGATATTCCACCGATGTTTCTGTTCTGGAAGAACTCAGCGGCAAGCATCCTATTATTGATACGATTTTAGAACATAGAAAACTGTCCAAGCTTTTATCCACCTATTTGCTAGGGCTGAAACCACTGATTAATAAAAAGACGGGACATATTCACACCCATTTTCAGCAAATGGTTACTGTCACCGGCAGGTTGTCCAGCACGGAACCGAACCTCCAGAACATTCCCACCAGAACAGAAGTGGGCAAGAGAATGCGGGAAATGTTCGTGCCGGGAGACGGCTATGATCTGCTCCTGTCCTGCGATTATTCTCAGGTAGAGCTGCGGGTATTGGCCAGCATTGCTCAGGACCATTTGCTTATTGATTCTTTTAACAAAGGACAGGACGTCCATGCCCGTACTGCCTCTGAAGTATTCGGAGTGCCATTGGACCAGGTGACACCGCATATGCGTGGCCGGGCGAAGACCGTGAACTTCGGCATTGTCTATGGCATCAGCGACTATGGTCTGGGCAAACAGCTAGGAGTGCCCAGAGCGGAGGCAGCCAAATATATTGCCGACTACTTTGCCAGGTATACAGGGGTAAAAGAGTACATGAACAGGGAAATCGCCAAGGCTAAAAAACTGGGATATGTAGAGACACTTTTTGGCCGGCGGCGTTATTTGCCTGACATTAATCACAGCAATTACAACTTACGGAGCTTTGCTGAGCGGACCGCTATCAATACGCCTATTCAGGGTACGGCGGCAGACATTATTAAAATCGCCATGCTGAAGGTTAATGCTGCCTTGGCAGCAGCTCAGGTCAAGAGCCACGTGCTGCTCCAGGTCCATGATGAATTGGTTTTAGAAGTTACTAATGAAGAAAAAGATAAAGTAGCGGCCATGGTCAAAAAAGCCATGGAAGCAGCAGTAGAATTAAAGGTGCCGCTAGTAGCCGATACAGCGTTCGGCAAAACCTGGGCTCAAGCGAAATAAGGTGAAGATATGCCGGAATTACCGGAAGTAGATCAAGTGAGAAAAACGCTAACCCCTCATGTGGTGGGTCGGAAAATTAAGCATGTGGAAATCAGACTGCCAAGATTGATTCAATATCCTACAGCCCCGGAGTTTGCTGCGAAACTGGCAGGCAGAACCATTGAAAGCATTGACCGGCGGGGGAAGTACCTCCGTCTCAACGTGGGTAAGGATATGTATGTATTGGTACATCTGCGTATGACCGGGGCTCTACTGGCTGTAGGGAAAAAGAAACCTGAGCCTGATTATGCCAAGATCAGATTTGAGCTTACCGGACCGGAAGACCTATGGTTTACGGACATTAGAACCTTTGGCACATTGTATCTTATTGACCGGGATGATAAAATAACAGAAGGATATGCCACACTAGGACCTGAGCCGGTGGGGACAGAACTCACGGCTGCCTATCTGGAGAAAGCCTGCCAAAAGAAAACAGGAGCTATTAAGGCCGTGATTTTGGACCAGAAGATTGTGGCAGGACTAGGCAATATCTATGCTGACGAGGCCTTGTTTGCCGCGGGGATTCTGCCTACCAGACAGGCCAATAGGCTAACCGGGGAAGAGTATGCAAAGCTGGTCAAAGCCATGAAAAAAGTCATTGCTCAGGGTATTAAAAACCACGGAACCACCTTCCGCAATTATCAAGACGCAGAGGGCCACAAGGGAAACAACGTCCGTTATCTCATGGTGTACAGCCGCAAAGGTGAGCCCTGCAAGGTCTGTGGCACCAAATTGGAACAAATTAAAGTGGCAGGCAGGGGCAGCGTCTATTGCCCTCATTGCCAAAAATAGGTGAAATATGATTAGCATAGGACTAACAGGAGGTATCGCCTCAGGGAAAAGCACGGTTAGTGCCTATCTGAGGGAAAAAGGCATAGAAGTCTTTGACTGCGACGGCTCTGCTAAAGATGCCGTTGCCAAGGACTCTGTCTGCTTGGAGAAAATCGTCAAGGCTTTCGGCCGGTCAGTCCTTAATGCCGATGGTACAATGAACCGGAAACGCGTATCAGAACTGGTTTTTGGCCATCCGGAGCAGCTCAGGGAGCTCAATACCATCGTTCATGGGTGGGTTTCCCAAAAATGCCGGGAGTTTTTGTCACAAAAAAGTTCCGAAAAAGTAGTTGTATTAGACATGCCTCTTTTGATAGAATGTGAGTGGTACAAGAACGTGGACAAGGTCTGGCTGGTGAAAATTTCACGGTCAGAGCAAATCAAAAGAGCCATGCTAAGGTCCAAAATGACCACAGGAGAGGTCGAAAACCGCATAGATGCCCAAATGCCCTTAAAGGACAAGGAAACCTACGCAGACGTGATTTTAGACAACAGCGGCAGCGTGGAGAACCTGAAGAAACAGGTGGATGCTGCCCTACTTGACATATATAGATAGGGGAATTGTTTTGAAAAAAAGACGGAAAAAGAATAAATTTAGTGTTTTCTTTTTCGTTTTATGTATAGTTTTTATTGCCGTAACCGGATATCAAATCTGGACTACGGACTACGTACAGCGGAAAAGTATTTATAAATGGCCCTATGCGGCAGACGTTCATACATTCAGCGCTAAATACAGGGTGGACCCTTATTTAGCCATTGCCGTAATGAAAAATGAAAGCGGCTTTAATCCGGAGGCAAAATCCAAGACCGGGGCACTAGGCCTCATGCAGATTATGCCGGATACAGGGGTTTGGATTGCCAAATCCACAGATTTTCCTAATTTCAAAGACACAATGCTTCTTCTGCCGGAATTAAACATTAAATTCGGCTGCTGGTATCTGGGAGAGCTGGAACACGAGTTCCAGGACAATGAGATTCTCATGCTGGCGGCCTATAATGCCGGCCGCGGCACAGTAAAAGAATGGATGTCGGAGAATGAATGGGACTATAAGTTCAGCGATATTTCCCAGATTCCCTTTGATGATACCAGAAAATACGTAGAAATGGTCCGCAAGGATAAAAAGCGCTATCAGGAGCTTTACAAAAAATAGCACTGAGATAATGTGTAAATAACCGGTCAGGGACTAAAAAAGTGCCTTGACGAGGCTTTACAGTTATGATATTATCTTACTGTTATCTTTTGTGCGGTCATGGCGGAACGGCAGACGCGCTAGCCTCAGGAGCTAGTGGGGGCAACCCTGTGGAGGTTCAAATCCTCTTGACCGCACCATTTTCATTAATAATAGAGTGACAAAATGGGACGGTAGGTACTGTTTTGTAAACTTTTTCATATTTATGCGGTTGTGGCGGAAAGGCAGACGCGCCAGCTTGAGGGGCTGGTGAGAGCAATCTCATGCGGGTTCAAGTCCCGCCAACCGCACCATAACTTAACATACGTTTAATACAATGCCCAAACCCAGTGCTACTGTGGCTTGGGCGTTTTTGCTATGTGCGAAAATACGTTCGAAAAATAAAAAATACGGAAAATCGGAAAAATCTTACACACCCCTGTGCGAAAATTCGAGAATTAGCAAAAGTGTGGAAAAGTTGCACACCCCTAGGAAAAACGGCTTGGTTAAGCCATTCTTTAAAGGCAGTAATGAAAGTCGCTTATGGTGACTATCATTACTGCCTTTTTTGATGCAGCGAAGCAGGTGGAGAGGTTTTCTTTGTACGAATAAGCCGATGGCGGGAACCAGAGGATTTTCTTAAAAGGGATATCTCACCTGGAGAGGAGGTCATCTTGACATTTTTGATGACTTAAATTTGTTGCAGACTATGGAAACTCTACAATAGCATTATCCTTAAAGAATATAGTTGCTCAAACAAATTATCCTTTTAAAACAGCAGTAACCCAAGAAGAAAGAACGATAGTTTTTTTGTCAGAACTCAATTAGAGAGGTAGGTAACTACTACAACAAGCCAAAATGTAAAGAAAAAAGCGGTAATCCAAAAGATGATTTTACTTGCTAACGACCCAAGTAATATGAATGTGAGCAATGACCAGGCAAGGATACAATGAATATTTAAAAATGTTAGAGTTATAACTTGACTTCAAGCTAGTTTTAACTGATATATTGGGAAGAAGAGAAAATTAATTTAGCTTATCATATATAATTCTGTGGTATAATAAATAAGTAATTTGCAATATATAAAGCTGTAGAGGGAATGAAGTGCTCCCAGGGTAAATCCAAAATTGCCATAAGGCTGATGACTTCTGTTTAAACAGAGGCATCAGTCTTTTTATATGTGGAGGTAACTATGTTTTACAGCATCATATTTCCCACAAAGGAACAATATCAGCAGCAGAGTGAGGTAATGCCTGATTGTTTTCAAGATTTAAATCTGGATAAAATAATTTTGCCACTTTTTAAAGGCCGAGAGAAGTATGATCTGGGACATTTTTTCTTTACGCCATGCCAAGATATAGAGGTAATTACTTATAGACAATACATTCTAGGGGACCTGGAAGACAGGGAAACGTTTCAAAGTTTTAAAAAGTTCGCAGATGATATAAATATCCTGGTCCAACGCAAGCAGGAAATTGAGGCCGCCGGACAAGAAAATACAAATCGAGAGCCAAATTATTATTTGCTTGGGCAGTTTTTTTATTGCGTGGAACATTACTGCATAACTGTTGAAACATTGGTCAAGTGGGATGGCACAAGAAAGCTGCAGTCAGAAGGACTGGTAAATTTTACTGCTGCCATACAGGAATACGCTAATACAGATGAGTTCTTAACTATGGCACAGAGAGCTAGAAATTTGCGGTCAAAATTCAATAAGCTGCAGTATTGCCTGCTCATTAAAGATGGAACCATTCGTGTCAGGGACTATGAAAGACAAGAAAATAGTTCGGAAAAAATATTAGATATCTTTAAAAAATTCCGGCAAAAAACTGCTAAAGATTACAGACATGAACTGGCAGATATGCCATTTGCTTCCCATGTGGAAGTGGAAGTGCTAAAGCTTCTTGCTAAAGTATATCCTCAGGTATTTAGGATACTTACAGATTTTTGCCATGATTATCAAGAATTTTTGGAAGACTTTATTGTAGCCTTTGCCCGGGAGACCCAGTTCTATTTTGCCTGGCTTACATTGGTGGGGCGTGTGGGGAAAAACGGGTTAGCTTTTTGCTATCCAAACATGGGTGATACTGCTATAGAACCTTATGCCAAGAACTTTTATGATTTGGCTTTGGCAGAAAAAATAGGCCAAGAAACGGTGGTAAACGATTTTTTTTTGGAGAAACAGGAAAGAATAATAGTTGTAACAGGACCTAATCAGGGAGGTAAAACAACTTTTGCCAGGGCTCTAGGACAAATTTCTTATTTGGCATCACTGGGACTTAGCGTTCCAGGTACTAGAGCACAGCTAATGCTGCCTGATAAGATTCTAACGCACTTTGGGAAGGAAGAAGATATTAGTACTCTTAATGGACAGCTGGCCAATGATTTGGCAATGCTCCATAGTTTACTAATGAGGGCATCTGCTCAAAGTCTTATTATCGTCAATGAAATATTTTCTTCTACCACATATCAGGATGCCGTGCTGTTAGGTCAAGAAATGATGAGGCAGTTTAAAGAATTAGGAACTATATGCGTAGTTGTTACTTTTATTTCTGAACTGGCCCAAACAGATGCCAAGACTGTTAGTATGGTGGGCTCTGTTAGTAAAAACAGGCCAGACAAAAGAACCTACAAAATAATGAGAGCACAAGCATCAGGAGTTGTCTATGCACTAACCGTGGCAGAAAAACACGGATTGACTTATGAACAATTAGATAGGAGGCTTAAACATGCAAGTACATCTAATGTTTAAAGACAAGAATTTTACTATTGATAATGTTCTAGGGTCCAAGAAATTAAACTTGACTCCTGTTTCTGATTTACAGCAGATTAATTGCTTGAAAAATTTACTTAGAGATTTGGAACTGGGTAAAATAATAGATGCCATGTCTCAAGGGGATAAGGTTATATATAATATTTCCACAGCTGCACTTTTACAGCCTTTGCAAACAGAAAAAGAGATTAAGTATAGACAGAATGTATTGCAGGATGCCCTTAATAACCGAGAGATAGTGCGAAACATATATAATATTTGTTTGGAAACAGAGAAACAAAAGAATGCTTCTTGGAGTTGGCTTACCAACCATTTTATATCTAGCACATTTCATAATGCTATTGAGTTGCTTCAGATTTATTTAGCCATGTTAAAAAAACTGAGAATTATAGCGGATAGAAACTTCGGAAAGTTCACTTCAGAAGGATTTCAAGGTATGTTTAAAGCTTTACAAGAAGAATTATCAGATGAATATTTGCAAGAGGCAAATGCTTTGCTATGTGAGCTGAGAAACACGAAAAGCACCCTTCTTAGTGCCAAGTTCGGTTGTTTTTTACAAGGGACCAAGATGGAACTACGCAAGTATAAGTCAGGCGGTTTCCACAAAAATTGGTGGTTTGCTCCTTCTTTTACCATTGCTAAACGTGATGAGCGTGGTGCCCAGGATTTAAGCAACAGAATCGATCGTGCTACCAACGAGTCAGCGAATGCTTTGGCTCAGGCCGCGGAACATCTGGACGATTTTTTTACCATGTTGGAGAAAGAAACTGCTTTTTATGTGGGGTGTTTAAATTTGGCTGACACTATGAAAAGTATTGGCATGCTGTTGTCCGGCACATTAATTTAGGCAGCATTCGTCACTTTAAATTAGTTGAAAA
>DAIQMR010000012.1:0-36808 GCA_036788835.1 Acidaminococcaceae bacterium
CACGGGGGAAAATGATTAGCTTGCCACCAGGAGTGACAAGCAATAATATTACAAGTTTAAGCAAAGAAGAAATTGTTAAATTAACTGCGGAAGCAACGCAGAAACAAAAAAAGCTTGGCATAGGTCTAACAGAAAATAATAGGTCTTTTACAGGCAGAAAAAGCACAGAATACGAAATCAGGCAATTAACAAAACAATACAATGATGAATTGATAAATATCGGTATGGAATCCGAAAAAACAGCACAAGGAACTGCAGCAACTGCTGACGCAGATTCTGACAGACGTGCGGAAGATGCGAAATGGTATTTTTTGGACGAAGTTAGATATAATTATTTGAAAAATTTTGGAGACGAACGTTTTAGGAGTAAAAGCAGTCGCCTTAGGAACAGGTTGTATGTGCAAAGAAAATTAAATAAAGATTGGTCTGTACTGGGTATGTGGGAAGCCAGCAAGTATCTTTTTGGAGAGCGGGATGATGATTTCAGTTCCGGGAATAGGCTGTATGTGCAAGGAAATACGGGTATTACTAAAGTATTGGCGGGAATTTTTGGAGTTAAGATGGCCGAAGGTAATATTTACGATACTTATTTCCGCGGGGTTCAGACAATTGTAGATAAAGATCCATGGAGATATTCTTTCCTGGCAGGACGTACTAACGGTAGCGGAGATTCCGCTGCAGGAGTTGCTCAATATGATGGTAATGATTATGGCTTAGAAGCAGGCATTTATTATTTCGGAACAGATAAATGGGACAATAGAAAAACAACTATTTATGAACTTGGCGGTAATTATTATCTTGGCCGATTCACTTTAGGAGCAATGTATTTAAGATCTAATGATAGTGAAGACAGCGGTGGACAAAATGGTGCCGTATTTACTCTGCAGCATGATAAAGTAAGAGATTGGGTCCCGGGTAGTTTCACTACTTATGCACATTATTATATTCAGCCATATAGCACTTATCGGTCTCATACAATGAATGGCCTGGCAGGGTATATGAATGGATTTACCGGTTGGTCTATAGGCTGTGCCTATACTATAAGACCGCTAGTTGTGTGGGACTTAGAATATTACTCTTTGCAGGATAAGGTAACTCACGAAAGAGGCAATACTATTTGGACATCAATAACATTTGGCTTTGAAGGAATAAGGTAGAATAATGGTATAAGTTGACTACTGACTAAGGAGGCACATATGAAACCTTTATCGTTAAGAAATATAATAATATCCGGCATAGTTTTACTGGGGGGCATAGGATTCTATTTTTATCCCAAGAATTCTGCACCGGCGGTGACAGTGAATAATACAACGGTTCGTGATTTGTCTGAACAGTACCAAGCAAAAGAAGAGATTTCTCTGGCTATGGCAAAATTGCAAAAAGGCGAGCAACCTGCTGTTATAATTGAACAAAGTAATAAAAGCCAAGGAAAAGTGGCATTAACTTTTGATGGTATGACAGATAACGCCACTACAGAAGGTATTTTAACGGAATTACAAAAATACAAAGCGCAGGGAACATTTTTCTTGGAAGGAATGAATGCAGCAATAAATCCTGAAGCAGTTAATACAATTAAGAAAAATGGCCAAAAAATTGGAAATTACGGTTATACGGGTATTGCCCATCTAGAAGAGGCGCCTAAAGAAAAGATTGTCAGCGAATTAGTTAAAACAGAAAAGGTCTTGCATATTCTTACAGATAAGGCACCGGTAATAGGAAAGGCAGCTCAGACAAAATATACACAGGATTTTTTGCAATGTGCTAAAGCCTCCGGATTAAATTATTTAGTGCAATCAAATTTGTTAGTACCTATTAATGATATAGACAGCCAAGAGACAGCGGACGCATTTGTTGAAGGCAGTGTCCGTTCGGGGCAAATAATCTCCTTTGTTCTTGGGGTTCCCGCAGATATAACAAAAGAAAAGGGAAAGACAGATCAAAGACCTGCTGTAGATAAGCAACCGGGGCTTAAGGAACTGCCGGTTGGAGGACAACCAAAAGATTTACCCAAGATTGTTGGGTATATATTGGCTTCTTTACAAAAGCAGGGTTATGAAACTGCCGATGTAGAAAATTTTGCGGATAATAATCAACCACTGACTGCAGCTGGTTTCTGGCATAAAGTGGTAGCGGCGGCAAAAGATTTCTTGACATTACCGGTTGCTTATGCGGCAAATCCACAACAGAAATACATGGCAGTGAATAACAAAATGATTTGTACAACAGAAAAGGCTGTACCATTTTCCTTTACAGGCCTAGCCAAGGAACAATCTGTACATAACGTACTTGCTGCTTTGCAAGAGCTGAATTCACATGGCACGTTTTTTGTGACATCAAAAGAAATTAAAAAACATAAGGCTTTAGTGGGAGAGATACTTGCTCAGGGCAATGAGCTGGGGATTGCCATATTACCAAAGGCAGGCGAAACATACCAACAGGTAAAAAAAGAAATTGAGGATACCCGCAGTATGCTTGAAACTGGATATGGGGTTTCAACAAATGTGCTTAGACAATTCTCAGGAGCCATACAGCCTGAAACTTTGCGGGCCATTGCAGATACAAATTGTGTTTTAGTAGATAATATGGTCAATGTGGTGCAGCATAAACATAAAGATGCCAAGAATTCTGATGAAGTGATGAAAGATATTTTTGGGACGAAAGCATTTGCTGTGGGCAGAGGATGGATTGTCCAGATTCGTATGGATTATTACAATAATGAAAATTTAGCAGCTGATATGATTAAAGCTATTAAACGGAAAAAGATTGATAATATTGCCTATGTGTCTTATCAGGACAGCCCGGCTAGTAATCCGGCCAACGATTCAGCATATGTTATTAAGCCGGTAGGTGAAGTCCTTTATAACCAAAATTATTTATGGCAATATCCTGTTTCAGCGGAACGTATTATCCCATCAGCAGTCATGAAAAAACCGGATTTTAATGTAAATAAAGAAAGTGACTATCTTAGAGAATTCAAGAAACGCTATATTGGTTCCAGCTGGGTTAACCAATATAACAGAATGTTGGGGTTTTCAGCAGGAGAGATGCGGGGAGCTGATAAGACAGGGCTTATTCATACTCATGACAATGCTGTTTTCTTTTCTTTTGATGATTGGGGAACCGACGTATCCGTCAATCAATTGCTTTATATTTTGCGCAAGCATAATGTGAGAAGCAATTTTTGTGTGCTGACTCATAACGTTATTAATAACCCGAATTTACTTAGAGCAATTGCCCTGGATGGACATGATATATGCGCTCACACCAATGAACACAAACCTATGGCTTTAAGGGTCAAGGACAAACTTAAGCAATATGCACCTGAAACACCGAAAGAAATACGTAAAGATTTTGCTGAGTGTTACAGAAGGATGCTAAGCGTAGCCGGAGATGTGAGCTATAATGGCAAACCGGTAGTATGCAAATTGTTTAGGCCTCCTACATTGGCAATTAGCCGTGAAGGCACAAAGGAACTCCTTGATTTAGGATATCAGTATATAATCAATGGGTCTTCCAATATTGAAGATTACAGCGCTACAAGCTTGACAACTATGATAAATCGCATTAAGGACGCTATTTATACTCAAAACAAGGTTCGCAAGGGTGCTACCTTGGTTATGCACATGAGTGACAATTCCAAATATACGGCGTTGGCCTTGGATGCTCTGTTGACAGAGAATGAGAAAAAACCATTGAATGATCCTAGCAGGTTTATTTGTGCCAGATTCTCGGACTACCTGCCAGATGGATATGACCAAAGCAAACATTTCAGATTTTAATGTAAGGATGAAAGAAACGATGAGTGTCAATAACGAAATCAATGGAGATGGGACGAGAGAAGTGTTACAAGAACATACAAGTGATCGTCGAAACTTAAACTGGGTGCCTCTGGCAGATGGTAAACGCATAACAGCTACTCGTAGGGGAGAGAACACATCTGCTGTTGAAAAGACAGATTATAATAAACAAGCAGACAATTTTTATGTAGGTGTACGTTATAATATCTCTTATCAAGTTAAGGTTAGTGTCAAGGGTCAAAAACAAAAGACATTTTTTCAAGCAAAGGCAGTTAATATTTCAGGCAGCGGAATGCTTCTCAGTATTTCTCCGCAAGATGCTGCAAACTTGGAAGTGGGTTCAGAACTAAGATTACAGTTTGAGATTACTCCGGGCAGTATGCCTGAAGGTTATGAAATGAAAGTAGATATTAATGCTACTGCCGTTCGTATTACCCGGGGAGAAAAAGATGCTGCCGTGGCCGTAGCCTTTGCTGAAACATTAGGGGAATATCACGAGAGGCATGGGGGACGTTTCTCTTTCTCATTGGCAGTTTTTTTCTTGTTTGTTGTATCTTTGGCTGTTATTTTGATGCGTACAGAGAGCGTGCTCTATTTTAAATTCAATAAGACACTATATTTGTACAGTATTATTACAGCCGTGTTTTTGCTGAGCAGATATGCCTTTGCCTTATTTTATAAACCGGTAAAAGTTAATGCTGATTTTACTCCGGGAGTCACCATTATAATTCCCTGTTTCAATGAAGAAACATGGATTCAACGGACTATTTTAGGGTGTTTGAACCAAAGCTATCCATTGGACAAACTGGAAATTATTGTGGTTGATGATTGTTCTACAGATCATAGCGTGGAGAAAATCAAAGAGATTTATGCTAGTTTGGAAGCTTTGGAACAATACAAAATCAAAGATAGATTCCATTATATTTGTCAAGAGGTAAATAAGGGTAAAAGGGAAGCCATGGCTGCGGGCGTAAAGCAAGCTGCTCATGATTTGGTTGTTTTTGTGGATTCGGACAGTTTTCTTGAACCCTTTGCTATTATGAATTTAGTCCAGCCATTTAAAGATGATGATATGGGAGGGGTCTCCGGGCGAACCGATATAGCTAATACTTATACGAATTCTTTAACTAAAATGCAGGCGGTGCGGTATTATATAGCCTTCCGTGTCATGAAGGCAGCTGAAGGTTTTTTTGATACAGTCAGTTGTTTATCAGGACCCTTGTCTTGTTATCGAAAAAAATGGGTACTGGAAAACGTTGATGCCTGGTTAAACCAACAATTTTTGGGACAGCGGGCAACATTCGGCGATGACAGAAGTATGACAAACTTTATTTTGCGTCACCATCGCACCACTTATCAAGATACTGCAGTTTGCAATACCATTGTTCCCAGCTCATATAGTGTGTTTTTAAAACAACAGATGCGGTGGAAACGCTCCTGGCTCAGAGAATCACTTATTGCTGCCAAATATATGTGGAGAAAAGAACCTTTTAGTGCGATATCCTTTTATATGGGGTTGATAGTGCCTATTCTCGCTCCTGTTGTAGTTATTTACAACTTATTATGGGTGCCGCTTGTTCATAGGGTTTTTCCTACGGCATTTCTTTTAGGTATGCTGCTTATGGCATTAATGATGAGTTTTGCTCAACTTCTTTTACGTAAAAGCAGTACGTGGATTTATGGTATTTGGTTTTGCCTATATTATGAGTTTGTGCTTTTATGGCAAATGCCTGTTGCTTGGGTAACTTTCTGGAAATCCACTTGGGGTACGAGAATGACTCCGGCAGATGTTGCAGAACAGAAAAGAAAAGCAGAGAAAAATGCTGATAAACACAAGCCGGAGGAAGAATGATGGAAAAGAACCAGTATACAAAAGACAAAGAGAAACGCAAGAAATTCCGGGTTGTGCTGCAAATAATAATCTTGTTAGGCGTTGTGTTCCTTATTGTCAATGCTGTATTTACTTTTAAGAAATATAAACCTTATGATGATAATCCGGGTTCTGCCGGAAGAAAAGGCTTTGTGGCTCTGTCTTATTTTGGCGTGGATAGGGTTGGCACTCAAAGTCTTATTGGGCAAGATCTTTTAAGGCAGCATTTGGCAATTTTACAAGACAGGGGTTATGTCACAATTACCCAACAGGATATTTTGGATTATTACCAAAAGGGCAAAAAATTGCCTGTTAAGTCTCTGTTTTTGATGTTTGAAGACGGCAGGCGTGATACGGCTATTTTTGCTCAAGATATTTTGGAAAATCTGAATGATAAAGCTACTATGTGTACTTATCCCGAAAAGTTTGAGAAACAAGATACAAAATTTTTGATGCCCGCAGAGCTAAAAGAACTGGAGAAGAATACTTTTTGGGAAATGGGCACCAATGGTTATCGTTTGTATTTCATCAATGTATTTGACAGGTATAACAATTATCTTGGAAATATGGATCCACTAGAGCATTCTATGATAGCACCTGTTTTGGGACGCAAGTATAATCACTACTTAATGGATTATATTAGGGATGAGATAGGCTATCCTTTGGAAAGCTACCAGGTTATGCGACACAGAATCGATTATGATTATACTAAACTGAAAGATGTATATAACAAGGAACTGGGTTATGTTCCCGGTTTATACGTTCTCATGCATTCTAACACAGGAAGCTTTGGCAATAATGACAAGGTTTCGGCAGTTAATGGTTATTGGATGCATAAACTTTTTAAAATGAATTTTAACAGAGAAGGCTATAGCCTCAATAACCATGAATGCAATATTTACGATTTAACACGGATGCAGCCACAATCATATTGGCCAGTCAATCATTTGCTGACACGTATCAATGACGATACCAGTCAAAAACTTGCTTTTGCGGATGGTGACAAAGAGCGCCATGATAAATGGATTACCCTGCAGGGAGCTGCAGAAATGCGGCCGGAAAAAATCATACTTACTACTAATGCCAAAGGCAAAGGCTTATTGCAATTAAAGGACAGTAAAAATTATAAGGATATTCATCTAACAGTTAATTTACGGGGTAACAAGTTCGGAACACAAAATATTTACTTAAGGGCATCTGACAATTTGGCTTCCTATGTTTCTGTGGGTATTGTCAATAATTTCTTAATTATTACCGATAATAGTATGGGGCAAAAACACGAACTACTAAAGTATAATTTGGACAGAATAGATGGTATTCCGGGAAAAAGCATAGATGAAGATAAGCAAGAAGTAGTAGAAAAAGAGTTGGAAACATTTGCCAGATATGCTCAATCTGCATCTATGGGGAAGATTTATGTTGATAAACTCAAGAGTAAAGCTCAGGAAGAGCCCACTACAGTAGCAGGAGGAGCTAAGTTATATCAGCCTGTTCTGAGCTATCATGCCAGAGGCAATAGAAAGCTAACTATTGATTTATCTGGGCAAAATCTTAAAGTGCTGGTAGATGGCAAAGAAGTGGGGCAGCCGTATAACTTAGAGGCGGCAAATCCCGGTGCTGTTTACTTGGAAGCGGATTGGGCAGGGTATGGTTGGAGCCAGATTAATTTAGCTGACGATGTTTATGATGGGATATTCCAAAAATTGGTTATCAAAAATATAGCTAAAGAAGAAAAAGTTTTATATGATGATAGCCTTAAAGGTTTGGGATATGTTAAATTTAGGGCAAAACAGGTGTTGGAGGTGGTGGTAGATTGGGTAATTCAACATATCTAAAAAAGACAATGCTGGTATCGGCAATCGTACTTTTAGGTACGCTGTGCTTTGGTGCCCAAGGCTACAGTCAACCACCACAGCCTTTAGCTATAAAACAAGCGCGCAAGGTCGAGCTCAAGCCTTCTGCTTATCTGGTTTATTGGGATGTAAAGGCCGGCAGTAAGGAATTAGAGGACATTGGCGGACATTTGGAGTCAGTTTCTTATTTTGGTGCCTATTTTGACAACAAAGATAGTCTCATCATTGCTCCGAAAATTGCAGAATTGAAAAATCAGCAAAATAAATTGCCGAAAACAGTTTTTCTAACTGTGGTGAACGATGTGGAAACAGGTGATAATAATAATCTGTACAAGGACACGGCTGTTTTAGAAAGAGTATTAGCCACTCCTGAAGATATAGATTCTCATATTAAGAGTCTTTTGCAGCTGACGAAGCAGCACGGTTTTAATGGACTGGAAATAGACTATGAGAACGTCTGGAAAAAATCTGCTCTACCTATGAAATTTATGGAATTTATCAACAAACTCGTTCCCGCTGCTCAGGCACAGAATATTAAACTTCGGATAATATTGGAACCATCGGTGCCATTTTACGATGTCCAATGGCCTGAAGGAGCAGAATATGTTGTGATGTTTTATAACCTCTATGGTGGTCATAGTCTTCAGGACGGGCCTAAGGCAGATCAAAATTTTATATACACCACTTTGAATAAAATTAAGGGCTTGCCCGACTCCAGGACGGTGGCCTTGGCTACCGGAGGATGGTTGTGGTCCACTAAGGGGAAACCAAAATCTGTTACAGAGAAAGAGGCAATTGCTTTATGCAAGAAAAATAAAGTAATAGTTCAACGTGATCCTAACAGTATGGGCTTAAGAGGAAGATACAGAATCGGCACGACAGTGTATGATTTGTGGTATGCTGACGCAGAGACTTTGAACAACTGGATTCTTTGGACTAAACAAAGCGGTTATGGAAGCATCGCATTCTGGCGCTTGGGCGGTAATGTATCTTTCAACAAAATTAATTGGTAAGTTGTTCACACTAGGTGATGCTACAAATGTGACTGTCACCTTTGTAGCAGTTCAAAATGTGACAAAAGGACCTGTCCCTTTTGTCACACAAACATGAACTTTCCAACTGTTTCTAGCTGGAAAGTTCATGTTTTTTGTTTAAGAGTTTACAAAAAATATGTGTATACAACAAACACGATAAAAAAATGTAAGAATTTCTTGCATTTAACAAAAAAGTTATATACAATATAAGACGTAACTTTGAACTTTAAGGACAAATGAGGGGGATTTTTGTAATGAAAAAGATTAGAAGTGTTTTAGTGGCAAACCGTGGAGAAATTGCCATTCGTGTCTTTCGGGCTTGCAATGAATTGGGCATTCGCACCGTTGCAATTTATTCCAAAGAAGATGCCCTTTCCATGCATCGTAATAAAGCTGACGAAGCATATCTGGTCGGCAAAGACAAAAGTCCTACAGATGCGTACTTAGACATTGATGATATTGTCCGTATTGCCAAAGAGCATGATGTGGATGCTATCCATCCGGGCTACGGATTTCTTTCGGAAAACAGCGATTTGGCAAAGCGCTGCGCCGAAGAGGGAATTATTTTTATCGGCCCCCGAATTGAACATTTGATTATGTTCGGGGACAAGATTAACGCCCGTCGCCAGGCTCAGGCAGCCGGTATTTCCATGATTCCCGGCAATACCAGCCCGGTGGAAAGCCTGGAGGAAGTAAAAACTTTTGCCAAAGAATACGGCTATCCTATTATGATTAAAGCCGTAAATGGCGGCGGCGGCCGTGGTATGCGGGTTGTCCATTCCGACGACCAATTGGCTGATGCCTATTCTATGGCCAAAAGCGAAGCTAAAAAAGCCTTCGGTAACGATGCCATTTATTTGGAAAAATACGTGGAAAATCCTAAACACATAGAAGTCCAGATTATCGGAGATGAATATGGCAATATTGTCCATCTTTATGAGCGGGACTGCTCTGTCCAAAGACGTCACCAAAAATTGGTGGAAATTGCCCCGGCCTTTTCCCTGAGCCCGGAATTTCGCCAGAGAATTTGCGCTGCAGCCGTTCAACTGATGAGCAAAGTTAAATACGTCAGTGCCGGTACCGTAGAGTTTTTGGCAACCCGGGATGAGAAGTTTTATTTCATAGAAGTTAATCCCAGAATTCAGGTTGAGCACACGGTAACGGAAATGATTACCGGTATTGATATCGTCCAGACTCAGATCAAAATCGCCGAAGGCTATGAATTGCACAGCAGAGAAATCGGCATTCCGGAGCAGGAGAAAATCGATTGCCATGGCCATGCTATCCAGTGCCGTATTACCACAGAAGACCCTGCCAATAATTTCATGCCGGATACTGGCAAGCTGATAGCGTATCGCAGCGGCGGCGGGTTCGGCGTCCGTCTGGACGGCGGCAACGCCTACACAGGCAGTATTATCACGCCCTATTATGATTCTCTGCTGGTTAAGGCTACCACCTGGGGACTCAGCCATGAGATTGCCATTTCCAAAATGCTCCGCTGCCTGAAGGAATTCCGCATCAGGGGCGTGAAGACCAATATCCTGTTTTTGGAAAATGTTTTGCAGCATCAGGATTTCATCAACGGTTCCTATGATACCGGCTTTGTGGACAAATATACCGAGCTGTTTATTTTCCCCAAAACCAAAGATCGTGGGACTAAGCTGCTCCACTATATTGCCGATGTTACGGTGAATGGCTACGGAACCGGGGGACCCCAAACTAAACCCAACTTCGTGCCGCTAAAGATGCCGGCCTACAAGAAGGTGCCTATGCCCGATGGTACCAAGCAGATTCTGGATGCTAAAGGACCGGAAGGATTGGCTAAGTGGGTACAGGCCCAGAAGGAAGTTCTCTTCACGGATACTACCTTCCGTGATGCCCATCAGTCTTTGTTCGCCACCAGACTGCGTACTGCCGATATGCTGAGAGTCACCGAGCAGACTGCAGCCATGCTGCCCAATCTCTTTTCCTTTGAGTGCTGGGGCGGTGCTACTTTCGACGTAGCCTATCGTTTCTTGTATGAAAGTCCCTGGGAAAGGTTAAGGGAAATGCGGGAGAAGGCTCCCAATATTTTATTCCAGATGCTGGTTCGTGGTGCCAATGCTGTAGGCTATACCAGCTATGCGGATAACGTGGTAAAGGAATTTATTAAACTGGCTGCGAAAAACGGCGTAGATATTTTTCGAATTTTCGATAGCTTAAACGGCTTGTCCAATATGCGCCTGTCCATAGATACCGTCCGGGAATGCAACAAAGTAGCCGAAGTGGCCTTCTGCTATACCGGGGACATTTTGGACAAGTCCAGAGCGAAATATGATTTGGCCTACTATGTAAATCTGGCGAAAGAATTAGAAAAGGCCGGTGCCAATATTATCGCCATTAAAGATATGGCTGGACTTTTGAAGCCTGAGGCAGCCTATGCTTTGGTTTCAGCCTTAAAAGACGCTGTAGACCTGCCTATTCATCTTCATACTCACAGCCTCAGCGGGAACGCTATTTATAGCTACGCTAAAGCCATTGATGCAGGGGTAGATATTGTGGATGTGGCTATGTCTGCCATGAGCGGCAGTACCAGCCAGCCCAGCAGCGCCAGCCTGTATTATGCCCTGGAAGGCAATTCCCGTCAGCCTAAGCTGGATGTGAGTGCCTTGAATGAATTGTCCCATTATTGGGAAACAGTACGTCCCTACTACAAAGCTGCTGACAAGGGTGAATCTGCGCCCAATCCGGAAGTGTATTTCCACGAAATGCCTGGGGGACAATATACCAATCTGAAACAGCAGACCATGGCATTGGGCCTGGCAGATAAGTGGGAAGACGTAAAGGTAATGTATCACAAAGTCAGCATGATGTTCGGTGATATTATCAAAGTCACGCCGTCCTCTAAGATTGTAGGAGATATGGCCCTCTTCATGGTTCAGAACAATCTCACGGAAGAAGACATTTATAACCGGGGAACAGAACTGGATTTCCCTGCATCGGTTGTAGGATTCTTCGGAGGAAGCATCGGCGTGCCCTATCAAGGGTTTCCGGAAAAATTGCAAAAGATTATTCTCAAAGGGAAAGAACCCCAGCTGGGACGCCCCGGAGATACGCTGCCTCCCGTGGACTTTGCCGTTGTGAGGAAACATCTGGAAGAAGAGGGGGCCACCGCTTCTCCGGAAGCCATTTCTTCCTCCTGCCTGTATCCAAAAGTCTATGACGACTGGATTAATATCAGAAAAGAATTTGGCAATTTAGCTGTACTGGATACGCCTACCTTTTTCTTTGGCCTGAAACCCGGCGAAGAAATTCGCGTAACCATTGAACAAGGGAAGATGCTGATTATAAAACTAATCAATATTAGCAAACCGGACAAAAACGGTATGCGGACTGTCACCTTCGAATTCAACGGCGGCCAGAGAGAAATCGAAGTGAAGGATAAGCAGACCAAGGTCACCGGCAAAGTAGCAATAAAAGCAGACAAGGATAATCCCGGCGACGTAGGGGCAACCCTGTCGGGAACTGTGGTGAAGGTCCTGGTACAAAAAGGTCAGCATGTGGCTAAAGGGGATTCCTTGATTGTCACCGAAGCCATGAAGATGGAGACTACCTTGACCGCACCAATAGACGGCATTATAGACGAAATCCTGGCTACTCAGGGCAACCGTATTGAAAGCGGCGACTGCCTGATTAAGATCAGCGTGTGCTAAGAAACTAATTATTGCCGCAAAGTTAATAGGAGAAATACAAGAAAATTTGCAAACTTCATAGGAAAAACGCAGAAAAACTTGCAAAGTTCATAGGAACTTTGCAAGTTTTTTGTTGCTTTTTCCTAGCTTTTATGTTAATTTTAAGCTAGTGAAAGGCTGGTGAACAGTATGCGTAGAGATATAATGGCAAAGCTTGTTGCCTGGAAGGATGATAGAGAGCGCAAGCCACTATTGCTTACGGGAGTTAGACAATGTGGCAAGACATACATATGTAAGGAATTTGGCGAAACATATTTTGAAGATGTGGCATATTTTTATTTTGAAGGAAATAATGATTTAGCTTCAATATTTGAGCAGAATTTTGATGTTGAACGCATTATTAGAGAACTGGGGCAGGTAATTCGCGGCAAAGCGATTATTCCCGGCAAAACATTGGTGATTTTTGACGAGGTGCAGGCTTGTCCAAGAGCGATTACCTCTTTAAAATATTTTTGTGAGAATATGAGAGAATTACACATAATCTGCGCAGGCTCATTGTTGGGCGTTGCTTTAAAACGGGATAAAATATCTTTTCCTGTGGGTAAAATTAACCGTATGCAAATGTATCCTCTCAGTTTTTTGGAATTCTTTAGAGCTACCGACCAAAGGGAAGCTTTGTATGAAAGCATTCTGCAATATGGCATAGAGGACGAACTGCCCCAGCTTTATGTTACCGAGCTGGAAAAAGCCTTGCGCCAGTACTACATAGTTGGCGGTATGCCGGAGATAGTTGACGCCTGGCTGAAAAAGGGAGAATATTCCGGTATAGATAAACGGCAAGAAGATTTGTTGGAAGACTATAGCAATGATTTTGCTAAATATGCACCCCACGCAGACGTTCCCAAATTAGGGTGGATATGGAATTCCATTCCCAAGCAATTGGCAAAACCCAACAATAAATTTATTTTTTCTCATGTTAAAGAGGGAAAACGTTCTGCGGATTTAGAAGATGCTTTGTTGTGGTTGGAGAGTGCGGGGCTAGCCTACAAATTGGAATTAGTGGAGAACCCGGAATTACCCCTATCTGCCCAGGCAGATGCTACCTTCTTTAAAGAGTATATGTGCGATATAGGTTTGCTGCGGAAAAAAGCACAGGTTTCCGCTAAAACTGTTTTAGAAGGTTCTGAGCTGTATAGGGCTTTTAAGGGAGCATTTACCGAAAATTATGTCCTGAATGAATTGCTTGTCCAAGGGTTTAAACCATATTTTTGGCGTTCCAATAACATGGCAGAAGTAGATTTTATTTTTGAGCATGAAAGCAGAATTATCCCTGTGGAGGTAAAAGCCGCAGATCACACCAGAGCGAAAAGCTATGGGCAGTTTTGTAAAAGATATGCAGTGCCCTTGGGATTTAAGTTCTCTTTAAAGAATATAGGTTGCAATGAGGTGGAGAGTACTAAGACATACAGCATTCCTTTGTATTTAATATGGAGACTGGGGGAATGGTTATAGCACTCGTTATGTTATCATAAAATCATGCAAGCGGCGGCTGCCCCTTCTAGTCTTTGACGGAAGGAGTGTTGCCTATGACTCCGTATGAAATTACGATGGTAATCATTAGCATTATCACGTTGTTAATATTGGCAGTGAAGGTAATTATTCACAGGGCGGAATTTTTGCTTAAAGCAAAAGCCGATCGCCCCTCGGACTAGGATGGCAATCGACTTTTCTTAGAGAAATAACACGATATGGCTAAGATAACTTGTGCTGTCCTATGTTATAATATACACATAGGCACGAGAGGTGATGAAAGCATGAAACTCCGAAAACTGAGCTGTGTGTTATTCGGGCTAATAATTATAGGGATATTTTGCTCCATGATTAGGCCGGCAACACCTAATAATAAAGTAGTTTCAGTACAAACAGATAGCAATAAAACGACACAATCCTACAACACTCAAACGGCAAGCAGCAATCAACCCTACAGCACTAAAACGACAAGCAGCAATCAACAGACAAAGATACAAAAAACAGTAAAAAATATACAGGGCAAAGTTGTAAAAATAGCGGACGGAGATACAGTGACTGTCCTGATGAATAATAGGCAATACAAGATTCGTCTGGCCGGTATAGATGCACCGGAAAAAGGTCAGCCTTACAGCCAAAAATCCAGAGAGTATCTTGCTGCAATGGTTGCCGGGGAGAGGGTTTCGGTCAAAGTAATAAATAAAGATAAATATGGACGATACGTGGGAAAAATTCAGACGGATAATATTAAAGACGTAAACGGAGAAATGCTGAAAGCAGGGTTGGCCTGGCATTACAGATATTTTGACAAAAGCACTGAATATGCAGAATACGAAGAACAGGCCAGGCAGCAAAATCTTGGACTTTGGCAGGATAAAGCAAAGCAAATCCCACCCTGGGAATATAGAAAGCAAATGAAAGGAAGAAGGAACGTATCATGAGCAAAGCACTAATAATATATTATTCTTGGTCACAGGCAGGCAATACGAAACACCTTGCCGAAATTATTCAAAAGCAAACAGGTGCGGATATTTTCCGGATTAAAACCGTTAAACCCTATCCTGGAACCTATGCTGCCTGCGTGGCAAAAGCAGGCATGGAAATCATGAAAGGCACATTGCCGGATCTGCAGGAACTGCCCGATATAAGCGGCTATGACACGATTTTTCTGGGAACATGTATTTGGTGGGGGAATATGTCCCTGCCCATGAAAACTCTCGTGAACAAGGTTGACTTTAACGGCAAAAGACTTTTGCCATTTTGCACTCATGGCGGGGGTGGAGCAGGGAAATACTTTGCTAAAACTGCCGAAATTTGCAAGGGGGCCACTGTTTGTCCGGGGATTGCCTTCCTCAAGGGGGGCAGCCCTGACACAGAGCAAAAAATTGCTGACTGGCTTGAGAAAAACAAATGATTTCATTGCCCAAAATACTAGATTTTCCCCTGAGCTAGAGCCGATTATGCATGATTTGTTAGCCAATAAAGTGTTATTTGTTGTTACTGTTAATACAACGTAAAAGCCTGTTCGCATTTTTATCAAACAAAATAAATATAACAAAAACGCCTTGAATATTTTAAAATCAGGGTGTTTTTGTTATGCTGAATTGTTCTTTTTATACAAAAGTCTGTTTGAATTGTACTCAAAAGTTAGTTTATTTCATTATCCCATTGAAAAAAAAATGAACTTGTATGATAATGAGAACAAGATGTAATACAAGTTAAAAACAAGTGCCAAAAGATGTAAAAAAAGAAAAATACGCCGCTGGGATTAAACAAATAACATTAAGCAAGATAGCATAATTGACAGAATAGGCGGAATATACGGAATTAGCAGAAAAATCATAATAAAGGCACTAATCTATCAGTGAATTCGGCCACTATGCGGAAGTAGTTTACAGAAGAGAAAGACGGGGTAGCACATGAGCAAAATATCCTTACGTGATGAGGTATGTAACCAACTTTTAGAAAAAATCAAAAAGAGAGAGCTAATCAAAGGGGAAAAGCTTCCATCAGAGGGTGAATTAGGAACCATGTTTGGAGTGAGCCGCACCAGTGTAAGAGCGGCCCTGCAAAACCTTCAAGGCAGAGGAGTTGTTGAGACTGTTCAAGGGGTTGGTTCCTTTGTTAATATCGATGTAGAAGACGGCGGGTCACGGAAAAAGACAAAGAAAAATAAAAGACCTTCCGACATTACCAGCAGGGAATTTCAGGAATTCTTCGAATTTCGTCAGGCTATTGAGTTCAGGGCCATTGATTTTTTTGTCAAGCGTGCCGATGCAGAAGACAGAAAGAAACTGAAAGCAGCTTTAGATGGTATCAAATTAGCGGGCAAACATGGTGATTTAACGCAATTCAGCCGTATGGACTATGCTTTTCATATGACGGTTATCGAGGGGGCAAAAAACAAATTTCTCCTCAATGCCATGCTCGAGCACAAGGATTTCTTTAAACATTATTTGGCAGAAATTGCCAGAGTTTCCGATAAACCGGTTTCTGATTTAGCAAAAGAGCATGTAGAACTCTACACATGCTTGGTGGAGCAGAAAGCCAAGGAAGCCAAAGGTTTCCTTTTTGCAGATAATATGTTTTATCGCTTGGCTTATTTCAATATGTGGGTGAAGGAGGTCAGCGGCTAATAATCCCGCAATTTAAATTCGGTTTTTATTAAAGCAATCATAGAATAAAAAATTAAGGGGGAAAACGAAATGAAAAAAAGGTTGTTAACTGGTATGATTTGTGCAGCTATGGCTTTGAGTTTAGTAGGCTGCGGTGGCGGTGCTAAGAAGGATGCTGGCGGAAGCGCAGCAAAGCCCAAGACCTTGAAAATGTCTGTAACTACTGCTGAGACCAGCGTTTGGCACGTGGCTGCCAAAGCTTTCAAGAAAGAAGTAGAAGAGAAGACAGGCGGCAGATACAAGATTCAGATTTATGGCAACGAGCAATTATCAGCCGGTGACCAGACTAAAGGCTGCGAAATGCTGTTCAATGGTGCAAACGATGTTGACTTGCACTCATCCATGATTTTGTCTAACGTTGTTCCTAAGCTTTCCGTAGTAAGTATGCCTTGGATATTCCCCAATGGCTACAAGAGTGTTGATGATGCTATATTCAAGGATGGTGCCGCAGGCGCTGCATTCATGAAGAAAGAAATCGAAGCTAAAGGTGCTAAACCTCTTGCTTTCGGCGAAAACGGTTTCCGTCAGATTACCAATAACGTAAAACCCATTGTAAAACCTGATGATTTAGCCGGCATGAAAATCAGAATTCCTGCTATCGCTATCTTGGTTGATGTGTTCCGTGCTTTAAAGACCGATCCTACTCAAATGCCCTTTAGCGAATGCTTCACTGCTTTACAACAAGGCGCAATTGATGGACAAGAAAATCCTTATGATACTATCAGATCCGCTAAATTGCAAGAAGTTCAAAAGTATATGACTATTTGGAACTATTGCTACGATCCTATCGTTTTGAGCGTAAGCGGCAAAACCTGGAAGAGCTTAAGCGATGCCGACAAGAAGATATTCCAAGAAGCAGCTGTTAAGGCTTGCGCAGCACAAGTTAAAGCATCCCGTGCTCTTGATGCCTCCATCATCAAAGAATTCAAAGATAAAGGCATGAAAGTTAATGAACTGTCTCCTGATGCTATTGCTAAGATGAAAGAAGCTATGAAACCCGTATATGCTAAATATAAAGATAAATTTGGCGTAGATGCATTCAAAGCTTTCGGTTATACTTTCTAATTTTTGCTGTAAGTATGATGAGGGGACGATGATCCTCATTGTCCCCTCATTTATTTTTCACTGGTACTATTTGCTGGAGAAAGCAGGGTGAGGACTTGAAACTCCTATTTAAGATTATCGATAATTTTGAGGAATATGCCATTGTGGCTATGATGGCCTACATGACAATTATGAACTTCCTCAATGTTGCATTTAGGTATGTCGCTTCGACATCATTTTCTTTTACCGAAGAATTAACAGTAACAGTTTTCGTTTGGGTTACCATGTTCGGTATTGCTGTTGGTTTTAAAAGAAATGCTCATTTGGGCATGAGCTTTTTCGTGGATAAGTTCCATGGCAAGGCTAAAATGGTTCTTGTTTTAATAAGTGGTGTAATGTGCTTCTTGTTTATGGGAATCCTTCTTATTTATGGTATTGAAATGGTACAGGGTCAGGCCGAAATGGGTGGTACTACTCCTGTACTGGGTATGCCTCAGACCGTTCAGGGCCTGTCCATTCCTGTAGGTGCTTTTTTTGTCCTTATACATATTATAGAAGCTAACTACGTTGAACTTAAAAAAATCATGAAGGCAGACCAAGAGGGGGGTGCTGACAGATGATGACCTTAATCCTGTTTGGGATATTTTTCCTGTTAGTACTCTTGAATGTGCCTATTGGTATTTCACTAGGACTTGCTGCTTCTGTAGGTTTGATTTATGCAGAGTTCCCTCTGTCCATCGTTCCCGGCATTATGTACTCCGGTACTGCTAAGTTCGCACTTCTGGCTATTCCTTTCTTTATTTTAGCCGGTGTTATTATGGACCATGCGGGTATTTCCCGTCGCTTGGTTAACTTCGCTCAAGCTTGCGTTGGTCACAGAAAAGGCGGGTTGGTCTTCGTTGTGGTAATGGTTGCCTGCTTCTTCGCAGCTATTTCCGGTTCCGGTCCTGCTACTGTTGCTGCTATCGGGCCTATCCTGATTCCTGCTATGAAGGATGTAGGTTATGGCAAGAGCTTGCCATCTGCTTTGGTTGCTTCTGCCGGCGCTATCGGTATTATCATTCCTCCTAGTATTGCTTTCGTTGTATATGCATCCATTACCGATGTGTCCGTAGGCAAGCTGTTTACGGCTGGTATCATTCCTGGTATCATCGTTGGTTTGTGCTACTATTACGGCGCTATTTGGCAATCCAGAAACATGGATATTGAGTTACAGCCAAAGATGCCTTGGAAAGACAGAGTAGTAGCTTTTAAAGATGCTATTTGGGGTCTTTTAACACCTGTCATTATCTTGGGTGGTATTTATGCAGGTATCTTTATTCCTACCGAAGCGGCCGGTGTTGCCGTTGTCTATGGTTTATTCGTAGGCATGTTTGTTTACAGAGAAATTAAGATTAAGGATTTAAAGGCAATCTTCATTGAATCAGCAGTATCTTCTGCCACTGTAATGATGATTGTTGCTGCGGCTGCTGTCTATGCTTGGATTTTGACTACCAGTCAGGTTGCTGTAGAGCTTTCTCAAGCACTACTGTCCGTAAGCAGCAACAAGTACGTTATCATGCTGTTAATCAATATTATCTTCTTGATTGCCGGCTGTTTCTTGGATGCAAACTCTGCATTCTACATTTTACTGCCTATCATGGTTCCTGTTCTGAAAGCTATCGGTGTTGACTTAATTCATGCCGGTGTATTCCTGACAGTTAACATGGCTATCGGCCAGATTACCCCTCCTGTAGGTGTTAACCTGTATGTGGCCTGTAATGTAGGCGGTGTAAGTGTATCAGACATTTGCAAGAAGATACCTCCGTACGTGGTATCAGGTATTATCGCTTTGCTGATTATTACTTATGTACCGCAAGTTTCCTTGTTCCTGACCACTTTAGGTGGTAAATAAGACTACAAGAAAGGCCATATATTTTCAACGAAAATTGTATGGCTTTTCTTTAAAAGCCGACTTGTATGACAAGTCCGCTTATGAAAAAAGTTTTGCAATTATTCAAGAAAGGGTGAGTTAGTTGGTTAAACAGAAGTATGCAAAAGAAAAGCTTTTAGGGTTTTACCGTACTATGGTTCGGATCAGGGACTTTGAAGAAAAGGCTGCTGATTGCTTTATGAAGGGTATGCTGGCAGGCAATATTCACTTAAGTATCGGGCAAGAGGCTGTTGCTGCCGGTGCTTGCGCTGCCATGGATAAAGGCGATTTTATGACTACTACCCACAGAGGCCATGGTCACTGTATCGCTAAGGGCGGCAATATTGATAAGATGTTTGCTGAGCTCTTTGGGAAGAAGACAGGCTATTGCAAAGGCAAAGGCGGTTCCATGCACATTGCCGATGTAGAAGGCTTGGGTCACTTAGGAGCCAATGGTATCGTAGGCGCAGGTATTCCTATTGCTACCGGTTCTGCTCTTGCTTCCAAGATTTGGAAAGATAAACATGTTACTGTATGCTTCTTCGGTGATGGAGCCAGCAACCAGGGCGTTTTCCATGAAAGCATTAACATGGCTGCTACTTGGCATCTGCCGGTAGTATACGTCATTGAAAGCAACCGTTATGCAGTTTCCACGGAAATTCACCGTGTAACCAATACTGAATTCCTTTCTGTTCGCGCTAAAGCATATAATATTCCCGGCAAGACAGTAGATGGTAATGATCCTGTTGTTGTTTATGAAGCAATGAGCGAAGCTCTCGCTCATGCAAGAAGCGGCAAAGGCCCGTATATCCTGGAATGCGAAACCTATCGTCATCAAGGTCACTATTGCGGCGACCCTGCTGCTTATCGTCCTGCTGAATATATGAAGGAAGCACATAAGGACGATTGCATTCCTAATATGAGAGCTAAGTTGTTAAAAGAGAAAGTTGCAACAGAAAAAGATTTGAAGGCTATTGAAGATGCAGCTCAGGCAGAGGTTGACAAGGGCTTGAAGTTTGCCGAGGATTCTGAATGGCCGGATCCCAGCGAAGCTACTACAGAGATGTACAGCTCTGATAACGAAAGGAGTGTTGTACGGTGAGCAAGATCAGCGTAAGTAAAGCCATTGGTGAAGCAATGCACGAGGAAATGGTTAGAGATAAGAATGTAATAATCCTCGGCGAAGATATGGGTGTTATGGGTAACGTATTTGGTATTACCCGTGGTTTCCGTGATGAATTCGGTGCTGACAGAGTAATTGATACTCCTATTTCCGAATCAGGTTTTGTTGGTATGTCCGTAGGCGCTGCTATGAGAGGTATGCGTCCTGTTGCCGAATTAATGTACAATGATTTCATGACTGTTTGCGCTGATCCTCTTTTGAATCAGGCTGCTAAAATGAGATATATGACCGGTGGTCAGCTGACTATTCCTATGGTTGTCAGAATGCCTATGGGTTCCGGGAGAAGAAATGCCGGCCAGCATTCTCAATCCTTGGAAGCTATTTTCTGCCATATGCCTGGCTTGAAGGTCATTGCTCCTTCTTCCGCTAAAGACGCAAAGGGCCTCTTGAAATCAGCTATCCGTGATAATGACCCTGTTATTTTCATGGAACATAAATTGCTCTATGCGCACAAGGAAGAAGTCCCTGACGGAGAATATACTATTCCTATCGGTGAAGCAGAAGTTAAAAAAGAAGGTACTGATTTGAGTATCATTACCTGGAGCAGAGAAGTAGACTTCTCACTGGAAGCTGCAGAAAACCTTGCTAAAGAAGGTATTAATGTTGAAGTTTTGGATCTGCGTACTCTGGTTCCCTTGGATTGGGATTCTATTGTTAAGACTGTTTCCAAGACTCACAATGTTCTGGTTGTTTCCGAAGAGGTTAAGAGAGGCAGCTATGCCGGTGAAATTTCCGCCCAAATCGGAGAGGAATTATTCGACGAATTGGATGCTCCTGTTGAACGTCTTTGCGGCTTGAATATTACTTCTCCTTTCAGCCCACCTCTGGAAGATGTGAACTTCCCTCATCCTGCAGATATTGAAAAAGCAGTTAAGAAAATTTTGAACAAATAGGAGGAGGAAAATAACATGGCATATGAGATTAGAATGCCTCAACTGGGTTTAACCATGGAGGAAGGAACCGTAACAACCTGGTTAAAACACGAAGGGGACCAAGTAAATGTGGGTGATCCTATTCTAGAAATCACCACTGATAAATTAACCAACGAAGTTACCAGCGAAGCGGCCGGGACTTTACTGAAGATTGTTGCACAAGAAGGGGAAGACATTCCCGTTAAAGGCCTTTTGGGCTATATCGGAGCACCCGGTGAAGCTGTAGGCGGAGCTGCTGCTCCTGCTGCCGCTCCCGCTGCTGCTCCTGTGGCAGCACCTGCTGCCGCACCGGTAGCTGCTGCTCCCACTGCTTCTAATGCTAAAGGCAGAATCCGTATTTCTCCTTTAGCTAAAAAAGTCGCAGCTAAATTAGGTGTTGATTACACCAATATTCAAGGTTCCGGTCCTTCCGGCCGTATTATCCAAAAGGATATTCTGGCAGCCCAAAAAGCTGCTCCTGTGGCAGCACCTGTTGCCGTACCGGCAGCAGCTGCCGCTGCACCTGTTGCTCACAGCGGTGCCGTGGAATTAATGGAAGGCGATGTTGTAACCAAATTATCCGGTATGAGAAAAGTTGTTGGGGAACGTATGTTGCAATCTGTAACAGAGTGCCCGACCGTTACTCAGAATGTTAAGGTTGATGTTACTGAGCTGATGAAGCTGCGTAAAGACATCAATGAGAAGATGGGTGTTAAATATTCCGTTAATGATTTCGTGCTGAAGGCTGTAGCCAAGGCATTGAAGACCAATAGATACATGTTGGTCAGCATTGACGGCAAGAATGTCATCCAAAGAGCTCATGTTAATTTAGGTATGGCTGTGGCCTTGGATGACGGACTATTAACTCCCGTTATTAGAGACGCAGACAAAATGAGCTTAAGCGAACTTCATGATTGCGCTAAAGATTTAGCTACCAGGGCAAGAGAAGGCAAGCTGGCCATGGACGAATACAAGGGCTCCACTTTCACCATTTCTAATCTGGGCATGTTTGGGGTAGAAACCTTCAATCCTATTATTAATCAACCTGATTCCAGCATCTTGGGCGTTTGCACAGCTCAGGACGAATTGGTTATGGATGATGAAGGAAAGATTTCCAAGCACAAAGTTATGAGAATTTCTCATACTTTCGACCACAGACTGATTGATGGTTCTGTAGCAGCTAAGTTTGAATGTGCAGTAAGAGATTTGCTGCAAAATCCTATGGAGATCTTGCTTTAAGCTAAGATACCCAGGCCTTCTTAGTTGATAGTTTTCTTCTAAGAAGGTCTTTTTTCCAAGGATAACAGCATTTAATAATTGAATGGAGGAATTTTAGATGGCATATGAAGTAAAAATGCCCCAGCTTGGTTTAACCATGGAAGAGGGCACTGTCTCCAAATGGTTAAAGCACGAAGGTGATACAGTAAAAGTCGGTGATCCGATTTTGGAAATCACTACTGATAAATTGACCAATGAAGTAGTAAGCGAAGCTGAAGGAACCCTGCTTAAAATTGTGGCTCAAGAGGGCGACGATATTCCTGTAAAAGGAATTTTGGCTTATATCGGCAAACCCGGTGAAGCTGTCGGCGGTGCTCCTGCTGCCGCTCCTGCGACTGCACCTAAAGCTGCACCTGTGGCAGCTGCTGCTCCTGTAGCCCCTAAGGCTGTTCCTGTGGCCAAGGCTGCTAAACCGGGTGCTTCCGTTATTGTAGTAGGCGGCGGCCCCGGCGGTTATGTAGCGGCTATCCGTGCTGCACAATTAGGCGCTAAGGTTACTGTAGTAGAAAAAGAACATTTAGGCGGTACTTGCCTGAATATAGGCTGTATCCCCACTAAATGCCTGCTCCACTCTGCAGAACTGGTGTCGGAAATCAAAGACCAGGGCAAAGAGATTGGTGTGGAAGTAAGCGGCGTGCAAGTAAACTTCACCCAAGTTATTAAACACAAAAATGATATTTCACATCAATTGACTTCCGGTATTGCCGGTTTGCTCAAGATGAATAAAATTGCTAAGGTTGACGGAGAAGCATCCTTTACGGCTCCCAAGACTTTGTCAGTGAAGAAGGCTGACGGCAAGACAGAAACCATGACAGCAGATGCCATTATTTTGGCTACCGGGTCTATCAATGCTGTTCCTCCTATTCCCGGTATCAAAGAGAACCCTAACTGCATTGATTCTACCGGGGCATTGTCTTTGGACAAGCTGCCTAAATCCATGGTAGTTATCGGCGGCGGCGTAATCGGCCTGGAAATTGCCTGTGCCTATGCAGCTTTCGGAACCAAGATTACTGTAGTTGAAGCTATGGACCATATGCTTCCTATGCTGGATGGGGACTTGACCAAGATTGGTGTAGCTCATATGAAGAAAATGGGTATGGACTTCAATCTGGAATGCCCTGTACAATCTGTTGAGAAGTCTTCTGTGGGAGCTAAAGTGGTATGCAAGAACAAGGAAGGCAAGATTGTTGCTTTCGAAGCAGAAAAAGTTTTGGTAGCCATTGGCCGTCGTGCCAATACTGCTTCCCTGAACCTAGATGCCGGTAAGATTGCCAACGATAGAGGCCGTATTAAAGTTAACGACCAAATGCAGACATCTGTTGATGGTGTTTACGCTATCGGCGACTGTGTATTCGGCAAGGCTCAATTAGCTCATACTGCTTCTGCTATGGGCGAAGTAGCTGCGGAAAACATTATGGGTATTCCTGCTGTCTACGATGAGACAACCAATCCCACTTGCGTATATATCGAACCGGAAGCTGCTTCCGTAGGTCTTACGGAAGAAAAGGCCAAAGCTTTGGGGATTAATTATGTAGTAGGCAAATTTCCCATGAGTGCTAATGGCAAGGCTTTGATTTTAAACGGCGGCGAAGGGGTAGTGAAGATTATTGCCGGCAAAGAATTTGGTGAAGTTCTTGGTATGCATATTATCGGACCTAGGGCTACTGATTTGATTGCCGAAGGTGCTCTGGCTATTGAAGGGGAGATGACCCTGGATGAAATCGTTGCCACTATTCACTCTCATCCTACCGTTACCGAAACCATGAGAGAAGCTGCCTTGGAAGGATTGGGCAGAGCTATTCATGTTCCCAACAAAAAGAAGAAATAATTAAGGAGCAAACTATGGCATTTACTATTGGATTTTTTGGTCTGGGTGTTATGGGGCTGCCTATGGCAACCAATATTGTGAAGAAGTGCGGCACAAAGGTTTATGCTTTTGACGTAGCTCCCCAACAATTGGCGGCATTTGCCGCTGCAGGCGGAGTGCCTGTCAAAACCCCTGAAGAAATTTATGAAACATGTGATGTGATTTTGCAGATTTTGCCTACCCATCCCATTATTATTAATTCTATCGAACAGATTATGCAGCATGGCAAGAAGGGCACTGTTATTGTGGACATGTCTTCAACTTCTCCCGACATCATTAGAGACCTCTATCCTAAAGTAAAAAGTGCCGGTATGTCTCTATTAGATGCACCGGTCAGCGGTGGCAATATTGGTGCCAAGCAGGGTAACCTGGTTATTATGTGCGGCGGTGATAAAGCTACTTTCGATCAAGTGGAACCTGTGCTAGAATATATGGGTACCTGTGTGACTTACATGGGCGGACCGGGTTGCGGTGATGTGGCGAAAATTGCCAACAATATGATAGTGGGTTGTAATCTGCTGGCTGTAAGCGAGGCTTTTGCCTTGGCCACAAAAGCCGGGCTGGATCCGGAGAAACTTTTTGGCGCTATCAAAGACGGTTTTGCTCAAAACAGGGTTATGGATGTGAAGCTTCCCAAGCTTCTCAGAAGAGATTTTTCTGCCGATGCGCGGATTGCCGTGCATTATAAGGATATTAAAAATGCAGAACATCTGGCTGAGAAATTGGGCGTCAGTCTCCCCATGACGGATGTGGTATTGCACTATATGCATCGCATGGACGAAGCCGGCCTCATTGACGAAGACCAAATTGCTTTAATCAAACCCTATGAAAAAGATATGGGCGTAGAAGTAAAATAAAAAATGGGTAAGGAGGTTTTACAATGATTAGTATGGCATCAGGCGGTACAATTAAAAGGCTTGTTGCAGCAAGAATGTCCCCGGGTGAAGATGTTTTGCTGGGACTGGAGAAAATTTGTAAAGATAACCACATTAACAACGGCTATATTGTTAGTGGCATGGGCAGTCTGGCTAAGGTGCAATTCTATGATCCTGTAGCTTTGCCCGACAAGAAAGCCGGCTATGGTTATAGCACACCTATTTGCATGGACGGACCTATTGAGCTGTTGAATTTGACCGGTATGATTTGTCACGACAGCAAAGGTGAGACTTTGCTTCATGTGCATTATGCCCTGTCAGACCAAAAAGGTAACGGTTTTGGTGGACACGTTATTGAAGGCAATAAAGTTTTGCTGACCACAGATGTTATTATTGCTGAAATAGAAGGATTAGAAATGGGTAGGGAATTTGATAAGGATTTGGAAGTCTTTATTTTCGCACCCAAGCAAAAATAACAAATTAAAAGCAATTACCACCTAAGATAGCAATACCTTAGGTGGTACATTTTTATCATGAGGAAGGAGAGAACAGCAATGGCAACAGGGGAACTTATACTATTGGCTAATGCAGGTGTGCTGATAGTCTATAAACAAACGAAAATTTTAATAGATGGTTTATACAAGGACCTTGGTGCTCATTTTACGGATATACCCGGTGAGATTTGGCAGCTTATGAAAAATGGCAAGGGCGATTTGGCTGATATAGATTATGTGCTTTTCACTCATTCCCATTACGACCATTATTATAGTCCTTATTTAAGGGAATATCTGGCCAACAACAAAGTAAAGGGATTAGTGCTGCCGCCTTTGGATGCTACAAATGGTTTGGCAGCGGATTATAAAAAGTACGGCGGTAAAAATATTGTTTTTGACCACAATGATAAAGCCGTGCTGCAGGATGATATTATAGTACAACGTTTTATTATCAGGCATGTGGACAAAAAATATCACAATGTTCCCGTTCAGTGTTTTTTCATTACCACACCGGAGGCAAGCATCCTAGTCCTTTCCGACAGTGATTATGAAGAAGAACTTTTTGCTCCATATAAGGATATGACAGTGGATTATCTTTTTGTCACACCTGTATTTTTTAATAGTTCCCACGGACGAAAAATAATTTTTGCATATTTAAAGGTGAAGAAAATTATTATTTATCATCTGAGCTCCGGCAACGATGATAAATATGGATATTATAAAATGGTAGTACGAGATGTAGAGAAGTATGCCGGAGGTGCTGAAATAGTGCTCTGGAACAAACTGGGACAACATATTCCTTTTTAAAAGGCTGGAGGCAGAAAAAAATGATCTATTTAGAAAGCAAGAGTTTTGACCCACATTTTAACTTGGCCATGGAACAATTTATTTTTGACCAGATGGATAGGAATGAAGAATACTTTTTTCTTTGGCAAAATGCCAACACGATTGTGGTAGGCAAACACCAGAATACTATTGGTGAAATTAATCAAAAGTTCGTGGCAGACAATAATATTTCCGTAGTACGCAGATTATCCGGGGGCGGTGCAGTGTACCATGATATGGGAAATTTGAATTTTACTATTATTGTTTCCCGGACGGACCAAATGGCAGATTTTGACTTTTCCCGTTTCTGTCTGCCGGTAGTCAACGCCCTGAAAACCCTGGGGGTAGCCGCAGAGATTAATGGCAGGAATGATATTACTATTGACGGGAAAAAGTTTTCCGGGAATTCCCAATATATGAAGCAGGGGAGAATTATGCATCATGGGGCTATTTTGTATTCTTCTGATTTGACTAAGGTATCCAAGGCTCTCATTGTATCAAAGGACAAAATCGCTTCTAAGGGAGTGACCTCTGTTCGCAGCAGAGTGACCAACGTGGTAGATTACATGGAGAAAAAAGTTCCTCTGGAAGTTTTCAAAAAAGCTCTCTTGGCCGAAATGGCAAAACGGGAAAAAATGGAGAAGCATGAACTGACTTCCGAAGAAATAGCCAAGATTAAAGAAATTCAAAAAAATCGTTACGATACATGGGAATGGAATTACGGCAAGTCTCCTAAATATGATATTGAGAAAGAACGCTATGTGGAAGGATGTGGTAAATTCCAGTTCCATATTAATGTTCAAGAAGGCAGAATTACTGCCTTCGATGTGTTCGGAGATTATTTCGGCAACGGGGATAAAGAGGACGTACAAAAATTCATGCTGGGGAAAAAGATTAACAGGGAGGAATTGACCAGGGCTGTGCAAGATTTTCCCTTGGAAAATTATTTCCACGGCTTAAAGAAAGATGTTTTTGTAGATATGATTGTAGAGTAAAGGCATCTCAGTTAACTGAATAACCGGCTCATAGTATGCTATAATGTAAAGAATTGTGGTATTGACAGTACTGTAATAGGAGGAAGCAAATGGCTAATATACGTAATGCTAAAGCAATTATGAAATATGCGTTTAAGGAATCCTTGCCGGATCAGGCAGTGGCCAAGGCTTTGCAAAACAAGAAATTCCCCGCAGGGAAGCTTGTGCTAGTAGCTATGGGCAAAGCGGCCTGGCAGATGGCTCACAAGGCCGCAGTGACCTTGGGGGAAAAGCTCACCTGCGGTATAGTTGTGACTAAGTACGGACACGCCATGGGAAAAATTCCCAAGGTGGAAATCTATGAAGCTGGCCATCCCGTCCCCGATGAGAATTCTTTTAAGGCTACCGCCAGAGCCATTGAGATGGTTTCAGGACTAAGTAAGAATGATACCGTGGTCTTTCTGGTGAGCGGCGGCGGTTCTGCTCTGTTTGAAAAACCTTTGATTCCCGCCGAAGAACTACAGAAATTAACCAAACAATTTTTAGCCAAGGGTATGGATATTGTAGAAATCAATACTTTGCGGAAAAGGCTGTCGGCAGTAAAGGGCGGCAAGTTCGCCCAACTGTGCCGGCCGGCTCATGTCTATACTGTCATTCTCTCAGATATTATCGGCAGCCCTCTGGACATGATAGCTTCCGGGCCGGCCTATCCGGACAGCTCCACCACTGAAGAGGCTATGAGTATAGTGAAAAAGTATGACCTAGAGTTGACTCCGGAGGCTCAGGCATTACTGGAAAAAGAAACACCTAAACATTTAGATAATGTGACAACCGTGGTTACAGGCAGTGTCAGCATGTTGTGCAAAGCGGCTGAACGAAAGGCTAAAGAGCTTGGGTACAAAACAATACTGCTGACCACTTCTCTGGATTGCGAGGCCAGAGATGCAGGGCGTTTCCTAGCCGCTATTGCCAAGGAATACGCAGACAGCAAAAAACCACTGGCTTTTATAGCCGGTGGTGAGACCTTGGTACATTTAACAGGCAAAGGCAGGGGCGGACGTAATCAAGAAATCGCTTTGTCAGCGGCAGCGGTTATTGCCGGCTTGAAAAATGTAGTAGTTCTGTCTGCTGGCAGCGATGGCACCGATGGCCCTACTGATGCGGCAGGGGGCTACTGCGATGGTACTACTGCAGGCAAGCTGTTGAAGCAGGGTATCCATATTGACCAGATCCTTCGGGATAACGCTTCCTACGATGCCTTGAAAGCTGCAGGGAACCTTATCATTACAGGGCCTACGGGAACCAACGTAAACGATTTGTCGTTGGTGTTAATAAATTAAAAAATACTAGGCTAATTTACTAGTGTTTTTGCGTATAAGTAAAATTAACGTATGCACATATGTTACGCATAAAAAAGCACGCCTCACTCACGATTGAAGTCATGGGTTAGGCGTGCCATAGCATTAAGATTTTGGCTGTTAGAACCTAACAGAGATTAGGCCCCTCACCCAAATTTCAGAGGCTTCAAATATTTGCCCCCGTCTGTTTCTACAATAACAGTGCCTTCGCACTTGGGATTGCCCTTGGCGGCCATTTGCCTTTCTAGGCTTATGTCCTTAGTCAGGGTTGTACCATTGTAGATTATGCCTAAATCCTGTTTGTCGGTGTAGGCGATAACGCAATAATTATACTTGTGCTCAGCTACAGCGGGTTTGGCATAGCGGTAGTACCATTCTTCCAAGTCAGCCTGGGAAAGCTCTTTGGAACTAATTTTAACAACGGAAACTTTTCCCGGGGCAGCTGCGCCTTTCATATCAATAATTTCGGCATTTTTATAAATTTGCGAGGCCGGTTTTTGCGTTTTCCCGCAGCCAACCACAATCAGCACCAGCAGACCCATTAGCAGGGCTGCTAAAAAGCCTCTCTTTTTTTGCATTTATGTCACCTCCGCAAGAAAATAGAACATAATTGATATTTATTATTATATAATAATAATGCTAAAAAAGCAATGGGCAAAATAAAACCCCCAAGGAAGGATTTTTTCATCCTTTTCTTGGGGTTTTTCTTAAACATTTAAAGGGGGCTCAGAACCTTATTCTGCTTTAGGTTCCCATAAACCGGTTTCTTTGCGCAGTGGTTCACCAATACCTGCCAGGGGCGCGCCGCCTGACATAATCAGCTTGTCTGCTACAATCCCGTTCATTGTTTCACGAACCTTTTCAGTTTCCAGAGTGCTAAGCGGATTAGCGATATTAATTCTCTTGCTTTTTCCGGAAGCATCTTTAAACTGCAATACCAAAGTAGTTTGCATAGCCATCTTATTGTCTCCACCTCCTTTCTTCTAAATGTTTTATAAAGCTCCTTTCTTTACTAGGCTTGTACTTCAGACAATAAATGTCTTTCTCTTATATAAATACCGGACTTGGTATGCTTAATCAAAGTACCCAAGGCCATACCGTGTTTGTAAAGCACTTCATTAGTGGAATTAGGGTTAATGTTTTTGAAAGCGAAATCCTTTTGCATAGGAGCGCCGTTGCTTTTGACACCAATATTGGCACTAACCAATATTTCCATGGTTTTAATTTCTTTGTTGACAGTCATAACGCTACCTCCTTTCTAAAATTTTCCGGGCTTTGCCCCCTTCACTTAATAAATGTCCGCAGACAGGTAAAATGTGCAAAAATTTTATGGGAAAATTTGCGTATAGGCACATTTAATTGTAGTGAAAATCATGACAATTCGTTCTTAGGTTCCTTCTTCGCAGATAAGCAGGTTGCCAAAGGAGCCGCTTTTCACATATATTTAATTTGGTACCAATACATGGAAGATATCTTTCCGAAAGGAAAAAGGAACATGAAACAAGCAGATGTCGTGAAACTGGTAATTCTCGTGCGCCAAGGTTCCGCAAGAGCCCAGGAGGTGCTTATGCAGCGCTTTAGACCATTAATCTTTGCACTGTATCAACAAAAACGCTACGAGAATATTCAAGATGAGTTGCCCGGTCTTTGCCATGTGGCTATCTGGGATGCCATTCGTCACTACCGGGGTAAAATCACAGAAAGTTTTCCCGGACACATTAAGAACTATTTAAAATTCGTTCTGAATAATGCGGCCAGGAAAAGACGCAGGTACTTTTATCGCGAAGGCACAAACCTTTCTGAACTTCCATCCCCTGAAGTAGAGAATTTTGCCGGTTCGTTAATTACCAGAGCCGACCTGCTAAAAGCTTTGCGGAGACTAACTCTTAGGGAACGTTATTTGATTTGGGCCCGGTATTTCCGGCACTATCAGCTTACCCATATGTCCGTTATGCTCAAGACCAATCGTTTTGATCTGGGGCGGGAAATAGAACGCGCCCTGAACAAACTCCGCCGCTGGTGTTCATAGTTCTTTTGCAACAAAAAAGCATCCTTTGCTAAGGATGCTTTTTAATATTTCAAATCATATTCTACGGGGATGTTGCCGGTGTAGGACAATGGTGTGCCATAAGGATCTGTGGCCGGGCTGAAGCTCCAGCCATAGGCAGCATTGACGGCAGCATTGTCTAGCAATGGGTAACCGGAGGAGGCAGCCAGGGAAGCATTTACGACTTTACCGGCGACGTTAATTGTCACGTGTACAAGGACAGTACCTTGTTGATTTGCAGAGCGGGCAGCAGCAGGATAATTTTTTCCGCCGGATATTAATCTGGGGTTGTTGGCTATTTCTCCCTCACCGGGTCTTTGGGCGGGTCCTGAACCTTCACCGGGACCGGCACTTCCGGAATCAGTTGCGTTGGAGCTGCCTTTGCCAGAAGGATCGCCTCCTGGACCAGCTGCGTTCGTGCTGCCGTCACTGGAAATCCCCGTACCAGAATCAGCTCCACCAGAATGGCTGTTGCCGGCCTGAGAGGGAATATCGTTACCATTGGCCCTATTTCCCGCCGTACCGGCATTAGTAGGAACATTAGCTGCCACGCCGTCAGTAGGATTTTCTGAATTTGCGACTTGTGGTGCCGCACCGTAAGAAGCGGTTTCATTATTAGCTGAGGCAGGGTTGCTCTTGACAGCGGAAGCACCGGCAGCTCTGTCTTTTGAGCTTCTCGCAAGGGCAGTACCAGCATCGGAACTTCCTTTTTTAGACGACCACGTATCTTGTAAATCCACGATATTAACTTCTATTATTTTAGCGGTGGTAGGTTTTGGCAAAATGAATACCAACCCCGAAAGCAGGGCAGCGATACCAATATGTACGGACAACGCCATACTAACGCCCCACGCCAAACGTTTTTCCTTTTTCATATAACCCTCTATTTATAGATAATAGTCATAACAATCCGTACTACACTTGCTGCGTCTAACTCATTCGGTATTATTTATTTGTCGATAGTGGCCATGCCAATTCGTGCCACACCAGCCTGCTTTAATTTGTCCAGCACATTGATGACGGTGCCGTAATCGGTTTTGGCATCGCCCCTGATAATCACCGCAAAGTGTGGGTTGTTTTGGGAGGAAGCCTTCGCTTGTGCCAAGATATCAACCAAAGGCACTTTCTTATCTCCCAACCAGGTCGACCCATCAGTTTTAATTGCCACGATAAAATCAGTGGTAGTCTGGACTTCAGAACTTTGTGCAGTAGGCAGCTGCAAGGGAATGGTTTTCACCTGAGTCAAAAACATAGTAGTCATAATGAAAAAAATCAGCAGCAAAAAAACCATATCAATCATGGGGCTGATTTGAATATTAGGAATGTCAGAAGTGTTTTTATGTCTTAGTCTGAACATAGCCTACACCTTCATTTGTCCGCCGTCGGCCAGTGTCTCCAAGAGAGAACGGCTGATATCTTCAATGTCCATGGTAATCCTGTTTAACCGGTGCATGAAATAAGTATGCAGGCAAATTGCCAAGAGGGCAATGCACAGTCCGTATACAGTCGTTATCAGGGCTTCTGCCACACCGGCTGTTACTGCCAAAGGATTGTCCCCACGGAAATTGAAGCTGTTAAAGGCACTCATCATGCCAGTGATGGTTCCCAATAAACCAAGAATGGGGGACAGTGTTACTATGACACTTAAATAGGAAAGGGATTCTTCAAAATGGCTGATGACGCGTTCTGCCTGACTTTCCACGTAGGCCGTGGAACGGGCGAAAGTATGGCGCTTTGCTAGGACGGTGGCTGAGAATTTGGAGATTTCACCTTTGGTAGATAAGGCCAATTTTTCTGCATCAGTCAATTTATCCTCTGCTAAAAGACGACAAAAATCCTGAGCAAATTGCGAGCCGGAATCGGCCTGTTTATAGAACAGATAACGCTCCACAGCCAGAACAATGGCAGCAAGGGAACAAAGGAGCAAAGGCCACATAATGAGGCCTCCCCTTTGAAAATAGGTTAGGGCAGCAGTAAATACAGACATGGTACATCCTCCTTTAAATAACGAATTAATTATACTACACAAACACGCTATTTGAAAACTTGTAAAAAACAAGAATTTTTGCTAAGATATTACTAAAGATAAGCATTATATTGGACGGTGCTATAAATGCTAATGGGGAATGGTTGTGGGAGTCATATATTCACAAAGTCGCGGAAAAGGTTTCTGTGTATCTTTGTGATTTTTTTGCTGTGCATGCTTATTGTTACCGGGCAAAGTGCAGCGGCCACGCCACCGCAAGCTGAGCACCTTAAAGAGCATAATATTTTGTTTATTAATTCCTACGGCTACGATTTTGAAACAGTGCCTATCATCATCACTCAGGTAGAAAGTGCCTTAAAAGACACAGCTTCCATTCAATATTTATTTATGAACGAAAAATATGTTGATTATAAAGTGGCGGAACAAAAACTCACAGAGGAATTGGATTTGCTAAGCCGGGGTTATAAGTACGATGTGGTAATTTTGGGTGACGATGCCGCTTTTGATTTTGCTATAAAAAACAGAGAAAAATATTTTCAAGGGATTCCTTTAATTTTTGAAAATGTGAATAGTGTAACCAAGGCCGCTAAATACCAGAAAGACCCTTTAATTAGCGGCATTGTAGAAGAATTCTCTGCCAAGGAAACTATTGAATTGGCTAGGACCATTCAAAAACAAGCCAAAAAAGTTGTTATTATAACGGATAACTCTATTTCAGGGGCTGGGTCGGCGGAACAGATCATGGCTCAGCAAAAGAACTTCCCTGATTTAACCTTTGAAATTTTTGATTGTTCCAAGATGACTTCCGACGAGATTAAAAAAAACATAGCAACTTATTCCAACGAAGCTATTTTGATTTACACTGTTTTCAATGTGGATAAAGCTAACAGAAGATACACCATAGCACAAGGCATAAAAATGATTACTGATGCCGCCCGGGTTCCTGTCTTCAAGGCAGATGAAGCAGGCATGGGCAGCGGACTGTTGGGCGGCTATCAGCTGTCCTATGCCAGCATAGGGCGGAAAACAGTTGACATGGTCAAAGAAGTTTTGACAGGAAAGCTACCCTTACCACCCTATGAAAAGGGGCAAAGTGTTTACCAATTTGATAAAAAAGTAATGAATAAATATGGTATTAGCAAAAAAGATTTGCCCAAAGGGGCCATTTATTTCAATGATGAGCCGACCTTTTATGATAAGTACAGACGGGCTGTGTGGCTTGTGGTTCTAGTGGCAATAATCCTCTTGGTCAAGTTCAGGCAACGGCAAGTGGCCTATAACATCAAAATTGCGGAAAACAAGATGCGGCTAGAGACAGAGCGGGCTGCCAATCAGGCTAAAACCATGTTCCTGTCCAGAATGAGCCATGATATCCGTACTCCTCTCAACGGTATTATAGGCATGACGTATTTGGCTCAGCAGGAACAAAATCCACCGGGTACTGAGGATGCCCTTAACAAAATTGATAATGCCTCTAAATTTTTGCTGGATCTTATTAACGATATATTGGATATGACCAAGGTTGAGAGCAATAAAATTGAACTGCATCCGGAACCCATGGATTTTGAAGGGTTAAAGCAGGCTCTTGACGCGGTTATTGTTCCCATGTGCCAGGAAAAAAATATTACATATAAAACAGAATTTCTTTCCACTGGCCCGTATTTACCACTTTTTGATAATCTGCGGATTAAGCAGGTTTATTTCAACTTGCTTTCCAATGCGGTGAAATACAATAGGCCAAACGGCACAATTTTCTTTAAAATAGTGAATAAAGTTGCTGAGGACAAAAAACATATTGTTTGTGATGCGGAGATTTCCGATACAGGTATCGGTATGGGGCAAGAATTTCTAAAAGTACTTTTTGAGCCCTTTACTCAAGAAAATCATGAAGAAAACCTGAAAAAAAGCGGCACGGGATTGGGCCTGGCTATTGCGAAAAAAATGGTGGAACTGATGAATGGCACCATTTTGGTAGAAAGCAAGCTGGGGCAAGGGACAACTTTCCGTTTACATTTTGTGGTGCCCTGTCTGCCGGTTACGGCTTTGCAACGGAAAAAACCTGCCAGCATCAGCGAAGCTGATAATGTGGAAATTTTGCAGGGCAAACATATTCTTATTTGTGATGACCAGATGCTCAATCGGGAAATTGCTAAAAGAATTTTAGAAAAAGTAGGTATGGAAATTACTCTCACTAACAACGGGAAGGAAGCTTTAGACGCCTTTGAGCAATCTGAACCGGGGTTTTACCAAGGCATTCTTATGGATATTCGTATGCCTGAAATGGATGGACTGGCAGCAACCAAAGCCATCCGGAATCTAAAGAGGGAAGATGCCAAAACCGTGGCCATTATTGCCATGAGCGCCAATGCTTTTGAGGAAGACGTCCAATTGAGTCTGGCGGCGGGCATGAATGAGCATCTTTCTAAGCCTATAAATCCGAGACAGGTTTATCAGACTATCGCAAAATATATGTAATACACTACACGCCTTGCTCTTTGACTTAGTCATGAGCCGGGCGTATTTTCTCGCAATTTGTGTCTTTTTTCTGTCTTGACAGAAAAAAAGAGATATGCTAATGTAAACATAAAAGTAATATCGAACTCGGTTCGTAAATGCGAACCACAAAGCAACATGAACGTGGCATAAGGAACCGATTTGAACGGATAAACTTAAATGGAAGCATTGTACGGAAGCTAGACACACGGAATGTAAAAAGGTAACATAGTATCGGAACTCGGTACGCATATATGAACAAACGGTCACAAAGGGGTGAAATTGGTGAATCGGACGGCAGCTAGAACTTTGGACATTCTGAATATGTTCGCTAAAGCAGGAAAACCCTTAACGCAGAATGACATTTGCCAGGCATTGGATATGCCTAAGAGCAGTGTTCATGACTTGATTTATACCTTATTGGAAAAAGGTTTTTTAGAGTACGATAATCAGCAGTTCAAAACCTTGAAACTAGGCCTGCATCTCTTTGAGATCGGTATGTCGGTCATAGAAAAGCGCAATATGGTGTCTGTAGCCAGACCTTATCTGCTGAAGCTGCATGAAGCGGTTCATGAAACTATTTTTATAGCGGTAGAAGATCATGCAGACGTTGTTTATCTGGACTGTGCCGAAGAGCGGGGCATTATGGGGGGCTATATTAATTTAGGGGGACGTCGTCCCATGTACTGTTCCGGTTTAGGCAAGGCAATTTTGGCGGCCTATAACAATCCGGAAACGGTTAAGAAAATAATTAAAGGGGGGCCGCCTTTAAAGGCGCACACACCTAATACACTTACTACCATTCCTAAGCTCCTTAAAGAGCTGGAGATAACCAGAAGACGTGGGTATGCCGTGGATAATAGGGAAGTGGAAATGGATACTTTCTGCGTGGCGGCACCGGTTTTTGACCGCAGCAATTTACCGATCGGGGCAGTGAGCGTGGCATCAGTTTTCACCAGAATGCCCCCTGACAGAGTGGAAGAGTGCGGCAAACAGGTAATGAATACTGCTTTGGAGATTTCCAAACAGCTGGGTTATCAGAAACCGACTGTTTATTGAAAAGGCAGGACAGTCTCGAATGGTTTCAAATAGTCGTGGACAATCCCAAACAGTCCCAAACAGTCTCAAACAGT
>DAIQMR010000012.1:36908-57033 GCA_036788835.1 Acidaminococcaceae bacterium
AGTTATTTACTATAAATAGTTATTTAATATAGGCAGGCAGTTAATATAGGGAGGCAGTAAAATGGATATTCGGTATTCGACTAATCCTCGTGATTTCAAGCGTTATACCACGGAAGAAACAAGAAAGGAATTTTTAATTCAGGACCTGTTCCAACCTGACAAGGTACAAGTTACCTATTCTCATGTAGACAGAATGGTAGTATTCGGATGCATGCCTGTGAAGAAGACTGTGTCTTTGGACAAGGGCATTGATGTATGGGGCAACTTCGGAACAAACTTTATTCTTGAACGGAGAGAAATCGGTATATTTAATGTAGGAGATCCCGGTGTTATTACCGCTGACGGTGTGAAATACAAGCTGGGAAACAGAGATTGTCTGTATATTACCATGGGTACCAAAAAGGTTACCTTTAAGAGTGACAAGGAAAGCAAACCTGCTAAATTCTACATGGTTTCTGCACCGGCTCACAAACCATGCAAGACTAAGCTGTTGACCTTGAAGGACGCTAAGAAAGTTCCTTGCGGGGCCATGGAAACTGCTAATGACAGAGTCATTAATCAATTCATCCATCCTGATGTGCTGGAAACCTGCCAGCTGTCCATGGGCATGACCGCCCTGAAGCCTGGCAGCGTTTGGAATACTTTGCCGGCTCACACTCACGAACGCCGTATGGAAGTGTACTTCTACTTTGACGTTCCCAAAGACAACGTAGTATTCCACTTCATGGGCCAGCCCCAAGAAACCCGTCACATCGTTATGCACAATGAAGAAGCAGTTATCGGACCCAGCTGGAGCATTCACGCCGGTGCCGGTACCAGCAATTACACCTTTATTTGGGCTATGGGCGGCGAAAACAAAGCTTTCACTGACATGGACAACATCGCTAACAAGGATTTGAAGTAAAGGCATAATATAGGATGCGGTGCTGAGAAGAGTATCTCAGCAGTGAATTATAAGATTTACACTATAAATAGAAGGTGACATGATGAATTATCCGCAAGATTTTTCCCTGGAAGGGAAAGTAGCACTGGTGACAGGGGCGGCTTACGGCATTGGTTTTGCCATTGCCACGGCATTGGCTCAGGCAGGGGCAAAAATAGCTTTCAATTGTCGCAGTCAAAAACATTTGGATCAGGCTCTGGCTGATTACAAAAAGCTGGGCATTGAAGCTACAGGCTACATTAGCGATGTAACCGACGAAGGACAAGTAAACAGGCTAGTGGCAGACATCGCCAGAGATTTAGGTACCATTGACATTCTGGTCAATAATGCCGGTATTATAAAACGCATCCCCATGTGCGAGATGAAGGTAGAAGAGTTCCGTCAGGTTATCGACATTGATCTGAATGCGCCTTTTATTGTATCCAAGGCAGTTATTCCCGCCATGATTAAAAAAGGCCACGGGAAGATTATCAACATCTGTTCCATGATGAGCGAACTGGGTCGGGAAACCGTTTCTGCCTATGCGGCAGCCAAGGGCGGCCTGAAGATGCTCACCAGAAATATATGTTCAGAGTACGGCGCAGCCAATATCCAATGCAACGGCATCGGACCCGGTTACATTGCTACACCGCAAACAGCGCCTCTCCGCACACCGGGGAATCCTTTCAACAGCTTTATTTTAGCCAAGACGCCGGCTAATCGCTGGGGCACCCCTGAAGATTTACAAGGACCGGCCGTTTTCCTGGCCTCTGATGCATCTAACTTTGTTAACGGCCACATACTATATGTAGACGGCGGCATTTTAGCTTACATTGGTAAGCAGCCCTGAAATTGGCAAGTTAGTATTCTAAAATAATATCTTAGGTGAATTATGCTATAATTAAATTATAAATTAAGTAAAACTAGAAATAATAAATTAATTTAAAGGAGTGATTCTTTATGGCAAAAGTAGTGACAATGGGTGAGATTATGTTAAGACTGTCTACACCTAATTTTGAGAGGTATATCCAAGCCGACGAATTTGATGTGCACTACGGCGGCGGGGAAGCTAACGTAGCTGTTTCTTTGGCTAACTTCGGTCATGAAACACAATTTGTTACAGCTCTTCCCAAGAACCCCATTGGTGACTGTGCAGTGGCAGCCCTTCGTAAGTATAATGTAGGGACAAAGTTCATCGCTCGTCAAGGAGAGAGAGTGGGTATTTACTTCTTGGAAAGCGGCTCCGCAATGCGTCCGTCTTCTGTCGTTTACGATAGAGCTCATTCTTCCATTTCTACAGCTAAAGCAGCAGATTTCGACTTTGACGCAATCTTCGAAGGAGTGGACTGGTTCCACTTTACGGGGATTACACCGGCTGTGTCCGACAGTGCTGCTGAATTAACGGAAGCTGCCTGCAAAGCTGCCAAAAAACACAATGTTAAGATTTCCTGCGATTTGAATTTCAGGAAGAAATTATGGACCAGCGAAAAAGCTCAAAAAATCATGAGCAATTTAATGCAGTATGTTGATGTCTGCATTGGCAATGAAGAAGATGCAGATAAAGTTCTTGGTTTCAAACCGGGCAAAACTGATGTTACCACCGGGGAACTGGAACTGAAAGGCTATGTAGATATTTTCAATCAAATGTGCGATAAATTCCATTTCCAATACGTTATCAGTTCTTTGCGGGAAAGCCACAGCGCTTCCAACAATGGTTGGTCTGCCTGCATTATGGACGGCAAAACAAGGGAGTTTTACCATAGCAAGAAATATTCCATCACTCCTATCGTAGACAGAGTAGGGGGCGGGGATTCCTTCGCAGCAGGTCTGGTTTGCGGACTGTTGGACGGGAAGGATATGAAGGCTGCCATTGAGTTCGCCGTAGCCGGTTCTGCCCTGAAACATACTATTCCCGGAGATTTTAACCATGTAACTCGTGCTGAGGTGGAAACTTTGGCAGGTGGCGATGCTTCAGGCCGGGTACAAAGATAAAGAGTATAATCAAAACTTTTGCCGCTGCAGGAGGTGGGGAGTTTAGATCAGGGCAAGACTTTACTTCATATAATAACATGACAAAAATGAGGAGGAAGTTTTATGAAAAAAAGTGTAGCTTTAGGATTAGCAGTTGTAACCAGCTTTACAATGTTGCTGGCCGGTTGTGGTGGCGGTGGTGCTAAAAAAGAGGCCGCTAAAGGTGGGGCTGCCAAAAAGACAGATTACCCTACAAAGAACATTACCATGATTTGTCCCTGGGGTGCCGGCGGCGGGACTGATACGGTTTTGAGAGCTTTGTGCAAAGCCGCAGAAAAGGATTTGGGCAAGACCATTACAGTTTCCAATATTACCGGTGGCGGCGGTGCTACAGGTCACGCAGCTATCATGAAGGCTAAACCGGATGGGTATACTATTGGTATGATTACTTTCGAATTGAACTCCATGCCCCCCCAAAAACTGGTGCCTTTCTCCTATAAGGACTTTGACCCGGTTATCCGTGTTAATACGGATGCTGCTGCTTTAACTGTTAATAAAGATGCTCCTTATAACAACCTGAAAGAATTTGTGGCTTATGCCAAAGCTCATCCCAATGAAATCAGTATCGGCAACTCTGCACCCGGTTCTGTATGGCACATTGCCGCAGGCCTGATGGCTCAGAAAACAGGTATCCAAGTAAAGCACGTTCCTTTTGAAGGTGCTGCTCCTGCTGTTACTGCTTTGGTTGGTAATCACATTCAAGCTGTTTCCGTTTCCGTTGCCGAAGTTCGCGCTCAAGTTGATGCCGGCAAACTGAAAATTTTGGGTGTTATGGACACCAAGAGAGATCCTCTGTATCCTAATGTTCCTACTTTTAAGGAACAAGGCGTTGATGTAGTGTTCGGTACTTGGAGAGGTATTGGCCTGCCCAAGGGAGTTAAACCGGAAATCAAAGCTAAAATTGTTGATTGCTTAGCAAAAGCTATGAAAGATCAGACTTTCATTGACTTCACTAAGAAAATGGGCTTGAACCTTGCTTATCAAGGACCTGATGATTTCGCTAAATTCTTGAAAGAGAATTTCGACTTAGTTGATAAGACCATGGATTCCATTGGCTTAAAGAAAAAATAAAGGTTAAGTACAATGACAGTGGGCCAAACTTTGTGACAGATGTTCATCTGGTTTAACCATAAGGTTTGGCCCCCTTTCTTAAGGAATTTATTTATTTCAACAACGAGGTTGTGATAAGATGAAAAAAGCTAATATTATTTGGGGAATTCTGGGCCTTTTATTATGTGTCTATGTCTGGGTTTCCAGCGCGGCATTTCCTACCGATGCAGTTATGAAAATCGGGCCGGATTTTTTCCCGCGGCTTATGGCAACAGGTATGGGTGTGTCTTCCATCTTGCTTTTAGTTCATACTTATAGCATAAAAGAAGACCGTAAGGCGGAAACTATTTCCTTTACGGACCCGGGAATTCAAAGAGCCTTGATTATTTTGGCGGCTGCAGTTATTTATGTTATAGTTATGCAATATCTAGGCTTTATTCCTGCTACAATTATTTTCATGATGTTTATGATGTATAAGCTGCAATTTAGAAAATACGCCCGTATGTTTTTGGTCGCTACGGCAACGGCAGTATGTGTGCAGTTGGCATTCCAAGGTATGCTTGATATTCAGCTGCCGATGGGATTATTGGAAAACTTCCTATAAGGGGTGAGATGACTTATGGATTTCGGATTATATTTGCAATGTTTGCTTAATGCACTGCAACCTCATGCCTTACTGGTCATTTTTGCCGGCTGTTTAGGAGGTATTCTGGTTGGGGCTTTGCCCGGTTTAACGGCTACCATGGGGGTTGCTCTTTTGGTACCATTTAGTTTTGGTATGGAAATGGATGTTTCTATTGGCATGTTGTTAGGCTTGTATTGCGGGGCCATGTATGGGGGATCTATCGCTTCCATTTTGATTCATACCCCCGGTACTCCTGCTGCTGCGGCAACCATGCTGGACGGGTATCCTTTGTGTCAGCAAGGGCAGGCTAGTCGTGCCCTCAGCATGAGTCTAATGGCTTCTTTTCTGGGTGGTATTCTGGGCTGTGTTATTATGACCTTTCTGTCACCTCAGGTTTCTATTTTCGCTTTGAAATTCAGTACTTCCGAATATTTTGCCCTGGCTGTTTTCGGCCTGTCTATTATTGCTTCTATTTCCGGGCAGAACGTGCTGAAGGGTGTTATGTCAGGCTTTTTGGGATTGATTCTTTGTACGGTGGGTTCCGACCCTATTTCCGGTTATCCACGGTATATTTTCGGTCAAATGGAATTATACGAAGGCCCTCCTTTTATTCCTACTTTAATCGGCCTCTTTGCTGTTTCAGAAATTTTATCCGGAGTAGAAAAATTCTCTGTGGGACAACAAATCGTCCAACAGGTTACACAAATTTTGCCCACCATGGATGATTTAAAACGTTGCCTGGTTACTATCGTTAAGGGCGGCGTTATCGGTTCTTTTATTGGTTCCATTCCCGGAGCCGGCGGCGATATTGCTGCTTTCGTGTCCTATGGTGAAGCCAAGCGTTCCTCCAAGACACCGGAGAAGTTCGGCACGGGTATGATTGAAGGTGTGGCCGCATCTGAATCGGCCAATAATGGCTGTACCGGCGGTGCCATGATTCCTCTATTGTCACTAGGCGTACCCGGCGACTCGGTAACGGCTATTCTGCTGGGTGCTTTTATTATTCACGGTTTGCAGCCCGGGCCTCTGTTGTATAAAGAACATATTGATGTTGTTTATATGGTCTTTGCCTCTATGCTCATAGCCAATATTGCTATGTTCATTCTAGGTGCTACCGGCGTGAAGCTTTTTGCGAAAGTCATCGGGCTGGATAAAAGAATGCTGCTGCCAATCATCTTAGTACTGTCTTTAATCGGCTCCTATTCTATGCGGAACAGCTTCTTTGATGTGTTCTTGACTTTAGGTTTTGGGGTATTCGGTTACTTGCTCCAACGGTATGGGTTCCCCCTGCCGCCTATTCTGCTGGCTTTGATTTTGGGACCCATGGCAGAAAGCAATCTCCGTCGTACCTTGGTAATTTCTCAAGGCAATCCTTTTGTTATTCTCCAACAGCCTATTGCTGTAGTACTTCTGATTCTGGCGGTTATTTCCATCGTTATGAGTTATATTAGCCAGAGAAGAGTGGCTAAGAAGATTAGAGAAGCAAAGAAAAATCAAGCAGACCAATAAAAAAAGCGGCTCTTTGTGGCTGATAATTTGTCAGAAACAGGTTCGTTCGTTGAACCTGTTTCTTTCGCGTCTCAGCCACAAAATAGTCCGCTTTTTAGTACCTTTGTCAGATGGTTGTTTATATGTTGACTCGATTATTTATCCCGCCCTGGGTAGGCTTTCAGTCCTTCGCCCAGAATATGAATTGCCTTTATAATCCTGTCGCAATTAAGCACATAGGCTAAACGAGCTTGTTTCTTGCCTTTGACCGGGTCTTGGTAGAAACCGTTGCCCGGTGCGAACATTACAGACTCTCCGTCTACATCGAAGTTTTCCAATAACCAGATGGCGAACTTTTCGGAATCGTCTACCGGGAAAGTTACCATGACATAGAAAGCTCCCTGGGGAGTAGAAAATGTTACGCCGGGTAACTTGGCCAGTTCCGCTTCAATGGTATCACGACGTTTAATATATTCGGTTTTTACGTCAGCAAGAACACTTTTCGGGGTGTCATATAAAGCCGCTGCGCCAATCTGTTCTAGGGTCGGGCTGCATAGCCGGCTTTGACAGCATTTGATAATGTTTTTCTGGAAAGTAGGATTTTTGCAAATAATGCAGCCTATGCGAGCACCGCAGGCGCTGTAGCGTTTGGATACAGAATCAATGAGAATCAGGTTTTCTTTAAGGGCCGGGAAAGTGCCGAAGCTCACATAGGAACCGTCATAGACAAATTCTCTATAAACCTCGTCGCTGATAATAGCTAAATCGTGCTTCAAAGAAACACGTGCTAATCTTTCCATTTCTTCCTTGCTATAGACTGCACCGGTAGGATTGCTGGGATTAGTAACAAGGATGCCTCTGGTTCTGGCTGTAACGTAAGTCTCGATTTCTGCTTCCGGGGGCAGCCGATAACCATCTTCTGCTTTTAAGGAAATAGGAACAACTTTGATGCCCAATTCTGTGGCGAACATAGCATAGTTGGGATAATAAGGCTCAAAGACGATCAACTCATCGCCCGGGTCACAGATAGCGGATAAGGAGTAAAGCAAAGCTTCACTGCCACCGTTAGTGATGTAAATATCTGCGGTCCCATAGTCCATGTCCCATTCTTTATAATATTTGGCAATGGCGGCAATCAAAGCGGGATTGCCTTTGGAGGGCCCATAGGAAATAACCGGTTGGCTAAATTGGCGAATGGCATCCATAAATTCTTTAGGAGTCTCAATATCAGGCTGACCAATATTTAAGGGATAAAGCTTCTTCCCTTTAGCCTTGGCTGCATCTGCGTAGGGAGTCAGTTTGCGCATAGGAGAGGCGATTAAGGATTTAACACGATTAGAAATTTTCATACTAAAACCTCCTGTGAATATGTTATAACGACTATTATCAAGCAACTTTACCTTTCTATTATAGGCAAAATGTCGGAAAACTTCAACCCGCTACTTGCGTTTCTTTATTCCTTATGTTACACTAAAACATAAATGCAAGAAAATTTATCTATATGAAAATTTAAATTACAAATAGCTGATTTCAGGAGGTAGGAAGATGAATGTTTTTGATATTATCGGACCAATCATGATTGGCCCATCCAGCTCTCATACGGCAGGAGCAGTGCGCCTGGGACGAGTGGCCAACAAAATACTGAATGGGGCAAAACCTATGGATGCGACTATTTATTTGTCCGGTTCTTTTGCCAGGACTTATAAGGGACACGGCACCGATCGGGCACTTTTGGCCGGGATTTTAGGCTATCATAGTTATTCCGTGGAAATCCGTGACATGCTGAATATTGCCAAAAAGCAGGGCCTTAAGTATAAATTTGTTCCTAAAGATATTCCCAATTGCCATCCTAATACAGCCAAAATTGTTATTACCGATGACAAAGGACAAAAGCACGAAATTCAGGGTGCCAGCATTGGTGGCGGCAATATCCGTGTGGATTATATTAATGGCAAAAAAGTTGATTTTACCGGTGAGTACAATACTATTCTGATTTTCCATAAAGACAGACCAGGTGCCATTGCCGACGTTACTAATTTAATGCGGGAAATGTATTCTAATGTAAATATAGGCAATTTCCGCTTGTCCAGACCGGTCAAAGGCGGCGAAGCACTGATGACTATTGAGATAGACGGGCTGCCACCAGAGGGCATGGTGCAGGATATGCGCAAAATTAAGAATGTCACTAATGTAATGCTTATTCGAGTCTTTTAGGAGGACCTGTCATGTTAAAATATGATTCCATTGCTGACTTGGTAAAAGCAGCAGAAAAAGAAAATAAAAAGATCAGTGAAATAGTTTTGGCGGACGAAGCCAAAGAAATGGAGCGGACTCCGGCAGATTTGTATGCTCAAATGGCAGAGAGCTTTAAAGTTATGCAGGCTTCCGTTGTCACCGGCATGGATCCTGAGCTCAAATCTACATCGGGATTGACCGGTGGGGAAGGCTACAAGATGAAAGCCTATAATGCAAAGACCAAGGGAGGACTTTCCGGTTCCTTCATGACCGGGGCTATCAGCAGGGCTCTGGCTGTATCCGGCTGCAACGCATCCATGGGGAGAATCGTGGCTACGCCTACAGCAGGAAGCTGCGGAATTTTGCCCGGCTGTCTCGTATCTTTGTTTGAAGAGAAAGGCTACAAGGAAAAAGATATTGTTATGTCCATGTTCACGGCAGGGGCTTTAGGCATGGTTATTGCCGCAAGGGCCTGCATTGCCGGAGCTGAAGGAGGCTGCCAGGCAGAATGTGGCAGTGCCTCTGGGATGGCAGCAGCGGCTTTGGTAGAAGTAGCAGGAGGTACCCCGGCTATGGCGGCCAATGCCTGCGCCATGGCGATTAAAAATCAACTGGGACTGGTGTGTGACCCGGTAGCAGGATTGGTAGAAATCCCTTGTATCAAGAGAAATGTTTCCGGCGTAGTAATTGCTTTTTCTGCGGCAGATATGGCCTTGGCCGGTATTACCAGCGCCATTCCCGTAGATGAATGCATTGATGCCATGAGCGAAATAGGGCATGCCATGCCCGCATCTCTTAGGGAAACAGCCGGAGGCGGTTTAGCCATCACTCCTACCGGCATCAAATTACGCAAAAAAGTATTCGGCAAATAAGAAGATAACATGCAGGGATGGTACGGGTTTGTTATAAAATGGGAGTTGAAGCGATTTGCTTCAACTCCCATTATTACGTGCTACGGATATGTGTATTTCAAGTGAGAAAATGGTATAATTAGGCTAATCCGCAGGAGGGAACAGAGATGAGAGCAGAGATTAATAGAAAAATCAATAAAAAAATTCAAGGAGAAATTAGCAAACAAAAAAAATTGAGCTTGCAGCATTTAATGCATCTCATAGATAACAACCTTAAAAAATTTATCTTTTTTTGGGTGCTCCTGTCCTTTGCACCCTTATTCGCAGCCTTTGTTTTTGATGCCTGTGTTACGGGCAATCCTCATCCCGTCGGCTCTACCCTTTTAAAATGGTTTGCCTTTATAAGTCTCTTTTCCATACTCATTACAGTATTTTTCAGCTTGAGAATGGCTTTCTTTAAAGGAGTCAAAGGTCATACAAAACTATTGATTATAGGCGTGGCCTATTTTGTCCTGTGGCTGGCTTTCGCCAATCTTTTCTATTTGATTGCTGATGTAGAAGCCTATGCTGCCTGTGTGCTGAAACTGGGTGGGAAACAGGTAAAGTCTTTTAGCGGCATCGGGGATTTCTGGCTGACCACGGCTACAGTAACGGCGGAATTGGCTCCTGAGGCCATTAATAGATTGACAAATTACATTGACAGTCTTTATTTTAGCGGTATTAGTCTTGTGACCATGGGGTATGGGGATATTGTGCCGGTAGCGGGATTTTGCAAAATCTTAGTTCTGCTGGAAACCTTCAGCGGACAGGTTTTGACTGTGGCGGCAGCAGGATTGTGCTTTGCCGGTTTTGCCGATAATAATGAAGCTGAGAAAAAAGAAAAATAATTTCTTCCGGAGGCGGCCTTATGAAATACTATATTACTTTAGATGGTGGCACCACAAACACCAGAACGATTTTATGGAATAAAGAGGGCAAAGAATGTGCCCACGAAGAAAGACCGGTGGGCATACGTGATGTAGCTGCAGCGGGGAACAAAAAAATCCTTGGCACTGCCGTTCAGGAATGTATCGAAGGACTGCTCCATCAACAGCATATAACCTATGAAGATATTACCTGCATATTGGGAGCAGGGATGATTACCTCTGATCTGGGGCTTTGTCTTTTGCCGCATTTGACGGCTCCGGTAGGCCCGGCAGATTTGGCGGCCGGCATGAAAAAGATTGTTATTCCGGAGATTTGCCCGCTGCCCTTTTGGTTTGTGCCGGGGATAAAAAATACTTCTGTACCCATTGATTTGGACAACTTTACCCAAATGGATATTATGCGGGGAGAAGAAGTGGAAATGGTTGCTCTTATGGAGCAATTACCTCTGGGGCAGGAATGTATCGTGGTTTTGCCAGGTTCTCACAGTAAATTTATTCCTATTAACAAAGAACAAAAAATTTTAGGCTGCGAAACAGCCATGACAGGAGAAATTTATTCTCTCTTGGTTACCAACAGCATTCTTTCCGGTGCTACTGACAAAATATATGCCAATAAGGACAACTACAATAAAACCATGTGCCTAAAAGGCTGTGCCACTGCCGAAAAATTAGGCCTGGGACGGGCCGCATTTTCTACAAGAATTCTGAAAAACTTTGCCGGCATTAGCAATACGGAAGCAGCCAATTTTCTCTTGGGCGTGGTCTTAAGCAGCGATATTAAAGTCCTGGAAGAAAACACTTTCTTTACTTTTGCCGGCAAAATGCCCCGCATTATTCTGACGGGGAAAGAACCCTTCCGTCAGGGACTCTATGATATACTACGTACCAAACATCCGGAGTGGCAAACAAATATATTGGAACCTCATTGCCCAAACATGTCAGCCCGTGGTTGCGCAATCTTAGCTAAAATCAGGGGAATTATTTAGTCATACAAGAAACCAGTTCCTGTTATATACTAAAAAGCACGGACACGAGAACTTCTCAGTTCTCACGTTCGTGCTTTATTGTTATTTTGCAGCTAAAAGCGGTCGCTGCTATAAAAGTAGTTGTACCTTTTGTAACAAGTACTATTCTCGTTTTGAATTTATTAAATCTGTGTTCCGGCCGGCTCGCAGCACATAGCTGTCTAGGTTGTGGTTTACGTATTCACGCAGTTTCTTGGAGATGGTCATAACTTTCCCCAGGTCGATGCCAGTGGCAATACCGGATTCATCGCACATATGGAGCACATCTTCAGTTGAAATATTTCCCGCTGCGCCGGGAACGAAAGGACAGCCTCCTAAACCGCCGAAAGAACTGTCGAAGCGGGTAATCCCTGCTTCCATGGCGGCAATAATATTGGCCATAGCCATACCTCTGGTATTATGGAAATGGAGCCAGAAAGTAGCCTGAGGATATTTCTCCAGAACATGCTGGCATAATTCGTTCACCTGCTCAGGCATAGCCATGCCGGAAGCATCGGACAGGGAAATTTCGGAAATACCTACATGCAAATAAGCTTCAATAATAGCATCTACATCGCTAACCGGTGTCAGCCCTTCCCAAGGGGAAGCGAATGGCATAGAAATGGAACCGGAAATGGCGATGTTATTTTTTTGCGCTGCTTCCACGCAGGAGGCAAACCCGTGGACACTTTGTTCCGGTGTCATATTTAAATTTTTCAGGTTGTGCATACGACTGGCAGAGACATTCAGCTTTACTTTCTTGCAGCCGCAGTCCACGGCTCTTTGCACCCCACGGAGATTGGGAATCAGGGCACGAAGTTCTACACCGGGAACTTGGCCAATAGCCTTATACACTTCATCTGTATTAGCCATTTGGGGTACAGCCTTGGGACTCATGAAAGAACCAACTTCAATAACTTTAAAACCGGCGGCAATCAAGTCTTTTAACATGTCAACTTTTTGCTCTGTAGTCAAAATAGCCTTTTCATTTTGCAGCCCGTCTCTTAAACCCACTTCACATAATATGATGCTTTTCGGTAATTTCATAATGTAAATTCTCCTTTGTCTTAACAGGCATAGTAAATATTCAAAAATCGTCTTGTAGTTAGTATATATAATGAGAAAATTTAAATCCAATATCTTTTATCTATGAAATCATGCAAAAAAGTAATGAATAAATTTTCGCAAAACAAGCGAGCCTGCCAATAAAACTGCTAATTATCTAAGAAAACGTTAAAATGAAATAAATCTATTATGCATAAAATCGATAGATTAATGCAAAAGCGATATTGGATATTTCTGAATATTTCTAATACAATGACACTAACAGAGGTTACGGCTAAGTGAAAATTTGCGAAAGTTTTTGCGGAAGCGGGACTTGATAGAAAGAAGGAGAGCACATAATGAAGGTTGATATTAATACAAAAATGATTACTTTGTTAGGAACACCTCTTAGTCAATCTTTTGCGGCACGAATGCAAAACAGAGGGTACGAAGCAGCCGGACTCAATATGCTGTATTTTTACACAGAGACTGACAATGAGCATTTGGGAGACATTGTAAAGGGATTACGGTACATGAACTTTGCCGGGTTTGCCGTAACAAAGCCGAATAAAGTTAAAGTATTGGAATACTTGGACGAGTTAGATCCTCTGTGCCAGAAAATGGGTTCATCCAATACGGTTGTAAAAACTCCCGAAGGAAAGCTTATTGGCTACAATACCGACGGAGTTGGTTTCTACACTGCCATTACCGAAGAGGGCGAGATAAAAGTTGACCAATGTGTATTCTATTGTTTTGGCGGCGGTGGGGCAGGCAGGGCCATGTGTTCTATCCTGGCTTACCATGGGGCAAGGAAAATTTATATTACCGATGCATATGAACAATGTGCCAAAGAATTAGCCGACCATATCAACAAGAATTTTGCTCCCGTAGCGGAATTTGTTCCTTACGGAGATTTCTCCAAGCTGGCAGCCTGCGACGTAGTGCTTAATGCCAGTGGGGTGGGAATGGGCAAGACTATAGGCAAGACACCTCTTCCTAAAGAATATATGAAGGAAGGCCAGTTCTACTTTGATGCCTGCTACAATCCGGCTAAGACTCAATTTCTGCTGGATGCTGAGGCCAAAGGCTGCAAGATTTTAAATGGTTTAAGTATGAGCTTGTATCAAGGAGCCGCACAAATTAAACTGTGGACCGGGAAAAAAGCTCCTTTGGAGGCAATGCGTAAAGAACTGCTGGATATTCTGGCAGAGGGCAAATAAGGGGAAGTAAAGCAATACACCGCTAAGTAAGCGGAAATCAAAGAGGAGGAATAAGATGAAAGTAATTCAATGGCTGGATAAACATTTTGAAGAAACCCTTTTGGTTTTACTTTTGGTTGCCATTGCTTGTATTAGTATGATACAAGTTCTTTTCCGTAAGATACCATTTGTTACATCCTTAACCTGGGCAGAAGAGTTCTGCCGTTTCTTGTGGATATGGAGCGTTTTCCTTTCACTGCCCTATACCATCAGAATGGGCAATATGCTGCGAGTCGGGGTGCTGATTGATATGCTTCCCAAAACGGTTAAGAACACTATCAATATTTTAGTGGATGTTGTTAACACAGCTTGCATGGGGCTTTTCGCCTACTACTCCGTAGACCTTGTAGAAGGTATCCGCAGAAGTAAAGAAGCCTCACCGGCTATGCTGTGGCCTATGTGGCTAGTATATATTTTCATGAATATCGGTTTTGTTCTGGCTGTCATCAGAGGCATTCAGCAAATCATTATTCATGTTAAGAATTTCCATAAGAGAGAATTAACTACTTTGGAACAAACTATGCAGGATGCAGCTAAAGAAGCTGCTATGGCGCAAGAAGGGGGAGATCAATAGTGGCGGCTCTGTTAGTATTCGTAGTTTTCCTGGTTGCTATTGCGGTTTCCATTCCTATTGCTACCAGTATGATTTTAGGCTCTGTAGCTCCTATTTTGCTTATGCATAAAGGCGGCTCCATTGTTCAGCTATTAAATAATACTTTTTCCGGAGCCAACTCCACACCGATTCTGGCTGTGCCCTTATTTATCTTGGGCGGCGTTATTATGGCCAAAGGCGGTATTTCCAAGAAGTTATTTAATTTCTTCGCTTTCTTTGCCGGCCGTTTCACCGGCGGATTGCCCTGCGCTGTTATTCTGACCTGCTTGTTTTATGGTGCCATTTCCGGTTCCGGCCCTGCTACTACAGCAGCTGTTGGTGCTATGTGCGTACCTTTCCTGACTGATTTGGGCTATGACAAAACTTGGAGTGCCGGGTTGATTGCCGTGGCCGGTGGTTTAGGAGTTATTATTCCCCCTTCCATTCCTTTTGTGCTGTATTCTTTGGCTACCGGCGTTTCTACCGGTGATTTGTTCCTGGGTGGCGTTTTCCCCGGCATCTTAATTGGTATCTTTATGATGGTTTATGCAGTGTACTATTGCATGAAGCATGGTGAAGACAAGGAAAAGATTAAAGCTCGTATGGACGAACTCAGTAAAGAAGGCTTTTTCTTCCTGTTTAAAGATAGTTTTTGGGCTCTCTTGTGCCCGGTTATCGTTTTAGGCGGTATTTACACCGGTTTCGTAACTCCTACTGAGGCTGCTACTGTTTCTGTATTCTATGCCTTAATCGTTTCTCTCTTTATTTACAAGAGTATTAAGGTTAGTGAATTGATTCCCTTCCTGTGTGAATCAGTTAAGACCTACGGCGGTTTGGCTTTCGTACTGGCTTTTGCCACTGCTTTCGGCCGGGTGCTTTCTTTAACCAGAGCAACCAAAGCTATTGAAACATTTCTGTTAGGAAATTTCCATTCCAGCTTTACTGTTTTGAGCGTTTTGGTTATTATCTTCCTGCTTTTAGGTATGGTCATGGATACAGGTCCTGCCATCATCATTCTGGCTCCCGTCCTGTTGCCGGCTGTTAAGGCCTTAGGAGTAGATCCGGTCCACTTTGGTGTTATCCTGGTTTGCTGCTTATCCATAGGTCTGGCAACACCTCCCTTCGGCCTGGACTTGTTTGTGGCGGGCAATATAGCGGAGGAGCCGCCCATGGCGGTTGCTAAAAAGGCAGTTCCCTTTATGATTTCCTTCATAATTGCTTTGGTCTTAATTACTTATGTTCCTTGGTTCTCAGTTTATTTACCGAAATTGCTTAAATAGTTAGTTCAGTAATGACAATGGGGTCATTTAAGCCTCATTGAAAAATAGGAAATGAAAATTTAAGGAGGCTTATTTTAAATGAAAAAAACAATGAGAAAGATTATGGCAGCGGCTTTGACCGGCATGATGGCATTGTCTCTGACCGGTTGCGGCGGCGGAGACGACAAGGCGGCAAAGAGTGACAGTAAAGCTGGCGGCGCTTATGCCAATTTGAAGGCAGTGGAATTAATCGGAGCTGACTCTACAGGTAAAGATGCAGCCGGCCAATTGTTTGGCGAATTGGTAACCAAGAAAGTTAAAGAGATTACCGGTGGTAAATTAACCATTGATTACCATCCAAACGGTGATTTGGGCGGCGACGAAGATTTGCTTCGTCAAATGAAATCCAATGATATTCAAATTGTGGTTTCTCAGACTGCTCCCGTAGTATCATTTATTCCTGAAATGGCAGTATTTGACCTTCCTATGTCATTCGCACAGTTTAAAGGGGATGCGATTGACAAGGTTTTGAACGGCAAGGATTCTGCATTCCACAAAAAGTTATCTGAAGCTTATGATAAAGCAGGCTACCATTATCTGGGCATCCTGCAAAATGCTACTTTCCGTCTGACTACTGCTAACAAAGATTTGAAGACTTTGGAAAGCTACAAGAGCCTGAAGATTCGTACCATGAGCAACAAGAACCACATGGCTTTCTGGACCGCTATCGGCGCAGAGCCTACTCCTTTGGCTTGGCCTGAAGTTTACTTTGCTTTGCAAAGCGGTACTGTAGATGCAGAAGAAAATGCTGCTGACACTGTTGTGGGCGCCAACCTGAACGAAGTGCAAAAGTATTTGGCCTGCACCAATCATATCCTGTATGCTAACCAAATCAGCATTAATAAGAAAGCTTATGACGGACTTGATCCTGCTTACCAAAAAGCTTTGAACCAGGCTGTAACTGAAGCTATTGCGGAAATGCGTCCGAAACTGGCTGATATTGATAAGAAAAACAAAGAAACCTTAAAGGGCAAGGGCATGACCATTATTGATTATGACAAGGCTTTCTTTGCTAAGATTCTTGAACTTGACGGTGTGAAAAAGTTGTATAATGACATTGATGGTCAAGTTAAGGGCTTAGGCAAGACTTTGATGGATGAACTGAAAAAAACAAAATAGTTTAAGCCCGGTAAGAGAGGAATTTTAATATGTCACAAGGCACACAAAAGCAGGCTTTTGGCTATTTACTTATTACGTTTTTCTTCTTCGGCAGCGTCTATGTTGCCGGCAAATTAATAGCTAATGATCTTCCGCCTGCCTATGTGGCCGCCTTGCGTTGCCTTCTGGCTTTAATACCGTTGGGACTCATGTCGAAAAAATATTGGCATCTGCCCATTGAGAAGAAGGACAGAAAGACCATGTTTCTCATAGGTTTTTTGGCCTATTTCCTCAATATTCATTTGATTCAGATTGGCGTTAAATTAACAGGTGCTTCTGTCGCGGCGCTTATTAATTCTATAACGCCGGTGGCAGTGACTTTACTGGCGGCGGTTATTCTTCACGAAAAAATAACCCCGATTAAATATTTTTGCCTGTTCTTGGCAATGGCCGGTACTACTATCATTACCGGTACTGCCAGTGGTCAGGGGGAAGTGTGGGGGATTATTTCGGTATTGGTTGCTGTTTTTGCTTTTAGTACTGCTTCTATTTTCATGCGTAGGGTAACAAGTAAGTATCCGCCCATTCTGGTAACCTTTTACGGTATGGTTGTGGGAGCTGCTCTTAATATTCCTGTGGCGATTTATATGGTTAATACTGTAGATGTAAGTTTCACTCCAAAAATTATTGGGTGTCTGTTGTATCTGAGCATCGGTGGTGCAGGCATAGCACAGTTTACCTGGGCTAAATGCTTGTCCCTGCTGCCAGCTAGCACTTGTTCCTTGTTTTATCCCCTGCAAACCGCTTTCGCTTCTCTTTTAGGAGCCCTGATTTTAGGAGAGACATTTACAACCTCTTTCTTTATAGGTCTCATTCTGATTTCGGCTGATATTGTGATTAGCACCAGGGAAACAGCGAAACTGTCCTAAGGAGGCAGACCAATGAATCTACAGTGGTTATATTATTTCGACACTATTGCTGAATTAGAACATTACACTAAAGCAGCAGAAAAATTACATGTTAGCCAATCCAATCTCAGCCATGCTATTAAAGAGCTGGAAGCTGAACTTGGTGCAGAGCTCTTCGAGCGCCACGGCAGAAATGTGAAGCTGACTAAATACGGAGAGATTTTCCGACCCTATGTGAAAAAAACACTGAACACCTTGGAAACAGGGGTATCAACCATTAGAGAATACATTGACCCTAATGCAGGGACCATTGTGCTGGGGGGATTTCCCTCGGTGGCACAGTTTGCCACGGATTTAATGGTACGTTATCAATCAGAGACCAACAGACTGGAAGTACAGTTTCAATACACCCAGGAAGGTTGGCGGGAATTGCGGGATAATCTTTTAAACGGCAGTATTGATGTAGCGATTGCCACCCGTTTTAATTATCCCCAAATCGGGGCAACTTACCTTGGCATTCACAAGCTGGTTGTTCTTTTGCCGGAGCAGCATCCTTTGGCAGTCAGGCAAAGCATAGATTTACGGGAATTAGATAAAGAAAAATATATCGCCTTTGATAAACTGGGGCAGCTGAGACCTCATCTGGACGGAATTTTTAATGAACTGAGAGTGCAGCCCAATATAGTGGCAGAGACACCTAATGACTTGATTATTTTTGGCCTGGTGGCAGCAGGCAGGGGACTGGCAGTTGTGCCGGAGCCTTTGACCGGTGCGCCCTTTGGGACGAAAATCATCCCTATTTCCAACGAAATTCCTCAGAGAAAACTTTATCTCCAATGGAACAAAGAAAGATATATTTCTCCGGCTACGGAATATTTTAGAGATTACGTAAAACGTAGCGAGAATGTTTTTGATCAGTATCTTGAACAACATAAAATTACTTGAATTGTGGAGGGTTAATAATGACTAAAAAATTAGTTGCGGATTTAATGGTAGATTATCTCGTACGACGTGATATAAAATATGTTTTCGGTTTATGCGGACATACTGTTATTGCCATGCTGGACGCTATGAATAAGAATAAAAAAATCACTTATATTTCCAATCGTCATGAAGCGGTAGCTTCTACTGCCGCTGACGGCTACGCCAGAGTAACCCATAAGGCCAGCGTTGTAATGTGCCACTTGGGGCCCGGTATCACCAATGTTCTCACCGGTGTTGCCAATGCTGCTTTTGATTCCATTCCTATGGTTGTTATTGCCGGAGATGTTCCCACCTATTACTTTGGCAAGCATCCTCATCAGGAAGTTAATATGCACGGGGATGCCACTCAATACAGAATTTTAGAGCCTGTTGTGAAGAGGGCTTGGCGTGTAGATGACCCGGAAGCTTTGCCGGACATTATGGATAAAGCTTTCCGTCTGGCAGAATCCGGTCGTCCCGGACCCGTCTTGATTGATATGCCTATGGATATTTTCTCCCGTAAGGAAGAAGATTATCTGTGGGACAGAACCTATAAAGATAGCCATATTACCATGAAACCTGCTTTGGATCCGGCTGCGGCTGCAGCTATTGCCAAAGAATTAGTTAAGGCTAAACGCCCGGTGCTTCATGCCGGCGGCGGTATTATCCTGGCGGAAGCTTCTGCAGAATTGGCAGCATTGGCTGAGTTCCTGGATATTCCCGTATCCCGTACCTTGATGGGTCAAGGCTGTATTTCCGATACTCATCCTTTAATGGTTGGTCAGACCGGGTTCTGGGGCATGGAATTCACTCATTCCCTGACCACCAAAGCCGATGTTATTTTGGGCTTAGGCACTCGTTTTGCCGAAGCTGACAGCTCCAGCTGGTACAGAGGGGTTACTTTTGATCCTGACCATACCGATTTCCTGCAAATCGATATTGACCCCAGCGAAATCGGACGTAACTATCCTGTGAAGATTGGTGCGGTAGGTGATTTAAAATTAGGCCTGCAACAAATTTTAGCTGAGGTTAAGAAAATTTGCCCCAAAGGCAAACAGAATCCTACCCTCAAAAAGAAAATTGCCGCAGCCAAAGCGGCGTTCAAGAAATCCAATGTAGCTATTTCCACCGATGGTCGTTTTCCCATGACACCTCAAAGAATTTTGAAGGATGTGAAGGACACCATTCCGGAAGATGCACATATTTTCACTGATGTGGGCTGGAACAAAAACGGTGTTGCTCAGCAATTTGACGTTACCGTTCCCGGTACCATCCACCACAGCTCCGGACTTGCAACAATGGGCTTCGGTGCCTCCGCCGTATTGGGCGGCAAGCTGGCAGCTCCCAAACAAGTGAGCATTACTTTGACCGGTGACGGCGGCTTCGGTGTGAATCCTACCTGTCTGGCAACTGCTGTAGAGCAAGGTATTCCCTGTACCTGGGTTGTTATGAACAACTCTGCTTTCGGTACTATTGCCGGGTTGGAAAATGCTAACTATCATACAACCTTCGGAACCAAATTCCATACCCCTGACAACAAACCCTATTCTCCCAAATGGGCAGATGTGGCCAAGGCTTACGGTGTAGAAGCCATCTGCGTACAAAGTGCCGATGAATTCAAGCCTGCTATGGAAAAGGCTATGAAAGCCAATAAAGAAGGCCGTCCTTTCTTAGTGGAAGCTCCCATGGAAAATATCGTAGTTCCAACACCAGGTTGCTGGAACATCAACGATATCTATAGCCCCACTAAGCTGGTAGAAGACGGCAAACTGGTTAAGAATAAACAAGGCAAATTCGTTGCTCCTAACCA